>NZ_JBNWUK010000006.1:0-197570 GCF_050563205.1 Zafaria sp. Z1313
AGCCTTGATCCACCGACCGTCACGCTTGAGGTGGGACGTAATTAAGCACGAAATGCCCGTCTGACCGGGAAGAATGGGACTTGTTCAGGGTTCCGTTCCACCGCGATGAGAGGGCATCTCGTAGATGCAAGTTTCCCACACCCGGGCCGCACTGTCAGTTTCCTTCGACGAACCGAACCTCGTCGGTTCCGCGGGGTTGGTGCCGGTGATGGAACTGGCGCGAGAATCGGGCTTGCACTCACTGGCCGGCAGGCAGCTGACGGTGCCGACGGACAAGGGCGCCAATGCCGGGGCGAAGGTCGCGGCCTTGGTGGCTGGCATGTGTGCCGGCGCCGATTCGATCGACGATATGGCGGTACTGCGCCATGGGGCGATGAAGCGGGTCTTCAGTGCCTGTTATGCGCCCTCGACGTTGGGCTCGTTCCTGCGCGCCTTCACCTTCGGGCACGTCCGCCAGCTCGACGCGGTCGCCACCCGGCTCTTGGCGAACCTGGCCGACCGGGCCCCGCTACTGGGCGCTCCGGCAGACGGCGCAGGAGGATTCGTGTTCGTGGATGTGGACGACACGATCATCGAAGTCCACGGCTACGCCAAGCAGGGCTCCGGATACGGATACTCCGGAGTCCGCGGGCTCAATGCCCTGTTGGCCACCGCCAGCACCGAGACTACGGCCCCGGTGATCCTGGGCCAACGCCTGCGCCGCGGCGCGGTGGGCTCCCCACGCGGGGCCTCCCGGTTCGTCGCCGACGCACTGGCCACCCTGAAGCGAATGCCTCCGGCCGCCGGCACCCGGGTACTGGTTCGCGCCGATTCCGCCTTCTACGGACACCCCACCGTGGCTGCCGCGCTCACCGCGGGGGCCGATGTCTCCGTCACCGTGCGGATGGACAAAGCAGTCAAGAAGGCCATCGCCACCATCGACGAGCAGGCCTGGACCGGCATCAAGTACCCACAGGCGATCTACGACGAGGGCACCGACACCTGGACCTCGAAGGCCGAGGTCGCCGAGGTCCCCTTCACCGCCTTCACATCCCGGAAGAAGGCCGAGAGGATCCCCGGACGGCTGGTGGTGCGCCGGATTCCCGAGTTGAACCCCAAACACGGCGACGGGCAGCCGACCTTGTTCGACACCCACCGGTTCCATGCCTTCTTCACCACCACCGATCCCGAGGTCCTGGATACCGTGGCCGCCGACAAGGCCCACCGACAACACGCGATCATCGAGCAAGTCAACGCCGATCTCAAGGACAGCGCCCTGGCCCACCTGCCCTCCGGACACTTCTGGGCCAACAGCGCCTGGCTGGCCTGCGCGGTGATGGCCTACAACCTCACCCGTGCAGCCGGGATCCTCGCCGCCGGGACCTTCACCCGGGCCCGCACCGGCACTATCCGGGCCCGGCTGGTGAACCTGCCGGCCCGGATCGTCTCCAGCGCCCGCAGAATCCGGATACGCCTGCCCGAGTCCTGGCCCTGGCAGCAAGCCTTCGAACGACTCTTCACCGCCCGCCACCGGCCACCGCAGCCCGCATAGAAGCCATCCACCAGCCGACACCGGCGCGACAGAGGGAACCCACCGTGGAACACGACCGGCAGCGAGGCCGGCTACACGGTCATGCCAAAATCCCGCTCAAGGCTGCTTCAGAAATCCAGCCCCCGACTACATCGCCCGTCGGTGGATCGAGGCTAAGTGAATTACACGGGTGTGAGTTATTAACAGTGTGGATAAACCCTGTGGATGGTTCGTGCTCCGTGGTCAGGCGCCGAAGACGCGCGCGGGGACGGTCTGCCATCCCACCCACGTCAGGACCGTCAGCAGGACCGCGACGGCAGCGATGCCGGCCCATTGAACAGTGGCACGGTGCTTCCCCCGCGGCGCGTACGCCATGATCGCGGCGAGCGCCGCCCCGGTCGCCAGTCCGCCGACGTGGGCCTGCCACGAGACGTTGAGCCCCGGAATGAAGCCGATCACCAGGTTGATGCCGATGATCACGAGGATCGGCGTGAAGTTCCCCCCACGCGCCCGCATCACCACCAGCAGCGCGCCGAAGAGGCCGAAGACCGCACCGGAGGCGCCCACGACGCCGATCCTCGGGTCTTCGAGCATCAGCACGGCGACGGAACCGCCGAAGCCGGACAGGAGGTACAGCGCGAGGAAGCGGATCCGGCCCAGCATCGGCTCGAGCGCCTGGCCGATCACGAAGAGCGCGTACATGTTGAACGCGATGTGCATCAGGAAGCTCGTCGAGTGCAGGAACGTGGCGGTCAGCATCCTCCACGGCTCGCTGCCGGTGTAGACCCCCGCGTAGAGCAGGCGGTCGGAGAGCGTGGGCAGCAGGAACTGTCCCAGGAACACCACCGCGCACAGGACCATGAGCGTGTAGGTCACCACGGGCCTGCCGTCCCGGGCGCGGCCGCCGAGGGCGGTGCGCTGGGTCGGCATCCGCTTCCGCGCCTCGTCGACGCAGTCTGCGCACTGCACGCCGACGGCCGCAGGACGCTGGCATTCGGGGCAGGCGGGGCGCCCGCAGCGCTGGCAGCGGACGTAGGAGGGGCGGTCCGGGTGTCGGGGGCAGACGGGGACCTGGCCCGCTGGCTGCTGCTCGGGAAGGCCGTAGGCCATGGGATCTCCTGCAGTGGAATCGTCGGTGGTTAAACGGAAGGGGTCCTGCCGCAGGTTCCATGGTCCCTGCGGCAGAACCCGCCGTGTTGCGCGGCCCTGGCCGCGCCGTGACTAGGCCTCGTCGATGTCGATCGAGGTGACGACGACGTCCTCGAGCGGCTTGTCGCGGCCGTCGGTCGGGACGGAATTCAGCTCGGCGACCAGCTTGCGCGAGGCCTCGTCGGTCACGTCGCCGAAGATCGTGTGCTTGCCCTGCAGCCACGTCGTCGGAACGGTCGTGATGAAGAACTGCGAGCCGTTGGTCCCGCGGCCCATCTGGATGCCGGCGTTGGCCATGGCCAGCTTGTACGGCTGGGTGAAGTCGAGGTCCGGGTTGATCTCGTCGTCGAAGCGGTAGCCCGGGCCGCCGACGCCCTGGCCCAGCGGGTCCCCGCCCTGGATCATGAAGTCGCTGATGATGCGGTGGAAGATCGTCCCGTTGTAGAGCGGGGTCCCGGTCTTCTCCTCGCCCGTCTCCGGGTGCACCCATTGCTGCTCGCCGGTGGAGAGGCCGATGAAGTTCTTGACCGTCTTCGGGGCGTGGTTGCCGAAGAGATTGACCAGGATGTCGCCCCGGTTCGTGTGAATGGTGGCCTTGTGCGTGGGGATTGCAGTCATGCGCCCCATTCTTCCACGACGCCCCCGCCCGCCTTGCTGATCCGCTACGCGGACAGTGAACAACCGGGGAGCCCGGGCCGCATATGCCCCGGACGGAATAGCACGCCCGGGGGCCACGGCGTAGGCTAGGCCACGATGCTCCAACAAATCGGGAGGAACGTGTGAAGAAGACAGAACGCATTGCCCGCGACCTGGGAGAGACGGTCGGCAACGGAGTCGGCGAGGCCCGCGACTGGGCCGCACCCCGCGTGGAGGCAGCCGTCCAGTGGGCCGTTCCCCGTCTGGAGAAGGGGATCGAGACCGCTTCGCCGAAGATCCAGGAGGGCCTGCACCGGGCCGCCACGGAGATCGCCGACGGCGTCGCCCGCGTGACCCCGAAGATCCAGGAAGGCCTGGACAAGGTCGCTCCGAAGATCTCGCAGGTTGTCGACCAGGCATCGCCCAAGCTCCAGGAGACGCTCGACAAGGCGACGCCGGCCCTGCAGCATGCCCGCGACGTCGTGGTGAAGGACTACATCCCGGCCGCCAGCGCGAAGCTCGGCGAGGCCGCGGACTTCACCGCCCACAAGCTCGACTCCGCGCGCTTCCCGCTGCCGGTCCACCAGGCCGTCGCGAGCGTGACCGGTGACAAGAAGGCCCTCAAGCGCGCCCAGACGGCCGCCGCCGAGGCCGCCAAGCAGGCCTCGAAGCAGCTCAAGAAGGAGCAGGCCCGCAAGGGACGCAAGCGCGGACTGCTGATCTTCGGGATCATCGCGGCCGCTGCTGCGGCGGGCGTCGCCGCGTGGCGCGCCTCGAAGCCGGTCGAGGATCCGTGGAAGGCGCCGGCCCCGGTCGAGCCCGCCCCGGTCCCGTCCTCCTCGGCGGCCCCGACCTCCGCCACGGCCGATGTCCCCGCGGCGGATGCCGCCGCTGCCTCGGCGCCCGAGGCCCCGGAGACGGAGTCCACGGTCGAGGAGGTGCGCGCCCACCTTGAGGAGGCCGCCGCTCCGGAGGACGCCGGCGACGTCGACGCCGAGCTCGCGGCCGACGCTGCCGGGGAGGCCGAGGATGCCGCCCCGAAGCCCGGTCCCCGCGGCGGGCGCCGGGCCTCTTCGGAGGACACCGCCACGTAGCACCCCGGAGGCCGCCAAGCGGTGGTCCGGGAAGGGGAGGCCTGTTGGCGCGGGCCTCCCCTTCCGTGCGTCCGGGCGCTGGTAGATTGGCGCTGTGATTGAGGACCAACCCTTCGGCGGATCCGGGCCCTACAGGCCCGCCGTCTCGATCGTCATCCCCGCCTACAACGAGGAGAGCGTGATCAGGCAGTGCCTGGTCGCCGCGATCTACCAGACCGTACCCGCGCACGAGGTGATCGTGGTGGACAACATGTCCACGGACGCCACGGCGGCCATCGTGACGCAGATGCAGGCGGAGTACCCGGAGGCCCCGATCCGGCTCGTCTCCCAGGACCGTGAGCAGGGGCTGATCCCGACCCGCAACTTCGGCCTCGCCCAGGCGAGCGGCGAGGTCCTGGGCCGCATCGACGCGGATTCCGTCCTCGAACCGGATTGGGTGGAACAGGTCTCCTCCGCCTTTATGGACCCGGAGGTCATGGCGGCCACGGGACCGGTCGTCTACTACGACATGCCCATGCGCCGCTGGGGCCTGAAGGCGGACGACAAGATGCGCCAGCTGGTCCTCAAGGTCGCCTACAAGCAGTACCACTTCCTCTTCGGTTCCAACATGGCGCTGCGGGCCTCCGCTTGGGCCGAGATCGCGGGCGAGGTCTGCCGCGACGAGGCGGACGAGTTCCACGAGGACATCGACATCTCGCTGCACCTGGCGGACCACGACCTGCTGATCCGCTACGTCCCGGCCATGGTCTCGGGGATGTCGGCACGCCGTCTCGAGGACTCGCCGAAGGACTACCGGTACTACGTCACGCGGTTCGACCGCACGTACAAGGCCCACCAGATCAACAAGCAGGTCCTGAAGATCCCGATGCTGATCTTCATGTCGATCTACTACCCGGCGAAGATGCTGCGCTACCTCCACACGGCGCGCAGTTCGCAGCCGGTGCGCCGCGGCGGCATCTGAGCCGAGCGGCAGCGTGACGTCAGTCGGCGCCGAGCCCGGGTTCGGCGAGGACGACGCCGGGGCCACGGCGCCGCTGTCCCCGCACGACGGCCACGAGGCCCGCGAGGATGAGCACGAGCCCGCCGTAGGTTCCCGCGGGCAGCCGCTCGCCCAGGAAGCCGGCGGCCAGGAGCGCCGCGGCGGGGATCTCGAGCAGGATGATCGTGGACACGGTGAGCGGACCGAGGGCGTTGAGCAGGTGGTTGAAGACGCTGTGGCCGAGGAGCTGGGCGCAGACGGTGAGCGCGATGATCCCGAGCCAGCCCTCGGGCGGGAAGCCCCACAGCGGTTCGTCGAAGACGAGGCACAGGGCCAGGAGGATCAGGGCCGTGAGGACGTAGCAGAGTCCGGTGTACGCGCCGGTCGACATCGTCTCGCGGGCCTTGGACCCCGCGAGCGTGTAGGCGCCAGCGAGCGCCCCGCCGACGAGGGCGAGGAGGTCTCCCCGCAGGGCCTCGGCCGAGCCGCCGAGGTCGAATCCGGTGATGACGACGACGCCGATGAAGGCCACCCCGATGCCGATGCCCACGAGCGGCGGGAAGCGCACGCCGCGCAGCACCTGGAACAGGGCGATCCAGGCGGACTGGAGGCAGACGAGTGCGGTGGCGGCGGCGACGGACGTCATGCGGATCGACGTCGTGAAGCAGACGAAGTGCAGGGCCAGCGCGAGGGCGGCCGCCGCGCTCCAGCCCCATTCACGCCGCCCCGCCCTGAGCAGGGAGGCGGGACGGCGGACCAGGACGGGTGCGGCCATGACGACGCCGCCGATCGCGTTGCGCCAGAAGGCCATGGCCATCGGGGGCACGCTGGGTGTCGCGGCGATGAGCGGGCCGGACGCCCCGACGCCGAGGACGCCGATGGCCGCCAGGAGGAAGATCACCCCACCACTGTGCCACCGCCGCCGGGCGGCTGCGTCGTCGGACACGATCCGTGACGCTTCTTCCCGCTTCCCGGTGCTCCCGTGCTCCGGAACCCGGCGAGTCGCATCGACCCGCCATGCCACGCTCGGGAGAAATGGGCAGTTGTCCTCGCGGATTCGATCGGGATGCGCGAAGGGCCCCGGGCTGCTGCCCGGGGCCCTTCGTCGTCGGTGGAGGCAAGGGGACTCGAACCCCTAACCCCCTGCTTGCAAAGCAGGTGCGCTACCAATTGCGCCATGCCCCCGTACGGGGCTAGTCCACCGAATCGGTCGACCGGCTCCAGGTGGACTTCTCCACCTCGGCATCCTTCCACTTATTGTAGGTAGCGATGCCCACGAGCGCGGCCGCGAGGAACAGCAGTCGTTTCATGGGGATCCTCCCGGACCGTCAGTGGGGATTCCGTGGGCGTACCAGGACTTGAACCTGGGACCTCTTCGTTATCAGCGAAGCGCTCTAACCGCCTGAGCTATACGCCCTCACCGTCCCATCAGGACGAGATATGACTTTACCCGACGATTCCGCGGGAAAACAAATCGGCCGCCCCCCGTGCGGGGAGCGGCCGAGGCGTTCCGCGGTTCAGTCGTCGGTCAGCGTGATGCCGATGCCGCCGACGAGCGTCGAGGAGATGTTGTAGAGCACGGCCGAGAGCATCGACAGCGCCGTGAGCAGGACGACGTTCACGACCGCGATGATCGTCGCGAAGGAGGCCACCTGTCCGAGCGAGGCGAGCTCCTGGAGGTTGAAGCTGCTCTCGGTCCCGGCGACCTCGCGCAGCAGGTCGTTGACCCGGTCGAAGATGCCCGTGAGGTCCAGGACGGTCCAGAGCACGACGGCGGCGACGACGGTCACGATGCCGAGGGCCACGGAGAGCAGGAAGGACATCTTCAGCACGGACCAGGGATCGATCTTGCTGACGAGCAGGCGGGCCTTGCGGACCTTGGCCTTGGGCGCCGGGCGCACGAGCTGCTGGGGGCGCTGGGCCGGGCGCTGCCCCGCCGGACGCGGCTGTCCGGGGCGCTGCTGGGTTCCGGCGGGACGCTGTCCCTGCGCCGCCGGGCGCTGGCCGGACGGGGCCTGCCGCGGTGCGGCCGGACGGCCACCCGGCTGGGAGGCCGGGCGCTGCGCTCCCGGGCGCGGGGTGTTGGGGGTGCTCACGCATTACCTCCGTCATTCTCGGTGCCTTCGGTGCCGTGGCCGGCGTCGTCCGCGGCCTCCGCTGGGGATCCCGCGGTACCTGCCGGGGCTTCCTGCGACGGACCGCTGCCGACGGCGTCCCGGGCTTGATCTGCATCCAACGGTACTGCATCGTCCTCGGGCTCGGCCGCCAGGCCGCGTTCGGTGTTCCTCGCCACGGCGATGATCCGGTCCTTCTTGTCCGGCTTCGCGAAGATCACGCCCATGGTGTCGCGGCCCTTCGCCGGCACCTGGGTCACGGCGGAGCGGACCACCTTTCCGCCCTCCATGACGACGAGGACCTCGTCCTCCTCCTGCACGATCAGCGCGCCGACGAGGTGCCCCCGGTCCTCGGCGAACTTGCCGACCTTGATGCCGAGGCCGCCGCGTCCCTGCACGCGGTACTCCTCCACGGAGCTGCGCTTCGCATAGCCGCCGTCGGTGACGATGAAGGAGTAGGAGCCCTCGGTCACGACGTCGGCGCTGAGCAGTTCGTCGTCTCCGCGGAACTTCATGCCCGTCACGCCGCTCGTCGCGCGGCCCATCGGGCGCAGCGCCTCGTCGGTCGCGGTGAAGCGGACCGACTGGCCGTTGCGGGAGACCAGCATGAGGTCGTCCGTCTCGGAAACGAGCTGCGCCGAGACGAGCTCGTCGCCCTCGCGCAGGTTGATCGCGATGACACCGGCCGAGCGGTTGGTGTCGTAGTCCGCGAGCCGGGTCTTCTTGACGAGGCCGTTCTTGGTGGCGAGCACCAGGTACGGGGCCTGGTCGTAGCTGCGCAAATCCAGGACCTGGGCAATCGTCTCCCCGGGCTGGAAGGCCATGACGTTGGCCACGTGCTGGCCCTTGGAATCGCGGCTTCCCTCGGCGAGCTCGTAGCACTTGGTCCGGTACACGCGGCCGAGGTTGGTGAAGAAGAGCAGCCAGTTGTGGGTCGTCGTGACGAAGAAGTGCTCCACGACGTCGTCGCCGCGCAGCTGCGCGCCGCGGATGCCCTTGCCGCCCCGGTTCTGCGAACGGTAGTTGTCGCTGCGCGTGCGCTTGACGTAGCCGCCGCGGGTGATGGTGACGACCATCTCCTCTTCGGGGATCAGGTCCTCCATGGACATGTCGCCGTCGTAGCCCATGAGGATCCGGGTGCGGCGGTCGTCTCCGTGCTTGTCGACGATCTCCCCGAGCTCGTCGGAGATGATGCCGCGCTGCTTGACCGGATCGGCGAGGATCGTCTTGTATTCGGCGATCTCGAGCTCGAGCTTGGCGTGCTGGTCCTGGATCTTCTGCCGCTCGAGGGCGGCCAGGCGGCGCAGCTGCATGTCCAGGATGGCCTGGGCCTGCACGTCGTCGATGTCCAGGAGCTCCTTGAGCCCCTCGCGCGCGTCCTCGACCGTGGAGGAACGGCGGATGAGGGCGATGACCTCGTCGAGGGCGTCGAGCGCCTTGAGCAGGCCGCGCAGGATGTGGGCCTGCTCCTCGGCCTTGCGCAGGCGGAACCGCGTCCGGCGCACGATGACCTCGACCTGGTGCGCCACCCAGTGCCGGATGAAGGCGTCGAGGGACAGCGTGCGCGGCACGCCATCGACGAGCGCGAGCATGTTGGCGGAGAAGTTGGACTGCAGCTCGGTGTGCTTGTAGAGGTTGTTCAGCACGACCTTGGCGACGGCGTCGCGCTTGAGCACGATCACGAGGCGCTGGCCCGTGCGGCCCGAGGACTCGTCGCGCAGGTCGGCGATGCCCTGGATCCTGCCGTCCTTGACGAGGTCGGCGATCTTGATGGAGAGGTTGTCCGGGTTGGCCTGGTAGGGAAGCTCGGTGACCACGAGGCACGTGCGGCCCTGGAGCTCCTCGACGTTGACTACCGCGCGCATCGTGATGGAACCGCGGCCGGTCCGGTAGGCGTCCTCGATGCCCTTGTGGCCCAGGATCAGCGCGCCGGTCGGGAAGTCGGGTCCCTTCACGCGCTTGAGCAGCTCCTCGAGCAGCTCCTCGCGGCTGGCCTCGGGGTTCTCCAAGTACCACTGCACGCCGTCGGCGACCTCGCGCAGGTTGTGCGGCGGGATGTTCGTGGCCATGCCGACGGCGATGCCGGACGAGCCGTTGACCAGCAGGTTCGGGAACCGCGCCGGCAGGATCGTCGGCTCCTGGTTCTTGCCGTCGTAGTTGTCCTGGAAGTCGACCGTCTCCTCGTCGATGTCCCGGACCATTTCCATGGCCAGCTGGGCCATCTTGGTCTCGGTGTAGCGGGGAGCGGCCGCGCCGTCGTTTCCGGGGGAACCGAAGTTGCCCTGGCCGAGCGCCAGCGGGTAGCGCATGGTCCAGTCCTGGATGAGGCGGACCAGGGCGTCGTAGATCGCGCTGTCGCCGTGCGGGTGGTACTGGCCCATGACCTCGCCGACCACGCGGGCGCACTTGTTGTAGGAGCGGTCGGGGCGGTAGCCGCCGTCGTACATCGCGTAGATCACACGGCGGTGCACGGGCTTGAGGCCGTCGCGCACGTCCGGGAGGGCGCGTCCCACGATCACGGCCATCGCGTAGTCGAGGTAGGACCGCTGCATCTCGGTCTGCAGGTCGACCTGCTCGACGCGGTCGGTCACGCGGCCTTCGAGGGGCTGCTGCCCCGGGTCCTGCGGGGTCTCGGGCGTCTCGTCGCTCATCGGGTTCTTTCTCTCAATTCACAAAGTCTGCGTGGCTTCGGCGGGCGGTCCGGGCTAGATGTCCAGGAAGCGCACGTCCTTGGCGTTCTGCTGGATGAAGTTGCGGCGCGATTCGACGTCCTCGCCCATGAGCACGGAGAAGATCTGGTCCGCGGCCGCGGCGTCCTCCATGGTGACCTGGCGCAGCGTGCGGCGGTCGGGGTCCATCGTGGTGTCCCACAGCTCGGTGTAGTCCATCTCGCCGAGGCCCTTGTAGCGCTGGATGCCGTTGTCCTTGGGCAGGCGCTTGTTGGCCGCGGCGCCGGCGGTCAGGGCGGCGTCGCGCTCCTTGTCCGTGTACACGTAGTCGTGCGCCGCGTTGGACCACTTGATCCGGTACAGCGGCGGCTGGGCGAGGTAGACGTAGCCGTTCTCGATGAGGGGGCGCATGTAGCGGAACAGGAGGGTCAGCAGCAGGGTCGTGATGTGCTGGCCGTCCACGTCGGCATCGGCCATGAGGACGATCTTGTGGTACCGCAGCTTGGCCATGTCGAATTCCTCGCCGATGCCCGTGCCGAACGCGGTGATCATCGACTGCACCTCGGCGTTGCCGAGCGCCTTGTCGAGGCGGGCGCGCTCGACGTTGAGGATCTTGCCGCGCAGGGGGAGGATCGCCTGCGTGCGGGGGTCGCGGCCGCGCTTGGCGGAACCGCCCGCGGAGTCGCCCTCCACCATGTAGACCTCGCACTCGACCGGGTTCTTCGAGGAGCAGTCCGCGAGCTTGCCGGGCATGCCGAAGGACTCCAGCGGCGACTTGCGGCGGGCGTTGTCGCGGGCCTTGCGGGCCGCGAGCCGGGCCTGGGCCGCGAAGAGCGCCTTGCGGATGATGTCCTTCGCCGTGTTCGGGTTGCGCTCGAGCCAGTCGCCGAGCTCCTCGTTGACGACTCCCTGCACGAAGCCCTTGGCGACCGAGTTGCCGAGCTTGGTCTTCGTCTGGCCCTCGAACTGGGGCTCGCCGAGCTTGACGGAGATGACGGCCGTGAGGCCCTCGCGGATGTCGTCGCCCGTGAGGTTCTCGTCCTTCTCCTTGAGGATGCCCTTGTCCTTGGCATAGCGGTTGATGAGCGAGGTCATCGCCGCGCGGAAGCCCTCCTCGTGGGTGCCGCCTTCGTGCGTGTTGATGGTGTTCGCGTAGGTGTGCACGGACTCGGAGTAGGCCGTGGTCCACTGCATCGCGATCTCGACGGAGATCTTCTTGTCCTCGTCCTCGGACTCGAAGGCGATGACGTCCTCGTGGACGAGCTCCACCTTCTTGGACGCGTTGAGGTGCTTGACGTAGTCCAGCAGGCCGTCCTTGTAGAGGTAGTCCACGACGCGGTGCTTCGGCTCGGCCGCCTCCTCGGCGCCCTCCTCCGACTCCTCGGCGATCTCCTCGCCGGCTTCCTCGAGGACCCGCTCGTCCGTGAGCGTGATGCGCAGGCCCTTGTTGAGGAAGGCCATCTGCTGGAAGCGGGCGCGCAGCGTCTCGAAGTCGAAGTCGATCGTGTCGAAGATCTCCGGGTCCGGGTAGAACGTCTGCGTCGTGCCCGTCTCAGCGGTCGCCGGGCCCTGGACGAGCTCGCCCTGCGGCACGCCGCCGTTGGCGAAGCCCATGCTCCACACGTGGCCCTGCCGGCGGACCTCGGTGTCGACGCGCACGGAGAGCGCGTTCACGACGGAGATGCCGACGCCGTGGAGGCCGCCGGAGACCGCGTAGCCGCCGCCGCCGAACTTGCCGCCGGCGTGCAGGATGGTCATGACGACCTCGACCGTGGGCTTGCCCTCGGTGGGGTGGATGTCCACGGGAATGCCGCGGCCATTGTCCACGACGCGGACGCCGCCGTCCTCGCGGAGGGTGACCTTGATGTGGTCGCAATAGCCGGCGAGGGCCTCGTCGACGGAGTTGTCGACGACCTCGTAGACCAGGTGGTGCAAGCCGCGCGCGCCGGTGGAGCCGATGTACATGCCGGGACGCTTGCGGACCGCCTCGAGCCCCTCGAGCACGGTGATGGCGCTCGCGCCGTACTCGTTGGTCACCTTGCGGTTGCCGTTGGCCATCCGCTCGTCGTCGCCGGTGGCCTCCGGCGCCTCCGCGGCGGTGTCGGAGGATCCTGCCCCGGTGTCTGCCGCGTCGTCGGACGGATCGTTCGGGGTGGTGTTCTCAGTATCCACAGGCGCTGCAGACTCCTTGTCCAGGGACGGCGGGCCGCCGCCGCTCGGCGGAGACCACATGAACCGGCGTCTCACCCTCACGGCGAGACGCCACGTCTACGATTCTACCGCTTAAGCCCCGCCGGAGCGCGTCGATTCGGCCCCGAACACCACCCATTAGCCAAAAATGCCGCTCAGGACGCGTTGGACACCCCCTCCACGAGGGTCTCCACACCCGCTAGCCCCACGGGCCGCTAGGGCGCGTCCCTGTCGAAGTCCTGTCACATGGAACCGCGGTCCGCCCCGGCGACCCGTCCGGCTCATCCGTAGGTGTCGCGCGGTCCGCGCCCGGCAATGCGCCGGCGCCCCTTCTGCCAGCTGGGCGCCGAGGGTCCCAGCACCTGGATCACGGTGACGACGCCGGGGCCCAGCTTCTCGTCGAACGTCTTCAGGAGACTGTTGCTGAGCAGGCGGAGCTGGGTCGCCCACGCGGTCGAGTCGCAGCGCACGACGACGGTGGTCCCCTCGAAGCTCTCGGGCCGGCAGTGCGCGGCGACCTGGCCTCCCACGAGCGCGTCCCATTCCGTCAGGACGGAGCCGACGGCGACGGGGGAGGACCATCCGCGGTCGCGGAGCATGCGCTCGAACACGGTGCCGATCCCCTGGGGATCGCGCCCGTCGTCGTACTCAATGCCCCGCGGTCCGGCCCTCCGGGCGGCCCGGTCGGCGGCGCGGCGTTCCCCCGCACGCTGGGCGCGGGCCGCGTCCATCCGCACCTCGCCGCGGCGGGCTGCCGCCTCGCGCATCCTGTTCACCATGGCCCGGGCGGCGTCCAGCTCCGCCACCTCGTCCGGCTCGAAGGCCTGGCCACGGCCCGCGGCGGGGCCCGGCCTGACCGGCGGCAGCAGCGGCTCCGGTGCGTCGCGGTCCGGGTCGTCCCGGGGCCGGTCCCAGCCGTCGCGCGCCGCGCTCATGAGGACCCCGGTTCCCCGTCGCCCGGAACCACGGCGTCGTCGAGGGCCACGTCGCCGTCCGTGACCGCGCCGTGGTCCGATCGATCGGCGTCGCCCGGATCCGCGGGACCGGTCGCGGCCGTGCCGACCCCGCCGAGCGGGACACCGGCCGCTTCGGCCGGGATCCCGATGCTTCCCGGTGCGACGGCGAAGACCCGCCCGCCGAGGGAAGCGGGCACGTCGGAGGCGACGGCGGCCGTGACGATGACCTGCTCGGCGTCGGCGACGAGCGCGGCGAGCCGGGCCCGGCGGCCCGTGTCGAGCTCGGCGAAGACGTCGTCGAGGATGAGGACCGGTCCGGCCCCTTCCCGGGGATCGTCCTCGAGCAGCGCGCGGTAGGACGCCAGGCGCAGCGCGAGCGCGAGGGACCACGTCTCGCCGTGGGACGCGTAGCCCTTCGCCGGAGCCCCTCCCAGCGTCAGGTGCAGCTCGTCGCGGTGCGGACCGACCAGCGTCAGCCCCCGGTCCAGCTCGCGCTGGCGCTGCGCCACGAGCTCGGCGAGGAAGCGCTCGGCCAGCCCGGCCGTCGTCGCCCGGGCGAGTTCCGCACCGGCGCCGTCGTCCCCGGCCGGGGCCCCGTCGTCGTCCACCTCGCCCGTGATGCTCGAGCGGTAGAGGGCGCCGACGTCCTTGGACCCGTCCGTGATCCCCGCATAGGCGCCGTCGAGGTGCGGTGCCAGGCGTTCAAGCGTGTCCAAGCGGCCGCGCAGGAGGCGTGCACCGGCCTCGGCGAGGTGCTGGTCCCACACCTCGAGCGTCGCCTCGTGCGCCGAGGTGAAGCGCCCCGCGGCCCGGGCGGACTTGAGCAGGGCGTTGCGCTGCTTGAGCACCCGCTCGTAGTCGCCCCGCGTCGCGGCCTGGTGCGGCTGCAACAGCACGAGCAACTCGTCGAGGAAGCGCCGGCGGCTCCCGGGATCGCCCTTGACGAGGGCCAGGTCCTCGGGGGCGAACAACACCGTCCGGATGATCCCCGCGGCGTCCTTGGCCCGGACGGGATTGGCCCGGTTGATGCGGGCCCGGTTGGCCTTGCCCGCCGTGATCTCCAGCTCGACGGCGGTGGCCTGCGTCCCGCGGACCGCGCGGGCGCGCACGATCGCCCGCTCAGCGCCGAAGCGGATCAGCGCCGCATCGGTGGAGACGCGGTGGGAGGAAAGGGTCGCGAGGTAGCCGATGGCCTCGGCGACGTTGGTCTTGCCGACCCCGTTGGGCCCGAGCAACACCGTGGTGCCCGGCGAGAGCTCGAGGTTGGCCTGCGCGTAGCTGCGGAAATCGGTCAGCGAGACATGGGAGACGTACACGGCGGAACGCCCCCGTTCACTCGCCCGGGCGCTTGACGGCGTGGCCGCCGAACTGCTGGCGCAGGGCGGCGACGGCCTTCATCGCCGGGGAGTCGTCCTGCCGGGAGGCGAAGCGCGCGAACACGGATGCGGTGATCGCCGGCGCCGGGACCCCGTTGGCGATCGCTTCCTCCACGGTCCAGCGGCCTTCGCCCGAGTCCTCGACGTATCCGGCGATCCGGGACAGCTCCGGGTCCTGGCGCAGCGCCTCGACCATGAGGTCCAGGAGCCAGGAGCGGATCACGGTGCCCTTCTGCCATGCGGCGAACGTCCCGGGGACGTCGCGGATGATGTCCTTGGCCGCGAGCAACTCATAGCCCTCGGCGTAGGACTGCATGAGGCCGTACTCGATGCCGTTGTGGACCATCTTGGCGTAGTGTCCCGCGCCGGCTGCCCCGACGTGGACGAAGCTGTCCGCCCGCTCGCCCTGGGGACGCAGCGCGTCGAAGACGGGCAGGAGTTCCTCGACGTCCGCCTCCGCGCCGCCGACCATGAGCCCGTAGCCGTTCTCGAGGCCCCACACCCCGCCCGAGACGCCGCAGTCGACGAACCGGATGCCGCGGCCGGCCAGCTGTTCCGCATGGCGCTGGTCGTCGCTGAAACGGGTGTTGCCGCCGTCGATCACGAGATCCCCGGTCGACAATCGCGAGGCGAGGTCGTCCACGACCGAATCCGTGACGGCGCCGGCCGGCACCATGATCCAGACGATCCGCGGCGACGGCAGCGCGGCGATGAGCGCGTCGAGGTCGGCGACGTCAGAGACCTCCGGGTTGCGGTCGTAGCCCGTGACGTCGACACCTCCCCGGCGCAGGCGTTCGCGCATGTTGAAGCCCATCTTGCCGAGACCGATGAGTCCGATGTGCACGTTGTCCTCCTGGGTGGGGTCCTGGGATGGGGCCGCCGTACGGGGATCGCCGGCGGCGGCTCTCCAGCTAGGCGCCGGTGGGCAGCCGGACCGGCATGACGAGGTAGCGGTAGTCCACCTCGTCCTCGCCGTCGATCGTCTTCTGCGCCGTCATCATGGCCGGCTTGGGGGCCGAGGTGAAGGAGAACCGCACGAACTCGCTGTCGAAGGCGTTCAGGCCCTCGCTCAGGTAGGCCGGGTTGAACGCGACGGTGATCTCCTCGCCGTCGAGGTGCGTCTCCAGGGCTTCCTCGGCCTGCGCGTCCTCTCCCGTGCCGGCGTCGAGCGCGAGCTGCCCGTCCGTGAAGGCGAGGCGGACCGGGGTATTGCGTTCCGCGACGACCGCGACGCGCCGGACGGCCTCCACGAGCTCGCTCGTGTTCACGGTCGCGTGGATCGGAGTGCTCTCGGGGAAGAGCGAGCGGATCTTCGGGTAGTCCCCGTCCACGAGCAGCGAGGTGGTGCGGCGGTTGCCGCTCTCGAAGCCGATCAGGTCGCTGTCCTCGCCCAGGGCGATCCTGAGCTCGCCGGATCCGCCCAGGGTCTTCGCGACCTCGTTGAGCGTGCGGGCCTTGACGAGCGCGGAGGTGGAGAGTCCCGGAACGGTGGGCTTCCAGGAGACCTCGCGCATCGCCAGGCGATAGCGGTCGGTGGCGAGGAACGTGATGAGGTCGTCCTCGATCTCCATCTTGACGCCGGTGAGGATCGGCAGGGTGTCGTCCTTCGACGCGGCGACGATCACCTGGCTCACGGCCTGGGCGAAGGCCTCGCCGTCCACGACCCCGGCCAGTTCCGGCAGCACCGGGAGCTCGGGGTAGTCGCCGACCGGCATGGTGGCGAGGTGGAAGCGGCTGCGTCCGCAGCTGACGGTGACCTTGGTTCCCTCGGTCTCGATGGTCACCCGCGCCTGGGGCAGGCTGCGCGAGATCTCCGCGAGGAGCTTGCCCGAGACGAGGACGGAGCCCTCTTCCGTGGTGTCCGCGGGAATCTCGATCCTGGCCGAGATCTCGTAGTCGAAGCCGGCGAGGGCGACGATCCCGTTGCCGGCGGTGATCAGGATCCCCGAGAGGACCGGTGACGGCGGACGCTGGGACAGTGAACGGGCGGTCCAGGAAACGGCTTCCGCAAGGACGTCCCTTTCGACGCTGAACTTCACCTAGTGTTCCGCCTTTCACAGCCATGGAGCGACAAGTATTCGGTGCAAGCTTAGCCCCTAGGCGCCAGGGCACCGCACCGGATCGTCCGCATCGGTGGATGGCGTTCATCCGGGGAACGGGGTCGTTCGGCAGGGAGGGGACTTGTTATCTGGATTCTTCGAAAAAGGGGGATTCGTAGTGTTAATAACTGCTGTGGATACTGTGGATAACCCGCCTGCGCCGTGCGGCGTCCCGGATCTGCCCTGTTGACAAGGTGTTGGGTCGGCTCCGGTGAACTACAGGATCCCGGTGGATAGAAATCCGCGTCGTTTAAGGGATCCACAGGAGGGGGTGGGGTTATGCGCAGGCCGACCCGTCTCGTCCACTTAAGAATCCACAGAATTATCCACAGCTGTGGCTTTCGGCACGATGGGGCTCCACGCACCGTTCCCGTGGGGTGGTCAGCCGTCGCGCTGCTGCTGCTTGATCCGGTTCGTGAGCTCCGTGACCTGGTTGAAGATCGCCCGGCGTTCGGCCATGAGCTCGCGGATCTTGCGGTCCGCGTGGATCACGGTGGTGTGGTCCCGGCCGCCGAGGATCTGCCCGATCTTCGGCAGGGACATGTCCGTCAGCTCGCGCAGCAGGTACATCGCGATCTGCCGCGCGGTGACGAGCGTCCGGGTCCGGGACTTGCTGTTGAGCTCCTCGATGCTGAGGTTGAAGTAGTCCGCGGTCTGGGCGATGATCGCCTGCGGCGTGATCTCCTGGGCGCCCTCGTCCGTGATGAGGTCCTTCAGCACCTGCTCCGCCAAGGCCATGTCGACTCCCTGGCTGTTGAGCGAGGCGAACGCCGTGACGCGGATCAGCGCGCCCTCGAGCTCGCGGATGTTGGTGGAGATCTTCGACGCGATGTATTCCATGACGTCGTCCGGCGCGGACAGGCCCTCCGCCGTCGCCTTCTTGCGCAGGATCGCGATCCGCGTCTCCAGTTCCGGCGGCTGGATGTCCGTCAGCAGGCCCCATTCGAAGCGCGACCGCATCCGGTCCTCGAAGCCGGCGAGCTGCTTCGGCGGCAGGTCGGATGTGATGACGACCTGCTTGTTGTGGTTGTGCAGGGCGTTGAAGGTGTGGAAGAACTCCTCTTGCGTCGCGTCCTTGTTCGCGAGGAACTGGATGTCGTCGATGAGCAGGATGTCGACGTTGCGGTAGGTCTGCTTGAAGCTCGCGCCCTCGTCGTCGCGGATCGAGTTGATGAAGTCGTTCGTGAACTCCTCGGAGTTCACGTAGCGGACGCGGATCCCGTTGTAGAGGTGGCGCGCGTAGTGGCCGATCGCGTGCAGCAGGTGCGTCTTGCCCAGGCCGGAGTCCCCGTAGATGAAGAGCGGGTTGTAGGCCTTGGCGGGCGCCTCGGCGACGGCGACCGCAGCGGCATGGGCGAAGCGGTTCGACGCGCCGATGACGAAGGTGTCGAAGATGTACTTCGGGTTCAAGCGACCGAACTCCTGGGAGTTCGACGGCGGCGTCGGCTGCGGTCGCGTGCCGGGGACCCGGTCCTTGCGGATCGGCTGCTCCTCGGGTTCGGGCTCGGGTGCCGGCTCGGGAACCAGATCGGCGTCGATGCTGAACGCGCACAGGATGTCGTCCTGGAAGACCTGGCGCAGCGCGTCATCGAGGGGCGCCTTGAGCTGGGTCTGCATGACCTCGCGGGTCAACTCGTTGGGCACGGCGAGCAGCAGGGTCGTTCCGATGAGCCCGAGGGGATGGGCCAGCACGACGAATCCGCGCTGGCGCGGCGTGACGCGGTCGTCCTGCTCGAGGTTGCGGACCACCTGGCGCCAGGCGCTGCCCACGCTGTTCGACTCGTCGGTACTCACGGATGCGGCCCCTTGGCTGGTCGTTCGGGTGTCGTTGATCGGTCCGATCCGGACCGCGTCCGGGCCCCCGTGGTGCCGGGGCCGCTGGAGTTCCGATTCTAGCCGTCATCCACAGCGTTATTCACAGTCGGTGGATAACATCGCCCCCGCCGGCACGGCGGCGCGCCCGGGATGCGACACGGCGGGAATCCCGTGGTTCCGGGGATGAGGCGGGCAAGATGGTGCGCGACGGGCCGATCCCCTCACACCTGATTCGTCCACAGCTGTGGATTCCGTCCCCACAGCATGTGGACGCCGATGCCGCCTGCCCGGTTTGACGCGGAGCCCCGGCCTCCCGTACCGTTGTTTAGTCCTGTGTGTGCGTTTTCCGCGCTCCCGTACGCCCTTCCCACCGCCTGTCAGGGTGGAGGAAGCGGTCCTGGAGAGCGGCGGGCGCACCACGTTGAATACGAGCGTCAGCCTGTTCTTCCCCCTTGTAGCAACGGGTTAAGGCGCATCACATGATCGTCTTGGAGTTACTACTGTGAGCAAGCGGACTTTTCAGCCGAATAACCGCCGTCGTGCCAAGAAGCACGGCTTCCGTCTTCGTATGCGCACCCGCGCCGGCCGCGCCATCCTGGCGGCCCGCCGTTCCAAGGGCCGCACCGAACTCTCCGCCTAGGAACCCGGCGGTCCACTCCGGTCTGCCGTACGCGCCATGATTCGGCCCAACCGCCCGATCGGCCACTAGCCGTGCTGCCTCGACAGCACCGCCTGCGGACCTCCGTGGATTTCAGCACCACCGTACGTTCCGGTGCCCGCTCAGGGCGCCGGAACGTCGTGCTATATGCCCGGCGCCTCCCGGACGGCACGCCGTCACGGTTCGGCTTCATCGTCTCCAAGGCCGTCGGGAACGCCGTCGCCCGCAACCTCGTTAAACGAAGGCTGCGTGCCGTCGCTGCCGGGTTGCTCGGGCGCGGCCCCGCGGCGGGTGCGCCCGGTGCCGACGGCTACGCGACGGGATACGACGTCGTCGTCCGGGCCCTGGCTCCGGCCGCTGGCGCCGGATGGGACGCCCTGAGGGACGAGACGGTGGCGGCCCTCGCCACGGCGGCCGCCAAGGCGTCGAGGGCGCAGGACGGGCGGGACCAGACAGAGCGGTACCACACCGGGAATCCCCCGGGGAAGGGCAGCGATGGCGGGACATGAGGACCAGGCGGGCACCGGCGTCGTCCGCTGGATCATCGACGTGCCCCGGAGCCTGTTGATCCTGCTGCTCAAGGCCTACCGTCGCATCGTCTCGCCGCTCTACGGCGACGTCTGCCGCTACTTCCCCAGCTGTTCCGCCTACGCGCTCGAGGCCGTGACGGTCCACGGCGCGGTGAAGGGGGCCGGCCTCGCCGCCTACCGGGTCCTGCGCTGCAACCCGTGGAGCCACGGCGGAATCGACCATGTCCCGCCCGGCCGGAGGATTTGGCCCGAAGGCGGGACCCCGAAGATCATGGTGTTGAATCATCCGCCGATTCCCGCCGACGATGAGGCCGCTGACGCGGCACAAGGAGCATGACCGTTCATGGAATTCTTTGACACGCTGCTGTGGCCCTTCCGCCAGGTGGTCTCGTGGATCCTGCTCATGTGGCATGAGGGCCTGACCTTCATCGGCATGGACGGGGACTCCGGCTGGACGTGGACGCTGTCCATCATCCTGCTGGTGCTCCTGATCCGCACCGCACTGATCCCCGTCTTCGTCAAGCAGATCAAGGCCCAGCGCGCCATGCAGGCGCTGCAGCCGGACCTGCGGAAGCTGCAGGCCAAGTACAAGGGCAAGAAGGACCAGCTCTCGCAGCAGGCCATGATCGCCGAGCAGCGCGCCCTGTTCAAGAAGCACAAGACGAACCCGCTCTCCTCCTGCCTGCCCATCCTGGTGCAGATGCCGTTCTTCTTCGCGCTCTTCACCGTGCTGAACAACGCCTCGCGGGCAAGCGCCGACGGCACCGGCATCGGCGCCCTGCAGCCGCACCACGTCCGCAGCTTCGACGAGTCCTCGATCTTCGGGGCCAAGCTCTCCGAGACCTTCCTGGGCACCATCAATTCGGGTTCGCCGTCCGTGTCGGTGATCATCGTGGCGATCGTGATGATCCTGGCCATGACGGCCTCGCAGTTCATCACCCAGAAGCAGATCATGTCCAAGAACATGACCAAGGAGGCCCTCGAGGGCCCGTTCATGCAGCAGCAGAAGATGATGCTGTACATCCTTCCCCTCGTCTTCGGCATCGGCGGCATCAACTTCCCGATCGGCGTCCTGATCTACTGGACGGCCTCCAACCTGTGGACCCTGGGCCAGCAGTTCTACGTCATCCGCAACAACCCGACCCCCGGCTCCCAGGCGGAGCGAGAGCTGAACGAGCGGCGTGCCGCCAAGGGCCTGCCGCCCATCGGCCAGAAGAAGGCCGAGGCCGAGGAGCCGCCGCAGGTCGAACAGCCCAAGGGCCAGCGCCAGCAGCCGCAGCGTAAGAACAGGAAGAAGAAGTAGCCCATGAGCAACGTTGAAGAGACGGCCGTCCAGCCCGAGGCCACCGAGGACGCCGAGCAGGAAGCCCCCGCAAGCCGCCTCGAGGAGGAGGGCGACGTCGCCGCGGACTACCTCGAGGAGCTGCTCGACATCGCCGACATCGACGGCGACATCGACATCGAGGTCCGGTCCGGCCGCACGTACATCTCGATCGTCAACGAGGAGGGCGGGGATTCGCGCCTCAAGGAGCTGATCGGCCGCGACGGCGAGGCCCTGGAGGCCCTGCAGGAGCTGGCCCGCTTGGCCGTGCTCACCGCGACGGGCAACCGCTCGCGCCTGGTCCTGGACATCGACGGGTACCGCGAGGGGCGGGCCTCCGAGCTGCAGAAGATCGCCGAGGACGCCGTGGCGAAGGCCCGTGAGACGGGTGAGGACGTCGCCCTCGCGCCGATGAGCGCGTACGAGCGCAAGCTCGTGCACGACGCCGTCGCGGCCCTGGGTCTGGACAGCGAGTCCGACGGCGAGGGCTCGGGCCGGCACATCGTCGTCTCGCTCTCCGGGGCCTAGGACGTCCCCCGGCCGCCGGTCCCCACCGGCGGCTCCCACACCGGACCCGGCAGGGTCCCGACGGCACGAACGGAAGCGGAGGTCCCCCGTGGTCGAATCCCATCAGGCAACGGAGCAGGAGCTGGACGCGGCGCAGGCCGTGTTCGGTGACCGGCTGGCCCTCGCCGAGCGCTACGTCGGGCACCTGGCCACGTCCGGCATGGAGCGGGGCCTGCTCGGCCCCCGCGAGGTTCCCCGCTTGTGGGGGCGCCACGTGCTCAACTGCGCTGTCGTCTCGTCGCTGATTCCGCGAGACGCCGCCGTGGCCGACGTCGGCAGCGGTGCCGGCCTGCCCGGGCTGACCTTTGCCATCGCGCGGCCCGATCTGGCCATCACGCTGATCGAGCCGCTGGAACGACGCTGCATCTGGCTCGGCGAGGTCGTCGAGGACCTGGGGCTGGACAACGTCCGCATCCTGCGGGGACGGGCCGAGCAAGTGGTGGACGAGGTGGA
Source organism: Zafaria sp. Z1313 (assembly GCF_050563205.1). Taxonomy (NCBI): domain Bacteria; kingdom Bacillati; phylum Actinomycetota; class Actinomycetes; order Micrococcales; family Micrococcaceae; genus Zafaria; species Zafaria sp. Z1313. The sequence goes on from NZ_JBNWUK010000006.1 coordinate 22,117, forward strand.
CGCCGACGTGGCGACGGCGAGGGCCGTGTCCGCGCTCTCGAACCTGGCCGGGCTGACCATTCCCCTGCTGCACGGCTCCGGTCAGGTCCTGGCCATCAAGGGACGCAGCGCGGCCGAGGAAGTCGAGAAGGCGGCCAAGGTGATCAAGCGCCTTGGAGGCCGCGGAACCGAGGTGCTGACCGTCGGCGGGGACGTCCTCGAGGAATCCACGACCGTGGTCCGCATCCGCGTCGGTTCGGCCTGAACCGCTAGTCTGTAGTGGTGGTACGTCGCCCCGACGGTTGAAAGGACGCCCAGTACGTGAGCAAGACCGGACAGAAGATTCCGCCCTTTGCGGCCTTGTTCGGTGGTGCCTTCCGGGCTGCGGCGGAGAAACAACCAGAAGCCGTTGGTTCCACCGCTTCGGAGGTTTCACGTGAAACACCCCGCGTGGGTCGGGACGGCCTCGCGGAGGCGGCCGCGGTGTCGCCGCTCGGCGAGGTAGAGGCGGCCACCGAGTCCCCCGGCCAGGATGCGCGGTCCGCATCCCCGGAGACGTCACTGGAAGAAGCAGTTCACTCCCCATCAGAGGCACCGGTTCGGAACGTTATGGACACTATGGACGAGAGCACTCCGCTGGCGAGCCAGTTGGCCAGCGAGAACAAGCGCAGGGAACGGCTCAACGCGCGCGAACTGCCCCGACCGGAGTCGACGCGGTTCCTCACGGTCAGCAACCAGAAGGGCGGTGTCGGCAAGACCACCACCACGGTCAACATTGCCGCCGCGCTCGCCTCCGCCGGCCTGAACGTCCTCGTGGTGGACATCGACCCGCAGGGCAACGCGTCGACGGCGCTGGGGATCGAGCACCATGCCGACATCGACTCCATCTACGACGTCCTGATCAATGACGTGCCGCTCGCGGAGGTCGTGGCCCCGTGCCCCGACATCGACCACTTGATGGTTGCCCCGGCCACGATCCACTTGGCAGGGGCCGAGATCGAGCTCGTGTCGCTCGTGGCCCGCGAGCAGCGGCTGCGGCGCGCCCTCGACGAGTACGCGAAGCATCGCGCCGAAGCCGGCGAGCCGCGCCTTGACTACGTCTTCATCGACTGCCCGCCCAGCCTCGGCCTGCTCACGGTCAACGCGTTCGTGGCGGCCCGCGAGGTACTCATTCCCATCCAGTGCGAGTACTACGCGCTCGAGGGACTGAGCCAGCTCCTGAAGAACATCGAGATGATCCAGAAGCACCTCAACGCCGACCTGGTGGTGTCCACGATCCTGCTCACGATGTACGACGGCCGGACCAACCTCGCCGCGCAGGTGGCCGCCGAGGTGCGCGAGCACTTCCCACACCAGGTCCTGGGAGCAGTCATCCCGCGCAGCGTGCGGATTTCCGAGGCGCCGAGCTACCAGCAGACGGTCATGACGTACGACGCCAACTCGACCGGCGCACTGTCCTATCGGGAGGCCGCGACGGAGATCGCCGAACGCGGACAGTAGTCCGCACCGCCGTCGAAAGCGTCCGTGGCTCGTGCTTCATCCACCCTCCGGCGGTTGATTCCGGCCCGTCGAAGGCCTGTTCCCCAGGACGGCACAGTAGACTCGTCCCTGAGTATTCATGCCCTGCGGACGGGCGACACTGGTGCCGGGAGGAACACAGATGGCGGAAAAGCGACGTGGCCTAGGACGTGGACTGGGTGCCCTGATCTCCAGCGCCCCGGCAGCGAGCGACGAACGTGCGGACGAGGCAGTTCCGGTTCGGGGTACTTCACGTGGCGCATCGGCTGCCGCTTCGCCTGCCGCCCAGACCGAGGAGAATGGTTCGGCCCCCGCTGGCAAGGGGGCCTCGAAGACCTCCCGTGCTACTAGGCCTGCCTCCGGAGCAAAGTCGTCGACCGCAGTGAAGGCGGGTTCTGCTGCGAAGGCGAAGTCTCCGGCCACGAAGAATGGCGGCTCGAAGGCTTCGGGATCTGACCATGGTTCCGCCAGTGGAGCAATGTCAGGTGGTGCCGTTGGGACTGGGGCTACCTCGACCAAGGAAACCGAAACCGCGTCGTCGGCGGAGAGCACTCCGACAACCGCCCAGCGCACTTCTACGGTCAAGAAACCGCGTCCGGTTGATATGTTCTTCACTCCCGGGCGTTCAGCCGACGACGAAGCTGTCCAGGCATCGAATCAGAGCTCCACTTCGCGTCCGTCGTCCAAGGGCGGTTCACGCAGGCCTGCCATTCCCGATGTGCTCGGAACCGGTCGGGCCGCCGGACGTGCGGCGACTTCCCCGGAGGGAGACGATGATGCCGGGGCCCCGACGAGCCTCGCTCCCGTGGGCTTTGACGGCGGCGAGGCCAAGTCTGGTCTCGATCTGGGTGCTTCCGACGTGTCCGCGGCTCCTGAGCCCGTTGCGTCGAATGGAGATCTGGAAGAGGAGGCCGAGGCTCCGGTAGCCGCCTCCACCGGAGTCGCGGCGGCTGTCAGGGAAGCCGGCGATTCCGTGGACAAGGATCCGGCCGTTTCACGTGAAACGCTCGTGGCCGTCCCCGGTGCCAGCTACGTCGAGGTTCCGGTGGGAGACATCCACCCCAACCGCAAGCAGCCGCGTCAGGTCTTCGACGAAGAGGACATGGCCGAGTTGGTCCACTCCATCAAGGAAGTAGGACTGCTTCAGCCCATCGTCGTGCGGCCGAGCTCGGAACAGGGAGCGGAGAAGTACGAGCTCGTCATGGGCGAGCGACGTTGGCGGGCGACACAACAGGCGGGCCTGACGGCGATTCCCGCGATCGTCCGGGAAACCTCTGATATCGACCTGCTGCGTGATGCGCTCCTCGAGAACCTTCACCGCTCGCAACTGAATCCCTTGGAAGAAGCCGCGGCCTATCAGCAGCTTCTCCAGGAGTTTGGTTGCACGCAGGATGAGCTCAGCGAACGTATTGGTCGTTCTAGGCCGCAGATCTCCAACACGATGAGGTTGATGAAGCTTCCTGCCCTCGTGCAGCGTCGTGTGGCAGCCGGCGTTCTGAGCGCCGGCCATGCTCGTGCGCTGCTGGCATTGCAGGATCCCGCCGATATGGAGCGTCTGGCGCAGCGCATCGTCTATGAAGGCCTCTCCGTTCGTGCCACTGAAGAGATCGTCGCCTTGTCCGACTCCCTTCGTCGCCCATCACGTGAAACCAAGCCCCGCTCGTCGGCACGCCATGAGCGTCTCGACTACTTGGCCACGTCTCTCTCTGATCGTTTGGATACCAACGTGAAGATCACTCTGGGGGCGAAGAAGGGCCGCGTGAGCATTGAGTTTGCCAGCGTTGACGACCTGAATCGCATCATGTCGGTCATTGCACCTGAGGGCCAGAGCTAAATGGACCAAGAGGTCTGCTGAAGATCGAATCTTCAGCTGTTGGACCAACGGTGGCCCTGTTTCACGTGAAACGGGGCCACACGTGTCTGTGTCTGTATCTGACTCTGCTTGACTGACGAATGGGTACCAACGGTCGGATGGACCCTTGTCTCTCAGAGAATGTTTCGTGTGGAGTGCGCTTCACGCCGCTAGTGTCCGGTGTGATCGGTGATCGGTGGTCGAGGCTGGGCCTACCCTGCGTGCACAGCAATGAATGGTGAGGCAGACACTAACCTGGGCGGGATAGGCGGCTCCTGTTGAACGTAGCCGGCATCCTAAACCGAGCCGTAAGCCTTGTGGAGTTCAGAATCCTGTTGAGCACCGCGTTTCACGTGAAACCCGCTAGCGGCTGCGCCAGAGTCGGAGTTGTAGGTGGATTCCGTGCCGCTCGCGTTCGCGGCTCTTGATCTCCCACGCGTTTGATCCACCACGAGGGTGCCTGGACCCCGCAACTACACCACATTGACGCGTGCCCAAAGTACGGAGTTCTTGGTAGCAACGGTTTCACGTGAAACAGGCTCTCCGCGCGCAGTTTCTCGCCTCGTGTTCAGACCGGGTGTTCGCCCAAACACCAAACAACAAACCCCCGACCTGAGGCACCAACGCGCTCATAAGAATTGCTGAACGGGAATCCAGTCTGGCAACGCGAACTTCGTTGCTACGGGTACTAGTCTCCAGGAGGCACTCGAGAGGCGATGCCGTTTACCGCGGGCGAAATAGTTCAGTATCGGGGTGGCACTCCGCATCGGAGAGCCCCGGCCGCGTACTTAGCGCCTGGGTTTCACGTGAAACGAGCCACTTATGCACAGAATCGCTGTGGAAAACTGCAGAGAGCTGTGAACAAGTCGAGCCAAACCGCCGATGGCACTCGAATTTGGCGCATCCGTGGAGCAACGAGGACTCCTCATCACGCGAGGCTCGCATCGGTCGTATCGATATTGTGGGGACCGTGGGTCCCCTCCTGGCAGTAGTGCTTGAACGCTGCCTGTACTTTTTGGACGATGATTTATGCGGGCCTCTGTTTCACGTGCAACGCCCGCAGGTGGGGTGTGCGGTCGTACAATGCTTGCCCGACGCGACCAAAGTCGCCGGGACGTAGCGTTGCCGTCTACCACCGCGATGTCGAGGTGAATGTTGTTTGAGTGCTTGGTGCCTGCTGTCTGATGCCTGAATCCTGGCTCCGACTCGGACAAAGACGTCAAGCCGGACTCGTCGATAGGCCAGCGTCCGGCCTCGCTCGTGTCCGACTGGTCTGATCCTGAACGCCTGCGCCGACATTCACTGAGACGAGGACGTGGAGTCGAACGTCGGCACGATTCTGGATGGGGACCGGGACGCGTGGATCCGCAGAGGGTCGATTGTCGCGCGACCACTGTAGGTCGCGGTGATACCTCGCTACAGGGAGGTTTTGTCCTTGATGTTCGCCGGGATTCATTGAGACCTGACCCGACGTAGGGAATCGAAAGGGAATCAACCGCTCAAGTCTCACGTGGACCTGGGGTGCGTGGACGGCATGCTTGTTTCACGTGAAACGCCGATCCTGATGGATGCTCATTGCCTACTGCAGGGAAGGCTGGGCGTCATGGAGTACGTGTTCGGCTATTGGTAGTGCTCCGATGGGCTCGTCTTCTCGGTATGAGAAGCCGGTCGAGTTCTGCGTAGCTTGTCCCTGCAAGGGCTCACGTCGGCCACGAGGTTGTCCTTAAGGGTCTCCCTTGCCTTCCGGAGGGACCGCAATTCCGCCACGAGGATGAGTGTGTGGCAGGCCGATGGCCTGCTCCTCTTGCGTCTGGCAGCATGTGACAGTGAGGCCGGCCGTGTTTCACGTGAAACGGCAGGGACTTCAATGCAATGTCTAAGGCAGCATCCAGGGCAGCGCTGGCTCAAGTTCTGCCCACCGTACCTGTCGAATCGAAGGCCTCCATCAAGTACTACTCGGCGGGGGGCACCCACTGCGGAGGAAGGCCGCGGGTGACGCGATGCGCGCCATCGATCATGATGGCTGGACAGACCGCCGCGACGACCGTGGGCGTGGAATGGAGTGTTGCTTTCGGGCGGTGAGCCCACCAAGCGTCCCTGGGCGCGTTGCGGCGACGAGAACCACCGTTATAAGTTGCTTCAGGAGGCAAATTCACCTGATGGCCTTCAGTGGCGGGCCTCGCCCAGAGACTCGCCCATCAAGGCGAATCCCCCCACCGAAACTACTTGGTGGGGGGATCCAGAAGGCCTCTTCGGGGAGCGGCGGCTAGAGGTACTCGGCGAACTCCTGCTCGATGACCTGCTTCGGCTTCGCGCCGATGGACGTGGCGACGTGCTCGCCGCCTTGGAACACGAAGACCGCGGGGATGCTCGTGATGCCGTACTTGGCGGCGATGCCCGGGTTGTCGTCGACGTTGACCTTCACGACCTCGACCTTCTCCGCGTGCTCAGCGGCGATCTGGTCCAGGATCGGGCTGAGCTTGCGGCACGGTCCACACCACTCGGCCCAGAAGTCCACGATGACCGGCTTGGAGGCCTCGAGGACATCGGACTGGAAGGTGGCGTCGGTGACGTCTTTTGCGTGGCTCAAGGTGGGCCCCTTTCGGTGGTGGTGGACGCTAGCTGACGGAGGCGCTCGCGGCGGGTGCCGCGGCATGGTTGGCGAGGTAGTGCTCGACGTCGAGGGCGGCGACGCAGCCGGATCCCGCGGCCGTGACGGCCTGGCGGTACGTGGGGTCGATGACGTCGCCCGCGGCGAAGACGCCCTCCAGGTTGGTCTTGGATGTGCGACCCTGGACGGAGATGGTGCCCTCGGGCGTCAGCTCCAGGACGTCCTTGATCAGCTCGGTGCGCGGGTCGTTGCCGATCGCGACGAAGACGCCGGTGACGGCGAGCGTGGTCTGACTGCCGTCGACGAGGTTGCGCAGCTTCACGCCGCTGACCTTGGCCTCGCCCTCGAAGGCCTCGACGGCGGTGTTCCAGATGAACTCGATCTTCGGGTGCTCCAGGGCGCGGTCGGCCATGATCTTGGAGGCACGCAGCGAGTCCCGGCGGTGGATGACCGTGACCTTGGAGGCGAACTTCGTCAGGAAGAGCGCCTCTTCCATCGCGGAGTCCCCGCCGCCGACGACGGCGATCTCCTGGTCGCGGAAGAAGAAGCCGTCGCACGTCGCACACCAGGACACGCCGTGGCCGGAGAGCTCCTTCTCCCGCGGGACGCCGAGCTCGCGGTAGGCGGATCCGGTGGAGAGGATGACGGCGCGGGCCCGGTGGACGTCGCCGTTACCGAGGACGACCTGCTTCACGGGGCCTTCGAGCTCCACGGAGACGACGTCCTCGAAGAGGATCTCCGCGCCGAATCGCTCGGCCTGGGCCTGCATGTTGTCCATGAGGTCCGGACCCATGATCCCCTCGCGGAAGCCCGGGAAGTTCTCGACGTCGGTCGTGTTCATGAGCTCGCCGCCGGCGGTCACGGAACCGGCGACGACGAGCGGGTTCAGGTTGGCGCGCGCCGTGTAGACGGCGGCGGTGTACCCGGCGGGGCCGGAACCGACGATGATGACATCGCGGACGGCGTCGTTTGCTTCAGTGGCCACGCGCGGTGAACCTCCCTGTTGGTCCGGCGGCGCCGGAGGATGTGATCGAGTCTGCCCAGCACAACGGTACGGTGCCCGGCGGTATTCCCTGCCTCTGCTACGTCAGGACACCTTGATTTCGGCCACCTGCAGGCCATACGGCCGCGAGCTGTTGGCCGCGGATGCGAGCCGCGGGAGCTCGGTCACGTTGATGAACACGTATTGCGCCCGGGCCGGTCCGTCGCCCTCGCCGCTCACGGGAACGGTGACGGTCGGTCCCGTGAAGGAGCCGGAGGTGACCTCAGTGGCGGATCCGAGGTCGTCGCTGTTGCCGACCCGGATCTCGAACGCCCCGCCGCTGCCGTTGAGGCCGGAGAGCTCGACCTGCGAGACGTCGGATTCCTCCTCGAGCTCGACGACGAGCACCATGTTGGAGGCGAATCCGCCGAAGCGGGGCTGGGTGTAGGAGTAGGACGCGTAGATCGTGGCCGGGTTGCCGTCGATCGCCCGCACGAGCGTCGAATCCGTGTCCGCGTTGAGCTCCTGGTTGCCCGGGACCACGCGGGTCAGACCCGCGATGACGGGCGTCACGGGCTCCACCTGCGGCGGCTCGGCGCTGCTGCTGCCGGGCTCGGAGCTCGTCGCGCCATCCGGCGAGGACTGGCTCGTCGTGTCGCCGGCGACGGGGCCCCCGTTGCGGGGCAGCAGGTTGTTGAAGGCGAAGACGACGGCGAGGATCAGCACGACGCCGAGGATGCCTCCGACCACGAGGCGCCCGATCCGGTTGCCGCCCTCCTGCTCGTCCTCTTCCTCGTAGTAGTCGTCCTCGGTGTTCTCGTATTCGTAGTCACGGGCCGCGGCGGGGAACACCGACGCGCGTCGCTCGTCCGGGGTGGGCTGGCGCGGCGCGGCGGGGACGGTCCCGAGCGCGCTCGTCGAATCGCCGGCCGGCTGCCCGATGGGCCCGGTCTCCTCCGGGGGTTCCTGGGCGTCGTCCCCGGTGTAGAGGGAGACCTTGTCGGAGGTCCGCGGCGGGGTGCTCGGGCGCGGGGGTACGACGCCGGAGCCGGGCTCGGGCGCGTCCGCCGCCTTCGGTTCGGGCTTCCGCGAGGATGCCGCGGCGGCACCGGCCGCAGCTGCGGCGCCGGCCGCGCCCACTGCACCCGCACCCGCACCCCGGGCGCGCCGGTCCGCGGAGGCGGCATCGGCGTCGTCCTGGTCCCCGTCCCGGCCCCGTCCGAGGCGGGCCTTCCAGCCGGACAGCTTCTCGCCCAGGTTCAGCTCGGGAAGCTTGTCCATCACGCCGGGACGGTTCTCCTCCTGCTCGGCGAGCTCGCGGTAGTACTCGTCGTCGTCCTCGTAGACCTGCGGCTCGTGGGAGCGGGCCACGCCGAAGATCTCCGAGCCCAGCGTGTCGGTGTAGAAGGGCTCGACGTAGGGGGCGTCGCGCTCGATCACGAGGTCCAGCAGGTCCGCGGCGTCCGCCGTATTGGTGATGAGGTACGTGGTCCCGTCGGAGATCCCCAGGTCCAGGACCTGCATGGCGCCGTAGCGTTCCCCCGTGGCGATCTCGCGCGCGCTCGTGGCGATCTGGCTCGCGTTACCGGCCGAGGCGACGAGGATGCTCACCCGCCGGTTCAGGACCTGGTCGACGCCGTCGAGGACCACGTCGCCGTCGGCGGACGTCAGGATGTGGTCCGTGACCTTGTAGCGGCCGCCGAGCACGGCTCCGACGTCGATGGGCTGCGACACTATGTACTCCCGGGGATCGGTGTGTGGGTAGGGTTCACCCGTTCACTGCTGTTTCCATGCTACCCGCGTGCGTCCGCTCCACCCGGGAACGGTCCGCGCTCAACGACGTCGTCGGCGGCCCGGGGCGGGGATCCGACGGGCCACGGGGCCCAGGAAGTCCTCGAGCTCCGGCACCCGCGCGTTGCGCAGCAGCACGAGGTATACGGCCGCCATCACGGCGCCGACCACCGCGCAGCTGACCAGGGCGCCCTGGATCGAGGACCATGCGAAGCCGCGCGAGTATCCGCCCAGGAGCCACAGCACCGCGGCGCCGGCAGCACCGGAGACCACGGCCATCCAGCCCACGCGCACGTAGGTGTCGATCACCCCTCCGACGCCGTAGCGCCCGTAGCGGCGCACCACCAGGACGTGGGCGATCACCGCGGAGAGGATGTTCGTGACGCCGAACAGCAAGGCCATGAAGACCGTGATCCGCGTGGCCGGCAGCAAGGCCGAGGCCGTGAACGCCGCGGCGAGCCCGGCGACGGCGACGACCGACTGGATGAGCATCGGGGTCTTCGTGTCCTCCTCCGCGTAGAAGACGCGGATCAGGAAGAAGTGCGCGCTCTTGAAGGGCAGCCCGAGCGCCGTGAGCAGGAGCAGCTGCCCGATCAGGGCGCCCTGCTCCGCGCTGTTCGGCGCCGTGCCGCCGAAGAGCCGGCCGAGCGGCCCGGCGAGGACCACGATGGCGACGGTCGCGAAGACCATCGGCACCGCCGTCGTCCGCAGTCCGTGGGAGAGCAGCTCCGGGATCCGCTTCCGCTCGCCGTCGTGGAATGCCCGGGTGAGCTCGTTGAAGAGGACCGTGGCGAGCGACAGGGCGAAGATCGAGTGCGGCAGGACCGTGATGAGCTGGGAGGTGTTGAGCGCGTATTCGCCCGCGACGGGGCCGCTGCCGGGCGGCAGTTGCTCGCGCGCCGCCGTGGCCTCGGAGACGAGGCGCGAGTAGAGCAGCGAGGCGATGTTGCCGACCGTCATCGACGCAAGGGTCCACGCGGCGATCCTGCCGACGTGGCGCAGGCCCATGCCGCGCCAGCCGAACGAGGGACGGATGTGCAGCCCCGTGCGGCGCAGCGGCAGGAAGAGGACGAGGGCCTGCAGGGCGATGCCCAGGGTCGAACCGCCGGCCAGGAGCACCGTCTGGGTGCCGGTCCAGGCCGCGAGCTGCCCCGGCTGGCCCGAATACGCGCCGAAGAGGCCGATGAAGGTGCCGATCACGGCGATCTGCACGACGTTGTTCACAACCGGCGCCCACATGTACGCGCCGAAGCGGCCGTGGGCGTTCAGGACCTGGCCCACGACGGCGTAGACGCCGTAGAAGAAGAGCTGGGGCAGGCACCAGTAGGCGAACGCCGTGCCCAGGGCCAGCATGTCCGGTTGCCAGTTCAGGGTCAGTACCTTGATGATTGGCCCGGCCAGGAGCGTCAGCAGCACCGTCGCGGCGGCCATCACCACCACGGTGAGCGTGATCAGCTTCGAGGTGTACTCGGCGCCGCGGTCCGCGGCCTTGGAGGCCTTGATGAGCTGGGGGACGAGCACGACGTTGAAGATGCCGCCCGCGAGCAGCATGAAGATGATCGTCGGGATGACGTTGGCTTTTTCGAAGATGTCCGCGACGGGCGTCGCGGAGCCGATGGCGACGGCGAGCAGGGCGGTGCGGACGAAGCCGAGCACGCGCGAGACCGTGGTCCCGCTGGCCATGAGCGCGTAGGCCCTGGAGCGGCCGCCGGAGGCCGGGGTGTCCGGCCTAGTCGACATGGCGCGGAAGGACGTCCCTGGCGAGCTCGGCGATGCGGCGCTCGTTGGGGAAGGACAGGCGCTTCCCCAGCTCGGCGATGGGCACCCAGGCGACGTCGACGGCCTCGTGGTCCGGGTCGTTGTCGATGGTCAGCTCGCCGCCCGTGGCCTCGAGCAGGAAGTGGTGGACGGTCTTGTGCACGCGGTAGCTCGTGACCGTGAACCAGTAGTCGATGCTGCCGAGTGGGGCCAGGACGCGTCCCGCGATCCCGGTCTCCTCCTCGACCTCCCGCACCGCGGCCTCCTCGTTGGACTCGCGTCCCTCGGGATGGCCCTTCGGCAGGCACCACTCGAGCCGTCCCCCGCGGTTGTACCGGGCGATGATCGCCACGGGCAGCTCCGGCCGGCCCAGGTCCACGACGACGCCGCCGGAGGAGACCTCCTCGACCGTCGGGAGGCTGTGGTGGCCCGGCTGCGCCTGCGCATGCGCCATTGACGCAGTCAACGGCGTGCGCTTCGGGGCGCTGGGGACGGGATGGGCCATGCAGTCCACTCTAGCGATGTTTGCCGCCCCGGGTGCCGGACCCGTGGGGGGCCCGCGCGTCCGGCGGCGCGGGCGGGGCAATCGCGTGAAAGTCTGGCAAGGTTAAAGGACTATGCAGCAGCTTCCTCCGCCCTCCGCGCTCGAAGGGCTCCTTCCCGATGTGGTGTTCGAGCTGGCGCGCCGTTTCGCGGCGTCCGGCCACGAGCTCTCCCTCGTCGGCGGCCCCGTCCGCGACCTGTTCCTGGGGCGCGTGTCCCCGGACCTCGACTTCACGACGGACGCGACGCCGGACGGCACCCTCGAGGCGGTGGCGGGCTGGGCGGACGCGACGTGGGAGGTCGGGCGCGCCTTCGGGACGATCGCGCTGCGCAAGGGCGAGCACACCATTGAGGTCACGACGTACCGGGCGGAGGCCTACGACCCCGCCTCGCGCAAACCACGGGTGGCCTTCGGGACCTCGCTCGAGGACGACCTCTTCCGCCGGGACTTCAGCATGAACGCGATGGCCCTGCGCCTGCCCTCGCTCGAGCTCGTGGACCCGTTCGGCGGCTACACGGACCTCGCGGCGGGCGTGATCCGGACCCCCGGGGCCGCCGAGTCCTCCTTCTCCGACGACCCCCTGCGCATGATGCGCGCGGCGCGGTTCGCGTCCCAGCTGGGCGTCCGCGTCTCCGACGGGGTGCGTGCCGCGATGACGGGGATGGCGGATCGGATCGGGATCATCTCCGCCGAGCGCGTCCGCGACGAGCTCGTCAAGCTCGTCAACGGGGCCGCGCCGCGGGCGGGTGTGGACCTGCTCGTGGAGACGGGCCTGGCGGACCACGTCCTGCCCGAGGTCTCCGCGCTGCGCCTTGAGCTCGACGAGCACCACCGGCACAAGGACGTCTACCAGCACTCCCTGCAGGTGCTCGAGCAGGCCGCCTCCCTCGAGTCCGGTCCGGACGGGCCCGTGCCCGGTCCGGACTTCGTCCTGCGTTTCGCGGCACTCATGCACGACGTCGGCAAGCCGGCGACGCGGCGCTTCGAACCGTCCGGGGCGGTCTCCTTCCGCCACCACGATGCCGTCGGGTCCAAGCTGGTCAAGAAGCGGATGCGTGCGCTGCGCTTCGACAACGACACCATCAAGGCCGTCGCCCGGCTCGTGGAGCTGCACATGCGCTTCTACGGCTACGGAGACGCCGGATGGACGGACTCCGCGGTGCGCCGCTACGTCACGGACGCCGGCCCGTACCTTGAACGGTTGCACCGGCTGACCCGCTCCGACGTCACCACGCGCAACCGCCGCAAGGCCGAACGGCTCGCGTTCGCCTACGACGACCTCGAGACGCGCATCGCCGAGCTTGCCGAGCAGGAGGAGCTCGACGCCGTCCGCCCCGACCTCGACGGCGGCGCCATCATGGAGCTGCTGGGCCTGGAGCCCGGGCCCGTCGTGGGCCGCGCCTATCGCCACATGCTCGAGATGCGCCTCGAGAACGGCCCCATGGACCGGCCGGCCGCCGAGGCCGTGCTGCGTGCCTGGTGGTCCGGACAACCCGAAGCAAAGGAACCCACCCATGAATGAGCTGCCCCGCCTCTGGCTGCTGCGCCACGGCGAGACCGAATGGTCCCGCAGCGGCCAGTACACGGGCCTGACCGACCTTCCCCTGACGGCCGAGGGCGAGGAGCAGGCGCGCGGCGCGGGCGGCCGACTGGCCGCGGTGCGCGAGGCCGGTACCGCCTTCGACCTGGTCATGACGAGCCCGCTGCAGCGGGCCCGGCGCACGGCCGAGCTGGCCGGATTCCCGGACGCCGAGCAGGTTCCGTGGGCCCACGAATGGGACTACGGCGGATACGAGGGCGTGAACTCGGCGGACGTGCGGGCGGAGAACCCCTCCTACCTGATCTGGGACGACGGCGTGCCCGGGGGCGAGACCCTCGAGCAGGTCGGGGCCCGGGCGGACAGCGTGATCGACCGCGTCCGCACCGAGCTCGCCGGAGGAGGCAACGCGCTCCTGGTCTCCCACGGCCACTTCTCCCGCGTCGTCACGGCCCGCTGGCTCGGGCTCGACGCCGGCTACGGCCGGCACTTCATCCTCGGGACCGCCGGCCTGTGCCGTCTCGGCTGGGACAAGCGCTCCCCGGCGATCGAGGCCTGGGGGCTGTAGGCGCGGCTACGCGGCGGTGTCCGCGGACCGCGGCGCCCACGTGGGGCGGCGCCAGTAGGTGGCTGCCCGCAAGAGCCCTTCCACGGGCCCGTAGCCGAAGCGCGCCATCCACAGGGCGCTCACGGCGAGCTGCAGGGCGTAGACCCCGAGGCACAGCGCGACGACGGAGCCGGGGTGCAGGGAGCCCGCCAGGTCCAGCCCGTAGTCCGTGAACACGAGGCACATCACCACGGACTGGGCGAGGTAGTTGCTCAGGGCCATGCGCCCGGCGGGCGCGAGGGCAGCGCGCAGCCGGCCGCCCGGCGCGGTCCGGAAGGCGAGCAGCAGCAGACAGACGTAGGCGGCGGTGAGGAACGGACCCGTCAGGGTCGACGCGGCGAACGCGGCCACGAAGCCGGTGTAGGACTGGGAAAGCTCGGCGCCCCAGGCGCTGACCGCTGCGCCGGGCAGGCCCACGGCCAGGCCGGTCAGCGCGGTCCGGCGCAGCGTGCGCGGGGTGATGCCGCGTTCCAGGAGCCGGGCCTTGCCGGAGGCGAGGCCGAGGAAGAAGAGCCCGAGCACCAAGGGGACCTGGCCGATCAGGATGCCGCCCAGGGTGGTCGGGTAGAGGGCGAGGTTGGAGGCCAGGTGCCCTTCCTCCGCCGGACGTGCCGCCGCCTCGAGCGCGGCGGTGAACGCGGGATCGGAGGCCAGCCACGGCTCGATCAGGGCCATGAGGCCGGCCAGGAGGCCCATCAGGACGCCGATGGCCGCCACGATCCAGATCCCGAGGCGCGTGGCCGTGCGGACGCGGATCGCGCGGGAGGCGAGCAGGACGGCGCCGCCGATCGCGTAGCCCACGAGGATGTCGCCCGTGAAGAGCAGCAGGCCGTGGGCCAGGCCGAGGGCCAACAGGGAACCAAAGCGGCGCAGGGCGACGGGAACGATGTCCTGCCCCCGTTGGTGGCACGCGTTCCAGAGCAGGACGAAGCTGTAGCCGAAGAGGAACGAGAAGAGGATGTAGAACTTCCCGGTGAACAGCGCGGCGACGAACGCGAGGACGGCCGTCCCGGCCGGGTCCTGCGGCGTGGGGAGCCCCTCGAAGCGGGCCGGATCGGCGAAGAACTGCACGTTGACCAGGAAGATCCCCAGCAAGGCGAAGGCCCGGAGCGCGTCGAGTTCGGCGAGGCGCCGGACCGCCGGTGCGCCAGCCGGGAGACCGGCGTCGCTGGACCCTGCGGCCAAGGGAGACTGCTGCTGTTCGCTCATGCCTCCAGCGTAGGAAGCCCGTCGCCGACGCGAACCGCCCGGAAGGACGATCTTCGGCGTCAGCCTCAAGGAGCACGTCGCCACGGCACCCTGACCCGCCACGCCTGAAGCGCGGTGGCGGGGCGAAGCCTCCCGTTTCCCGGCGGCACGGGAACCGTTCGTTCGGCGTGTCGTGCGGGACACGCCGGGAGTCGATGGATTTATCCGGGAATTCCCTCCGGGGGCTGGCGGTGCATGAGGATCGTGATGTACCTTTGAACCTGTGATTGAGAAGTCTCAATGAGACTTGCCCGGTCACAGGACCAGATCGGACCGCCGGCTTGCCGGCCTGTTCACCTGAAGGAGGTGGGAATCGTGATGAACAACTTGGACTTCGGCGGAGTGTTTACCGCTCCGACCGGCATCGGCCGTCGTGCCCGTGCCATCGCACCCGCCTCTGGAACAGCGCCCCGCTAGAACCGCGCACCAGCCGTCCCGACGGACGCTGCTCCCGAGGCCTCCCCATCCCAGAGGTTCTCAGCAGGAAGAGCAGCGATGTCCGCCCAATCCACCACCCCCACCCTGACCCCGGCGCGTTCCGCCGAGTTCATCTTCTCCGGCCCCGAGGTGCTCAGCGCCCGGCCGGCGAAGCGCACGCCGGCCCTGCCGGCGATGTCCCTTCGATCCCAGGATCGGAGGTGATGCAGATGCAGCAGCGACGGCACAAGCGGGACCGGACGACCACCCGGTTCAACCCGCAGCACCGTACCCGCCACGAGTCACAGCTACCCGTGGAAATGCTCTACCGCCTTCGTTAGGCGGGCACGCCGCCGGCACCGCCGGCCAGTTCAGCGGCCCACCCAGGAGGAGACATGAGACGACTGCCAGCACCGACCGCAAAGCCCGCCGGCTTGACCGGCGGGCTTTGCCGCGTCCGGGGGTCCTGATTGGTAGCTTGGTTGCAGCGCCGCGGAGACCCCGGGGCCCCAGGACAGGAACGGAATCCATGACAACGACGTCCGGAACCGACATGAACGACCTCGCGATCGCGCAGCGGGCCACGCTGCGTCCCATTGCGGACATCGCCGCCGCGGCGGGCATCCCGGCCGAGGCGCTCGAGCCCTATGGGCGGGCCAAGGCGAAGATCGACGTGGGACGCCTGCCCGCCGCGACGGGGGAACCGGGGCGGGTGGTCCTGGTCAGCGCCATGTCCCCGACTCCCGCCGGCGAGGGCAAGTCCACGGTCACGGTCGGGCTCGGAGACGCCCTCGCCCTCACGGGGCACCGGACCATGATCGCCCTGCGCGAGCCGTCGCTGGGGCCGATCTTCGGGATCAAGGGCGGCGCCACGGGCGGCGGATACTCGCAAGTGCTCCCGATGGAGGACATCAACACCCACTTCACGGGTGACTTCCACGCGATCACGAGCGCCAACAACCTCCTCATGGCGCTCGTGGACAACCACCTGCACCAGGGCAACGAGCTCGGGATCGATCCGCGGCGGATCACCTTCAAGAGGGTCCTGGACATGAACGACCGCGCGCTGCGCAACATCGTGATCGGCCTGGGCGGCCCCACGGAGGGGATGCCACGCGAGGACGGCTTCGACATCACCGTGGCCTCCGAGGTCATGGCGGTCTTCTGCCTCGCGACCGGCCTGGAGGACCTCAAGGAGCGGCTCGGCCGGATGACCATCGGCTACACCTTCGACCGCCGCCCGGTCTCCGTCGCGGAGCTCGGGGCAGAGGGCGCCATGGCCATGCTGCTCAAGGACGCCGTGAAGCCCAATCTCGTCCAGACCATCGCCGGCACCCCGGCGCTCATCCACGGCGGACCGTTCGCCAACATCGCGCACGGCTGCAACTCGGCGATCGCCACGAACACGGCCCGCCGCCTCGCCGACGTCGTCGTCACCGAGGCGGGCTTCGGCTCGGACCTCGGGGCCGAGAAGTTCATGGACATCAAGGCGAGGTACGCCGGGTGCCAGCCGTCCGCCGTCGTCCTCGTGGCCACCGTCCGGGCGCTGAAGATGCACGGCGGCGTCCCCAAGGACCGCCTCGCGGGCGAGGACGTCGAGGCCGTGCGGGCGGGACTGCCGAACCTGGCCCGGCACGTGGAGAACATCCGACGCTTCGGGGTGGAGCCGATCGTGGCCGTCAACCGCTTCGGCGCCGACACGGCCGCGGAGCTCGACGCCGTGACGGGCTGGTGCGCGGAGCACGGCGTCCGCGCGGCCGTCGCCGACGTGTGGGCGCGCGGCGGCGACGGCGGTCGCGAGCTGGCCGCGCACGTCGCCGACGCGCTCGCCTCGCAGGAGTCGGCGCGCCCGCTCTACCCGCTCGAGCTGGGGGTCGAGGAGAAGATCGGGCTCATCGTGCGCGAGCTCTACCGCGGCGGGACCGTCGAGTTCTCGGCCGCTGCCCGCCGCCGGCTCGGGGAGATCCGCGCCAACGGCTGGGACACCCTGCCGGTGTGCATGGCCAAGACGCAGTACTCGTTCTCCGACGACGCCTCCCTCCTCGGCGCGCCCGAGGGCTTCACGCTGCACGTGAGGGACCTGATCCCCAAGACGGGGGCGGGCTTCATCGTCGCACTGACGGGCAACGTCATGACCATGCCCGGGCTGCCGAAGCAGCCGGCCGCCCAGCGCATGGACGTCGACGCCGAGGGAAACATCACGGGGCTGTTCTAGCCCGGTCCGGCTGGCGGCCGGCGGGCGGCGGGGTCAGCGCCGGGGCGGCGCGGAACGTGGCCACCAGGGCGGCCGCGGTGGCCAGGACGACCGCGACGCCGATGCCGAGCGTGGCCGGGTACTGGGCGGCCAGCTCGGGGATCGAACGTCCGGGAACCGCCGTGGCGAAGCCGAACGCCGCGACCGTTCCCAGATACGAGCCCAGCATGTTGTAGCGGTGCGCCGGCACATTGCCGCGCAGGATCGAGAACACGCCGAGGCCCACCGAGAACAGGGTCCAGAGGGCCAGGACGTGGAGCCAGGAGAATCCATGGCCGATCCAGAAGCTGCTGACGCAGACCACCGCCATCGCGGCGACCCACGATCGCCCGACGGCCCGGTGAAGCCTGTCGCGTCGTCGGCGCAGCAGCTGGAACGGGCCGAGCACCAGGACGTAGGCAGCAGCCACGGCGTGGAGGTAGACCACCGGTTGGGTCAAGAGCGGATTCTGGCCGTCCATGCTTATAGGATAGTTACACTATCCAGCTGGGGGAAGCAGGATCTTCGCGGGCGCGCGCACTCTCCACGGGAGCCTGTGGCCCGGAGGGCAGCGGAATGAGGACAACGGAATCCACGTCGAAGGGAGCATGATGAAGCTCAGCGAACTCGCGGCGCACACGGGCGCCAGCACCGCGAGCCTGAAGTTCTACCTGCGCGAGGGGCTCCTGCCGCCGGGCGAGGCGGTCCACGCGACCCTCGCCGACTACGGTCAGCGCCACGTGGACCGCGTCGAGATGATCCGGGCCCTCCGCTCGGTGGCCGGACTGTCGATCGGCGCCCTCCGCGGCGTCGTCGAACGCATCGACGTCGGGGATCCCCTCGAGCTGCTCGGCTATGTCCAGGCGGCCGTGCTGGGACTGGACCAGGACGCGGTGGACGCGCCGGCGTCGGACCCCGCAGCCGACGCGCTCGAGGCGCGGCACGGATGGGGTGGGCCCGGCGGCGCCGCGCACGCCGCCTTGCGGGCCCAGCTCGCGCTCATGCGCTCCCTGGGGGCCGAGCCCGTGCCCGGCCGGCTCGACGTCTACGCCCGCGCGGTCCAGCAGATCGCCGAGGCGGACCTCGCGACCTCCCTGCGGACCGCCGGAGAACGCGGCCTCGAACAGATGGTCATCGAGGCCGCCACCGCGATGCACCTGCAGAACGGCCTCCTGGTCCGGATGCTCGCCGTCGCCCAGGCCAGCCAGGCCGGGCGCCGATTCGGCGCCGAACAGTAGGGCCCCGGCGCGTGCCGGGGCCGTAGGCCGCCGTGAAGTTGCGGGTCAGCGCTCCACGTCGCCGCGGATGAAGGCCTCGACCTTCTCGCGCGCGGCGTCGTCGTTGTACTGCTCCGGCGGGGACTTCATGAAGTAGGACGACGCCGAAAGCAGGGGGCCGCCGACGCCCCGGTCCAGGGCGATCTTGGCCGCGCGGACCGCGTCGATGATCACGCCCGCGGAGTTCGGGGAGTCCCAGACCTCGAGCTTGTACTCGAGCGAAACGGGCGCGTCGCCGAAGTTGCGTCCCTCGAGGCGCACGAACGCCCACTTGCGGTCGTCGAGCCAGGAGACGTAGTCCGAAGGGCCGATGTGGACGTCGTCGTCGCCGAGCACGGCCGAGGTGTTGGACGTGACAGCCTGCGTCTTGGAGACCTTCTTCGACTCGAGGCGGTCGCGCTCGAGCATGTTCTTGAAGTCCATGTTGCCGCCGACATTGAGCTGGTAGGTGCGGTCCAGGACGACGCCGCGGTCCTCGAAGAGGCGGGCCATGACGCGGTGCGTGATGGTCGCGCCGATCTGGGACTTGATGTCGTCACCGACGATCGGCACTCCCGCGGCCGTGAACTTGTCCGCCCACTCGCGGGTCCCCGCGATGAAGACGGGCAGGGCGTTGACGAACGCGACGCCGGCGTCGATCGCGGCCTGCGCGTAGAACTTCGCCGCCTCCTCCGAGCCCACGGGCAGGTAGCAGACCAGGACATCGACCCGGGCCTCCTTGAGCGCGGCGACCATGTCCACGGGCGCCTCGGCGGACTCCTCGATGGTCTGGCGGTAGTACTTGCCCAGGCCGTCGAGGGTGTGGCCGCGCTGGACCGTGACGCCCGTGGCCGGGACGTCGGCGATCTTGATGGTGTTGTTCTCGCTCGCGAGGATCGCGTCTGCGAGGTCGAGTCCGACCTTCTTCGCGTCGACGTCGAACGCCGCGACGAACTCGACGTCGCCCACGTGGTACGCCCCGAACCGCACGTGCATCAGGCCGGGGACCGTGGCCTCCGGATCCGCGTCCTTGTAGTACTCGACGCCCTGGACGAGCGACGCGGCGCAATTGCCGACGCCGATGATTGCTACCCGGATGGGGTGTGACGACACGGGGGACTCCTCAGCAGAAACTCGTGGAAAAGCGGCGCGCCGAACGGGCCGGGGCCGCTAAGAGTCTAAGTCAGAAGGCCGTGGCGGTATTCCCGCGGATCCATCAGGTGGACGCCCCGGAGGCCAAGGAATCCAAGGAAGGGCGCGAGCGCCGAGGACCGCTCGGCGAGCAGCTGGTGTCCTCGTCGCAGCCTGTCCAGCAAGGCGACGACCGGTGCCGTGTCCCTTTCGACGTGCACTCCGGGGATGGCGTCGACCGCCGCGAGCATCGTCGAGGAGTCCTCCGTGGCGGCGAGGTAGACGACGCCGGAATCCGAGGCCAGGACGGTCAGAAGCGCCATGGTGTCGCCTATCGGGCGCCGCTGGAGAAGGTCTCCGACGACCACGAGCCGCTGGATCCACGGACGAGGGTCCGGCCGGCCCGGCCAGCACTCGAAGCGTTGTTCCTCCCATCGGCCGCCGCGCCCCGCGAACTCGCGGAGGACGACGGGTTCCACGGACAGTCCCGAGGTCAGCACGAGCCGGCCGGCCCGGAGGAGCCCGGTCATTCCGTCGGGGATGCCGGTGCCCCGCGACAGGGCCGGCACGAGCTGCTGGAGCGAGGTTCCGTCGTCGATGACGACGCCCTCGGCGGATCCGGAGTCGAGCACAGGGCGGATGGCGTGCCAGGTCCCGGGGGCCGCGACCCAGCGGTCGGGGGTATCCCCGTCGGCGAGGTGCGCATGAGCAGCCCCGCCCCTGACGTGCAGACCCCGGGGCGGGCAGGGGAGCAGGGCGTCGGCCCATGCGCCCGAGAAGGGGTGGAGGATTTCCGTCCGGTGGCCCAGCAGTCCGGCCTCGTGGGCGGCGACGACGCACACGAGCTGTTCCGGCGACTGGACCCAGGCCCGGGCCAGTCCGCTGCGCGGCCGCGCGACTTCTGGCCTTCCGGCGTCCCTGCTCACCCGACACACTCTAGGAGTGCCGGATGACGCAGCGGCCACGGACGGGTGAAGTTTGGTCGGCCGCACCGGGTGCGGCGCCGATAGGCTGGTCCGTATGCACCCGACCACGAGCCACACTCCTCCGGAGCCGCGCCGCGGCCCCGTGCGGATCACGGTTCCGAGCCGCAACGACCCACTGCTGCGCCGGCTCGTCGAGGTGCTCGGGGGCCCGCTGGGCCGCCACACCGATCCCGGTCGCGTGAGCCCGGGGTTCTGGACCATCGAGCGCGTGCTCATCCTGATGACCACCGTCGCCGCCCTCGCGGCCGTCGGCGCGAAGAACATGTGCCGCACGCAGGGCTGGGGCGGCACCAACAGCTACATCTGGGCGTGCTACTCCGATTGGCCGGCGCTCTTCCACGCCCGCGGCTTCGCCGAGAACGCGTTCGCGCCCTTCGCGGCCGGGGCACAGTTCGAGTACCCCGTCCTGATGTCCGTCGTCGCGAGCCTGACGGCCCTGATGGTCGTGCCCGGGGACTACGACCGCTCGCTCGCGTTCTTCGACCTCAACGTCTTCTTCGTCGCGGCCCTGTGGATCGCCACGGTCGTGGCGACCGCCCGCGCCGCGGGCCGCCGCCCGTGGGACGCCGCCCTGGTGGCCGTCGCGCCCGGCATGATCCTGGCCTCGACGATCAACTGGGACCTGTGGGCCGTGGCCCTGCTGGCCTTCGCCGTGCTGGCGTTCGCACGGAACGAGCCGTTCCTCGCGGGCGTGCTCGTGGGCCTCGGCATGGCGATGAAGCTCTACCCCGTCCTGTTCCTCGGCGCGGTCGTGGTCCTCGCGTTGCGCACGGGCCGGCTCCGCCCGCTCCTGGCCACCGCGGGCGGCGCGGCGGCCTCCTGGCTCGCCGTGAACCTGCCGTTCATGCTCTCCAACCCGGCGGCGTGGTCCCACTTCTGGGAGTTCACCCGCGACCGCGAGGCGGGACTGTCCTCGCTGTGGCACGCCTGGAACGTCGCGGCGGCCGCCGTGCCGGGGGCCCCGCAGCTCAGTGCGGAGTTCATCAACTCCGCGGCGTTCTGGCTCTTCCTGCTCAGCTGCGCCGGCATCGCCGCGCTCGGCCTCGCCGCGCCCCGCCGCCCGCGGCTGGCGCAGCTGCTGTTCCTGATCGTCGCCGCGTTCGTCCTCGTCAACAAGGTCTACTCGCCCCAATTCGTGGTGTGGCTGATCCCGCTCGCCGCGCTCGCGTGGCCGCGCTGGCGGGACTTCCTCGCGTGGCAGCTCGCGGAGGCGCTGCACTTCTGGGCGATCTGGATGTACCTCTACGCCAACGCGGCCGACATCCAGGAGCAGCACACCTTCCCCACGGCCTTCTACGTCCTCGCCGTCGCCGGTCATATGCTTGCCACGGCATACATCATGTACCGGGTCGCTCGCAGCATGCTCCACCCGGAGGAGGACCCCGTGCGGCGCGTGGGCCAGGACGATCCCCAGGCGGGCCCCTTCGCGGGCGCGCCGGACCGCTTCACCCTTGGCGGCGCCCTCGGGGCGCTCCGGGAACGGGCCGGCCGGGAGCCGCGCGGTGGCGCCTGAACCGGGCGGCCGCGCCGACGCCGCGGTCGTGGGCTCCGGCCCCAACGGCCTCGCCGCGGCGCTGACCCTGGCCCGCGCGGGGCTCTCCGTGCGCGTCTACGAGGCCAACGCGACCGTGGGCGGGGCCGCGCGCACGCTCGCCTGGGCTGGGACGGGGGCGGTGTACGACGCCGGCTCGGCCGTCCACCCGATGGCCCTCGCCTCCCCCTTCTTCCGTGCGTCGGGCGTCCTGGACCGCGTCCGCTTCGCCGTCCCGGAGGCGTCCTACGCCCACGTGCTGCCGGGCCGGGCGGCGATCGCCTGGCGGAGCCTCGAGCGCACCGTCGACGGGCTCGGCGCAGAGGGCCCGGCGTACCGGCGGCTCGTCGGCCCGCTCGTCGACCGCGTTCCGGAGCTCGCGGAGCTCCTCCTGCACCCGCTGCTGCGCCTTCCGCGCCCGTCGACCCTGCCGGCCGCGGCGCTCTTCGCGGCCCGCGCGGGGATCCTGGCCCTGCGCGATCCCCTGCCGGCCCGCGCGGCCGCCCTCCTCGCCGGCGTCCGCGCCCACACCGCGGGAGGCTCGCGCGGCCCGGCCGCGCAAGGCGCCGCCTTGATCCTCGCGGCGACGGCGCACGCGGGGGGCTGGCCCGTGCCGATCGGTGGCTCGCAGGCCGTCACCGACGCCCTTGCCGGGCTCCTCGCCGCGCACGGGGGCCACATCGAGACCGGCCGCGGGATCGCCGACCGGCGCGAGATCCCCGAACCCGTCGTCCTCTTCGCGACCTCACCCGGCGACCTGGCCCGCGCCGTCCCCGCCCTGCCCGACCGCTACCGGGAGCGGCTGCTGCGCACGCGCCGGGGGCCGGGCTCCGCCGTCGTCCACTTCCTCCTCGACGGCCCCGTCCCGTGGGCCGATCCGGAGCTCGGCCGCGCCGGGACCGTCCACCTCGGCGGCAGCGCGTCCGCCGTCGCCGCCGCCGAGCGCCGGGCCCGCCACGTGCCGCCCCGGGAACCGTTCGTCCTGCTCTCGCAGCCCGGGGTCGTGGACCCCTCGCGCGCCCCGGAGGGCCGCCACGTCGTCTGGAGCTACACCCACGTGCCGCACGGCCACCCCGGGGATCCGGCGGAGGCGATGGCCGACGTCGTCGAGGCAGCGGCCCCGGGCTTCCGCGACCGGGTGCTGGCCACCCGGAGCGACACCGCCCCCGCGCTGCAGGCCGCGAACGCCAACCTCGTCGGCGGGGACATCGCGGGCGGCGCCGTGGACCTCGCCGGAATGCTCGCCCGCCCCGTGCCCGGACCAGAGCCGTGGCGCACCCCCGTTCCCGGCGTCTACCTGTGCTCCTCCTCGACCCCGCCGGGGCCCGCCGTCCACGGGATGTGCGGCCACCTCGCCGCCCGCAGCGCGCTGCGCCACGAGTTCGGGATCACCGCATGAGCGCCGGGGCCCCCACCGCCGGCGCGGCCGTGCTGCGCGTGCTGCGCCTCGGCCTGCACGTCGGCTTCGCGTCCCTGCTCGCCGTGGGCCTGATCCGCGTCGCCGCGACGGAGGGGACCGCGAGGGCCGCGTGGGCGGCCGTCGTGGCCGCCGCCCTCGGCGGCGTCTACCTCGCCGGGACGGTCTGGGAGCACCGCTTCGCCACGGGCCGCGCGGGCGACCCGGGACGCCATGCGCGGACCTGGCTCGCCGCCGTCGTCCTCCTCTGGCTCGTGCTCATGGCGATGCACCCGGACTTCAGCTGGCTCGCGTTCCCGCTCTTCTTCCTGCAGCTGCACCTGCTCTCCCGCCCGGCCGCGGTCTCCGCGGTGTGCCTGACGACGGCGGCCGTCGTCGCCGGGCAGTGGTTCCACGCGGGATCCCCGAGCCTGCCGATGCTCGTCGGCCCCGTCGTCGGGGCCGTGTTCGCCGTCGTCATGGCCATGGCCTACCGGGCGCTCTACGAGGAGGGAGTGGCGCAGCACCGCGCGCTCGAGGAGCTGCGCCGGGCCCGCGCGGCCCTCGCCCGGGAGCAGCACCGGGCCGGGGTCCTCGCCGAGCGCACCCGGCTGGCCCGCGACATCCACGACACGCTCGCGCAGGGCTTCTCGAGCATCGTGCTGCTCGCCCGCGCCGCGGACCACGCGCTCGCCGCGGGCGACGCGCCGCTGGCAGCCCAACGGCTCGAAACAGTCGGGGAGGTCGCCTCGCAGAACCTCGCGGAGGCCCGGGAGTTCGTCCGCGGCGCCGCGCCCTCCGCCCCGGACGGCGGGGCCCTGGACGCGGC
Source organism: Zafaria sp. Z1313 (assembly GCF_050563205.1). Lineage (NCBI taxonomy): Bacteria > Bacillati > Actinomycetota > Actinomycetes > Micrococcales > Micrococcaceae > Zafaria > Zafaria sp. Z1313. The sequence continues at coordinate 46,323 of NZ_JBNWUK010000006.1, forward strand.
GGGGCTCGCGGCCCGGCTGGGGGCGCTCTGCGCCGCGGCGGAACGGACGGCGGAGCCGGGCGGGGGCCTGGACTGCCACTTCCGCCAGGACGGCGAAGCGCGCCTCCTCCCGCAGGAGACGGCCCGGACGCTCGTGCGCGCCGCCCAGTCCTGCCTCGCCAACGTCGTCGCCCACGCGGGCGCCCGCCGTGCGGTCGTGACCCTCGGCTACCTCCCGGGCGAGGTCGTCCTGGACGTGTACGACGACGGGGCCGGCTTCGATCCCGCCGCGCTGCCTTCCGCGCCCCGCGCCGACGGGACGGGGTTCGGCCTGGCCTCCCTGCGGGAGCGCGTCGCCGGGCTCGGGGGCAGCCTCGAGGTCGACGCGGCGCCCGGGGACGGCACCGGCGTCGGAATCCGCCTGCCCGCCCCCGCTGACGGCGTTGACGGCGGAACCGGGGGTGCGCCATGGACCTGAGGCTCCTGCTCGTCGACGACCACCCGGTGGTCCGCGCGGGCCTCAAGGCGGTGCTCTCCGAGCAGGCGGGGCTCGAGGTCGCCGCGGAGGCGGCGGACGGGGCGGCCGCCCTCGCCGAGCTCGCGCGCCTGGCGACGCTGGGCACACCCGTCGACGTCGTCCTCATGGACCTGCAGATGGCGGGGCTGGACGGCGTCGAGGCCACGCGCCGGATCCGCGCCGCCTCCGGTCCCCCCGTCCTCATCCTCACGACGTACGACGCCGACGCCGACATCCGCTCCGCCCTCGACGCCGGGGCGGCCGGCTACCTCCTCAAGGACGCTCCGCTGGCCGAGCTCGCGGCCGCCGTCCGCGCGGCCGCGGCGGGCCGGCGGGTCCTCGCCCCCGGGCTGGCCGCCCGGCTCGGGCCCGCCCGCAACGACCCCGGGGACCTGAGCCCGCGGGAGTCGGAGACCCTCCAACTGCTCGCCCGCGGGCTCGCGAACCGGGAGATCGCCCGCGAGATGTTCATCTCCGAGGCCACGGTGAAGACCCACCTCGTCCACATCTACGCCAAGCTCGGCGTCGAGAACCGCACCGCGGCCATCGACGCGGCCCGGCAGCGGCGCCTCATCCGCTGAGGCCACGCGGGCCCGGCCGCGTCCTCCGGAAGGGTGAGGCGGTGCCGGCCCAAGATCATCCGCCCGGGCGGCGACGCGGGCCGGGGCGGTGCGTAGCGTGGAAGCCATGATCCAGGCAGACTCTCTGGCCAAGAACTACGGCCGCAAGCGCGCTGTGGACGGCATCTCGTTCACCGTCCAACCCGGCAAGGTCACGGGCTTCCTCGGCCCCAACGGCGCCGGCAAGTCCACGACCATGCGGATGATCGTGGGCCTCGACCGCCCCACCTCCGGACACGTCACCGTCAACGGCGGGGACTTCACCCGCCACAAGGATCCGCTGCGCCAGGCCGGGGCCCTCCTCGAGGCCAAGGCCGTCCACAAGTCGCGCAGCGCCCGCAACCACCTCAGGATGCTCGCGGCGACGCACGGGATCCCCCACGGCCGCGTCGACGACGTCATCGCGCTCACGGGCCTCGACGGCGTCGCCCGCAAGCGCGTCGGCGGCTTCTCGCTCGGCATGGGGCAGCGGCTCGGCATCGCCGCGGCCCTGCTCGGCGACCCGCAGACCCTCATCCTTGACGAGCCCGTCAACGGGCTCGACCCCGAGGGCGTGCTGTGGGTGCGCAACCTCGCCCGCGGCCTCGCCGCGGAGGGTCGCACCGTGTTCCTCTCCTCCCACCTCATGAGCGAGATGGCGCAGACCGCCGACCACCTGATCGTCATCGGCCGCGGACGCATCCTCGCGGACGCGCCCATCACCGAGATCATCTCGGCCTCGAGCCGGGCCCGGACCCGGGTCAAGACGCCCGACCCGCAGGACCTCATGCGGATCCTGGCGGCCGACGGCGTGACGCTCACGCCCACGGGGCCGGATGAGCTCGAGGTCGTCGGCGTCCCCGCCCGGGCGATCGCCGAACGCGCCTTCGACCACCGCGTCCTGGTCTACGAGCTCACGCCGCTCGAGGCCTCCCTCGAGGAGGCGTACATGGAACTGACCAAGGACGAGGTGGAGTACCACTCCGGCGGCATGGCGGGCCCCGGGCCCGTCCAGACCGCACCCCACGCCGCCGAACTGGAAGGACAGGCCCAGCGATGAGCACCCTCACCCACGCAGCCCCCGGGGCCGGGCCCCGCCACGCGCCGAACGGCAAGGACCTCACCTTCGCGCGCATCCTGCGCTCCGAGTGGATCAAGTTCACGACCCTTTCCTCCACGTACGTCCTGCTGGCCTGCACCGTCGCCGTCATCGTCGGCATCGCCCTGATCTCCACCTGGAGCTTCGGCTGGGTCCTGGAGCAGGCCGCGGCCGACCCGCAGATGGCGGGGGCCGTGGAATCCGATCCGGAGTTCGCCACGCTCGGCGCCACGCTGCTGTCCGGCGGCATCTCGTTCGCCCAGCTCATCATCGGCTCGCTCGCCGTGATGATGATGAGCTCGGAGTTCGCCACCGGCACCGCCCGCGCGACCTTCACGGTCGCGCCGCGCCGGCTCAACGTCCTCGGGGCCAAGGCGCTCATCGCCGCCGTGACGGCGTTCGCGACGACCGTCGTGGCGATGCTCGCGGCCTACGTCGCCGTCCAGCCCCTCGCGGACCGCTACGGGATCGAGTTCGACCCGGCGGGCGAGGCGTTCCAGCGCCAGCTCTGGATCGGCGCCGCGTTCGTCGTCGCCATCGCACTGATCGGCCTCGCGCTCGGGACCCTGCTGCGCAACTCGGCCGGAGCGATCGTGACGCTGGCCGGACTCGTGTTCGTCCTGCCGATGATCCTGATGGCGTTCTCGGCCGACCTCATCGTCACGATCCGGCAGTACCTGCCGGACGCGGCCTACGGGAACCTCATCGCCTCCGAATCGTTCCCGGACGCCCCCGAGCAGTGGGTCTCGGCCCTCGTGCTCGCGGCCTGGGCCATCGTCCCCCTCGTGGTCTCGGCCCTCGTGCTGCGCCGCCGCGACGTCTGACGCCAGCCCCGCCGGACCCCCGGGTCCGGCCCCACAGACCGCGCCCACCGGTCCGGAACGAACGGCCGGACCGGTGGGCGCCACCGTCCCCGGCGGGACCCCTGGGAGCGGGTCCCGCCGGGGACGGTCCACCCGTTCCATGCCCCGCGAGGAAAGCTAAGCTCTAGACATGACCGCCGCCGCGCCCTGGGAGGGACCGGGAACGCCCGATCCCACCTTCGCCGAGCTCGCCGACCGGCGCCGCGGCCCCGTGCTCCGCTTCATCCGGCAGCGGCCGGGCGTGGTCGACCTCCTCGTGGTCGCCGGCTACCTCCTCGTCTCCGCGTTCTCCGCCGCAGGGGCCCTGGACCGCGGGACCTGGGTCCCCGCGGCGGCCGTCGCGGGCATCGCCGTCGCGCTCGCCGTCCGGCGGCGCTGGACTTTCGCCGTCCTGGCCGCCGTGATGGTCCTCGAGGCCGCCATCATGATCGCGGACCCCCTCTTCGGGGCCGGCAGCATCGGCTTGTGGATCGCCCTCTACACCGCAGCGACGAAGTATGCCTCGAAGCGCATGTTCATCATGGCCGTGCTCGTCAGCGCCGTCGAGATCCTGCTGCTCATGCTCTGGGTCGTTCCGGCGCTCGACGCCGCCGAGGACATCACGGCGTTCCTGGGCCCCGGAGACCCCCGCCCGTCCGACGTCGTCTGGCTCATCGCCGCGTTCGTCCTCGTCTTCAACTCGGCCGCCGTCGGCATCGGGGCCGCCGTGCGCAGCAACCGACTCCACGACGCCGAACTGACCAACTGGGGGCTGCGCGTGCGGACCCTGGCCCAGGCCGGGGAACGGAACCGGATCGCGCGGGAGATGCACGACGTCGTCGCCCACTCCCTCTCGGTGATGATCGCGCTCTCCGACGGCGCCGCCGTCGTCCTCAAGCGCGACCCCGACCGGGCCGCGGAGGTGCTGCGCGAGCTCTCCTCCACCGGACGCGGCGCGCTCGCCGACATGCGCCGCGTCATCGGCGTGCTGCGCGACGGTTCCAACGCCCCGCTCGCCCCGCAGCCGGCGTCGTCCTCCCTCAAGGAGATGCTCGACGGCTTCCGCGTCGCCGGGGTCCCGCTGCGCTGCAGCCACGAGGGACCCGCCCTCCCCACGGACGCCGCCTTCCAGCTCACCGTGTACCGGATCGTCCAGGAATCGCTGACCAACGTCCTGCGCTACGGCCGCGGCGTCACCCGCGTCACGGTCGAGCTCTCGCGCGACGGGGACACCGTGCGGATCAAGGTCGCCGACAACGGGCAGCTCGCCGGGACGCCTCGCGAACCCGTCGGCAGCGGCCAGGGGCTCAAGGGCATCGCCGAACGCACCGCCATCTACGACGGGTCCGTCTACGCCGGGCCCGGACCGCAGGGGGGCTGGGTGGTCCATGCCATCCTCACCGCCCCCCGCGGTCCCGAACCAACCACCGGCCCCCAGGGAGAAGACAGTGACGAACCAGCAGACGCCCGCTGACCGCGCGGCGGAGCCCGAGCGCGGCCCCGACGCCCCCATCGGCATCCTCCTCGTCGACGACCAGCCGCTCCTGCGCATGGGCTTCCGGCTGATCCTCGAGGGCGAGGAGGACCTGCACATCGTCGGCGAGGCCTCCGACGGCCAGGAGGGCGTGGAGCGCGCCGAGGAGCTGCGCCCCGACGTCGTCCTCATGGACGTGCGGATGCCGCGCATGGACGGGATCGAGGCCACGCGCCGGATCGCCGCCGCGCACCCCGACGCCCGCATCATCATCCTCACCACCTTCGACCTCGACGAGTACGCCTTCGCGGGACTGCAGGCCGGGGCCAGCGCCTTCCTGCTCAAGGACGTCGCGCCGGAGGAGCTCGTCCACGCCGTGCGGCTCGTGGCCAGCGGCGATGCCGTCGTCGCGCCCCGCGTCACCCAGCGCCTGCTCGAGACCTACGTCCGCAGCGCGGGGACGGCCGGGCGCGGCACCACGGGGGCGGCCCACGCGACGACGCCCCACGCGCCGGAGCGCGACCCGCTCCTCGAGGACCTCACGCCGCGCGAGCTCGAGGTGCTCGGCGCGATCTCCGAGGGGCTCTCCAACGCGGAGATCGCCCACCGCTTCTTCCTCTCCGAGGCCACCGTGAAGACCCACGTGCGCCGGATCCTCACCAAGCTCCACCTGCGCGACCGCGTCCAGGCCGTCGTCTACGCGTACGAGACCGGGCTCGTGGTCCCCAGCCAGGGACTGGACTACTAGGCGGTCCGCGTGAACATCGAGTTCCTCCGCAGCCCCTGGTTCATGCTCGCCGTCGTCTTCCTCGCCGGCGGCGCGTTCATGGCCTCCGTCCTGGGCTGGGGCATCGCCGGCTGGGGCAGCATCCTGCTGGGGCTGGGCCTCGTGGTGTTCGCCCGCTACCGGCAGGGCGTCTAGATCCCGGTAGCATCGAGACAGCCGAGCAGAGACCCAGACCACAGATCGGACCGAAGCAGAGCATGGCCAGCACCAGCACCGCCTCCCAGGACGCCCTCGATCACGCCGCCGACCTCGGCGCGTTCGTCGCGGCCTCGCCCTCCAGCCACCACGCGGCCGCCGAGGCCGCCCGCCGCCTCGACGCCGCCGGATTCACGGGCCTCGACGAGGCCGCGGACTGGCCCGCCGGCCCGGGCGCCTACTACGTGCTCCGCGACGGCGCAGTCATCGCCTGGACGGTCCCGGAATCGGCCGGCCCCACGACCGGGTTCCACCTCGTGGGATCCCACACCGACTCGCCGTCGTTCAAGCTCAAGCCCCGGCCGACGACGGGGGCGCACGGCTGGCTCCAGGCCGGCGTCGAGGTCTACGGCGGGCCGCTGATGAACTCGTGGCTCGACCGCGAGCTCGAGCTCGCCGGACGGCTCGCCCTGCGCGACGGCGGCACCGTCCTGGCCCGCACGGGCCCCCTCCTGCGCTTCCCGCAGCTCGCCATCCACCTGGACCGCAACGTCAACGAGTCCCTCGCCCTCGACAAGCAGCGCCACATGAACCCCGTGTGGGGCCTCGGCGATGCGGCCGGCGCCGACCTGCTTGGCCTGCTGGCCGGGGCCGCGGGCGTGGATCCCGCCGACGTCGGGGGCTACGACGTCGTCGCGGCCGACACCCAGGAGCCCCGCGTCTTCGGGCAGTCGGACGCGTTCTTCGCGAGCGGCCGGCTCGACAACCTCTCCTCCGTCCACGCCTCGCTGGCGGCGCTCGCCGCCCACGCGGCCGACGGGGCGCCCGGTGAACGGATCGCGCTCCTCGCCGCGTTCGACCACGAGGAGGTCGGCTCCGCGACGCGTTCCGGTGCGGCCGGCCCGTTCCTGCAGGAAGTGCTCGAGCGGATCTCCGCGGGACTCGGGGCCGACGACGCGCAGCGGTACCGGGCGTACGCGGACTCCGTGTGCGTCTCGGCCGATGCGGGCCACGCCGTGCACCCGAACTACGCCGAGCGGCACGATCCGGCGAACCACCCGGTCCTCAACGGCGGCCCGCTCCTGAAGATCAACGCGAACCAGCGCTACGCGACCGACGCCGTCGGGGCCGCCCTCTGGGCCCGGCTCTGCGACGACGCCGGGGTCCCCTACCAGGAGTTCGTCTCCAACAACGTCATCCCGTGCGGCTCCACGATCGGGCCGCTCACGGCGACGCGCCTCGGGATCCGCACCGTCGACGTCGGCATTCCGTTGTTGTCCATGCACTCCGCGCGCGAGCTGTGCGGCGTCGAGGACCCGCTGCGCCTGTCCCGGGTCTGCCGGGCCTTCTTCGCGGCGTAGCGGCGCGGCGGACGGGAAGGGACGGCGGATGGTGGACGGGCAGGGACGGCGGATGGTGGACGGGCAGGGGACGGCGTTCGCGCACAAGCCCGTGCTCGACGGCGGGCCCGTGCTGCTGCGTCCGTTCACGGACGAGGACATCGAGGCCATGGGCCCCGTGCTCGCCGACCCCGAGGTGCTGCGGCTGACCGGATCCGTGCACGATTCCGCGGCGGCCGCGGCGGCCTCGCCCCGGATCGACGAGGCGACGGCCGCCTGCTACCGCGGCCGCGCCGCGCAGCCCGACCGGCTCGACCTCGCCGTCGTCGACGCGGAGGGCGGGGGCTGCGTGGGGGAGATCGTGCTCAACGAGTGGGAGCCGGCCAACCAGTCCTGCAACCTGCGCATGCTCATCGGGCCGGGCGGGCGGGACCGCGGCCTGGGCACCGCGGCGCTGCGCACGCTGCTCGGCTACGCCTTCACCGAGACGGAGCTGTTCCGGATCGGCCTCGAGGTCTACGCCTTCAACCCGCGGGCGCAGCGCGTCTACGAGAAGGCCGGGTTCGAGGTCGAGGGCCTCCGCCGGGCGGCCCTCGTCTACGACGGGCAGCGGATCGACGCCGTCTGCATGGGACTGCTGCTGCCGGACTGGATGGCGGGCGGGGGAGCCGCGTAGGGCGCCCTGCGGAAGGCCCCTCACAGGCGTCCCGCGGCGGCGCCCGGGCGTTTAGGGTGGATCGGGAGGCATCCGGTAGGATGGTTCAGGCTGTTTGTGCCGTGCCCGGTTCGCGGGCCGGCGGGACAGCCAACGCAAAGAACCTCCTGTTACGGAAAGACCGTGACCGTTTAGCCCAAAGGAGGTGGGTTCACATGCGTGCTTACGAGCTGATGGTACTGATCGACCCCGAGGTCGACGAGCGTACCGTGGAGCCGACCCTCGGCAAGTTCCTGGACGTCGTCCGCAACGATGGCGGGACCATCGACAACGTCGACATCTGGGGCCGCCGTCGTCTGGCCTACGAGATCAAGAAGAAGACCGAGGCGATCTACGCCGTGGTCAACTTCACCGCCACCCCGGCCACTTCCGCCGAGCTTGACCGCCAGCTGTCTCTCACCGAGACGATCCTGCGCACCAAGATCATCCGCCCGGAAGACCAGAAGGTCTCCGCAGAGTAGTCTGCGCGGAACCGCAGTAGAAACCGACCAGAGGAGGCACCATGGCAGGCGAGACCGTCATCACGGTCATCGGTAATCTCACCGGCGACCCGGAACTTCGTTTCACCCCGTCGGGGTCCGCAGTGGCGAACTTCACCATTGCCTCGACCCCCCGGACCTTCGACCGCCAGAGCAACGAGTGGAAGGACGGCGAAACGCTGTTCCTCCGCGCGTCGGTGTGGCGCGAGGCTGCCGAGAATGTCGCCGAGACGCTGACCAAGGGCATGCGCGTCATCGCCCAGGGCCGGCTGAAGTCGCGTTCCTACGAAACCAAGGAAGGCGAAAAGCGCACCGTGATCGAGCTTGAGGTCGACGAGATCGGCCCCTCGCTGCGGTACGCCTCCGCGACCGTCAAGCGCGTCCAGCGCGGTGGCGGCGGTGGCGGCGGCGGGTTCGGCGGAGGAAACTCCGGCGGATTCGGCGGCGGCAACGCGGGAGGCTTCGGCGGCGGCAACGCCGGCGCGGGCTCCGGCGCGTCTTCCGGCGGCTGGAACAACGCCCCGGCCGAGGACCCCTGGTCCTCTCCCTCGACCGCCGGCAGCGGCGGCTGGGGCAGCAACCCGGGCAACGACGAACCGCCCTTCTAAACACCTAGATATATCCACCATCCCGCAGAACAGTTCTGCGGGCTCCACCTGATAAAGGAGCTCCACGATGGCTAAGGCTGAACTCCGTAAGCCCAAACCAAAGTCCAATCCCTTGAAGGCCGCTGACATCACCGTCATCGACTACAAGGACGTCGCCTTGCTGCGCAAGTTCATCTCCGACCGCGGAAAGATCCGTGCCCGTCGCGTGACCGGCGTCTCCGTCCAGGAGCAGCGCAAGATCGCCCAGGCCATCAAGAACGCGCGCGAGGTTGCCCTGCTGCCTTACTCCGGCGCTGGCCGCGGCTAGGGAAGGGGAAACACACCATGGCAAAGCTCATTCTGACCCACGAAGTGACGGGTCTTGGCACCGCTGGCGACATCGTCGAGGTGAAGAACGGTTACGCCCGTAACTACCTTCTCCCCCGCGGCTTCGCCATCACCTGGACCAAGGGCGGCGAGAAGCAGGTCGAGTCGATCAAGGCCGCCCGCGCCGCGCGCGCCGTTGCCTCCCTCGAGGATGCGCAGCAGCTCGCCGCGTCGCTGACCGGCAAGCCGGTCAAGCTGACCGTCAAGGCCGGCGAGTCCGGACGCCTGTTCGGCACCGTCAAGGCCGAGGACGTCGCGAAGGCCGTCGAGTCGGCCGGCCTCGGATCCATCGACAAGCGCAAGGTCGAGCTGCCGGAGCACATCAAGTCGCTCGGCAACTACCAGGCCACCGTGCGCCTGCACGAGGACGTCTCCGCCACGATCGACCTGCAGGTCGTCCCGGCGAAGAAGAAGTAGCATCCCGGTCCCGGAGCCTCTCCGGAGCCCGTGAAGGACCCCCGTCCCTGGTGGACGGGGGTCCTTCCGCGTTCGGGCCCTCCTTGCGAAATGTTGCGCCGACCTTTGACCCGCCCGTCCGGGTGCGCCTAGCGTTGGTGGTGAATCAAGAGTGTCGACATCCAAGCCCTGGCTCGTCGGCCGGCAACCCTCTCACGGTAGTGGGGTGCTCCAGGTGATGATTCGGCCGGCCGGACGCCCCGGTGCGGCAAGTACCGCGCATCGACGGTGCACCCTGAGGGTGCGCGCCCCGGTGTGCCGCACACCGGAGGAAGCCATGTCCCTGTCCCAGGACCTCAGCCCCAATACCCTGCGCAACGCCTTTGCCCAGCACCCGTCCGGGATCGCCGCGCTGTGCGCGATCGTCGACGACCAGCCGCAGGGGATCGTCGCCTCGTCCTTCACCGTCGGCGTCTCGCTCGAGCCCCCGCTCGTCCTGTTCTCCGCCCAGAACAGCTCCCGCACGTGGCCGAAGCTGCGCGACTCGGCCCGCATCGGCGTCTCGATCCTCGGCGAGGGGCACGACGGCGTCTGCAAGCAGATCGCCTCGAAGTCGGGGGACCGCTTCGCCGGGCTCCGGCTCGACTCCACGGACGAGGGCGCCCTCTTCCTCCACGACGCCTCGCTGTGGCTCGACTGCAGCATCGAGCAGGAGATCCCGGCCGGGGACCACACCGTCGTCCTGCTGCGCGTCCACGGCCACGCCACACACGACGGGGCGAACGCGCCGCTCGTCTTCCACGGCTCGGCGTTCCGCCGCCTCCACTCCGAGACGTTCGTCTAGGACGAGGTTCGTCGAGGAACCCGTCGGGGAAGCGGTTCCCGGTCCGGCGCTACTTCCCCGCGAGCGAGTCGATGAACTGCTTGGCTTCGGTCAGCGAGATCCCCGTGTCCTGGCGGACCTTCTTGATCGCGGCGATGTGCTGGCCCCGCCGCACGAGTTCGAGGACCGCCTGGTAGTCGGCGTTGGAGGCGCTCGGGGCCGCCGTCGGATCGACCGCCGTGCGCCGCCCGAAAGCCGTCGGGTCGCTCGGCGCCGCCTCGGCCGCGGCCCGCGAGGCGCTGATGCCGGGTCCGCGCGTGGTGGGCACCTCCGGCCGGCCGCTGCGCTCCCGTGCCGCGCGCTGGGCGGCGAGCGTGCGCTCGGTCGTGGCCCGGCGGAGCTCGTCGGCCTTGCGTGCGTCGTCGAGCTGGTGTTGCGCGGCCTCCGCATTGAGCCGCTGGATGTAGACGTCGGCCTCGTTGAGCTCGTTGCGGGGCCGCGTGACGAACACCCAGCGGATGAGGGCGGCCGCGCCGACGATCAGCGCCGTCCAGATGAGGATCGTGGCCATCAGTTCCATGTCGGGGCTCCCAGCGTCGTTGATTCCCGCCCGGGACGGGGCCCACGGGCTTCGGGATCGGCCATGCCCCAGTATCCCAGCGCCGGGACGCCCGGAACAACCACACGCCCGGCCGTTCGTGCACAGATCCCGGGCGTGTCTGTGGATACCGGCCGGTCACCTGTGGAGAACGCCGTTCCAGCGGAGGGTTTTCCCCAACGAAACCTGCAAGTGGCACCTGAATGTTGATGACAAACTTTCTTCCATCAACAGCTAGCAGAGGATGTTTTACCTAGTCAGAGCCGGATTGATTCTGAAATTGGCATTTCATCCACAGCTTCCTCCCCAAGCTGTGCACATAACGGGCCCCTCTTCCCACAGCTTCTCCACATGGGCTGTGGATAACTGTCTTGGGAACGGGCGGGAGAGGGGCTAGGGTGACAGCACTCCACCACTATCCACAGCCGTCCATGCCGCTCCCTGCGCGCGGCGGCGGCTGGGATACTGGGGAGGGCATCATGGGCCCGCCGCCGGCGGCCCCGGGGCAGCGGGCGAAAGGAACGGCGTGTCACTGGCGCAGACCGAACAGGGCGGATCGAGGGACGCCGACCTCGCGCGCACCCCGCCGCAGGACCTCGTCGCCGAACAGAGCGTGCTCGGCGGCATGATGCTCTCCAAGGACGCCATCGCCGACTGCGTGGAGGTGCTCCGCGGGATCGACTTCTACCGCCCGGCCCACGAGTCGATCTTCGAGGCCATCATCGACCTCTACGGCCGCGGCGAGCCCGCCGACGCGGTCACCGTCTCGGACCTGCTCACCAAGCGCGGCGAGATCTCCCGCATCGGCGGCCCCGCCTACCTGCACACCCTCATCCAGTCCGTGCCCACGGCGGCCAACGCGGGCTTCTACGCGGAGATCGTCCGCGAGCGCGCCGTCCTGCGGCGCCTCGTCGACGCCGGCACCAAGATCGTCCAGATGGGCTATTCCCACGACGGCGAGGTCGACGAGATCGTCAACCAGGCGCAAGCGGAGATCTACGCCGTCGCCGAGCGCCGCACGGCCGAGGACTACGTGCCGCTGCGGGACGTCATGGAGAGCACGGTGGACGAGATCGAGTCCGCCGGCAGCCGCGGGGAGGGCATGACGGGCGTCCCCACGGGGCTCTACGAGCTCGACGAGCTCACGCAGGGCCTGCACGGCGGCCAGATGATCGTCGTCGCCGCGCGCCCCGCCGTCGGAAAGTCGGTGTTCTCGCTCGACATCGCCCGCTCGGCGGCCATCAAGAACAACCTCACGACCGTCGTCTTCTCCCTCGAGATGGGCCGCAACGAGATCGCGATGCGCCTGCTCTCGGCGGAGGCGAGCATCGGGCTGCAGGACCTGCGCAAGGGCACCATCAAGGACGAGCAGTGGGGCAAGATCGCCACCACGATGGGCCGGCTCAACGAGGCGCCGCTCTTCATCGACGACTCGCCGAACATGTCGCTCATGGAAATCCGCGCCAAGTGCCGCCGGCTCAAGCAGCGCCACGACCTCAAGCTCGTGGTGCTCGACTACCTCCAGCTCATGAGCTCCGGCAAGCGCGTCGAGTCCCGCCAGCAGGAGGTCTCCGAGTTCTCGCGTGCGCTCAAGCTCCTCGCCAAGGAGCTCGACGTGCCGGTCGTCGCCCTGTCCCAGCTCAACCGTGGTTCGGAGCAGCGCACGGACAAGCGCCCCATGGTCTCCGACCTGCGCGAGTCGGGCTCGATCGAGCAGGACGCCGACATGGTGATCCTGCTGCACCGCGAGGACGTCTACGACAAGGAGTCCCCGCGGGCCGGCGAGGCGGACATCATCGTGGCCAAGAACCGCAACGGCCCCACCAAGACCATCGTCGTCGCGTTCCAGGGGCACTACCAGCGCTTCAACAACATGGCGAGCGAGGGCGGCGGCTTCTAGTTCGGCACCCGCGTCCGGGCGGCGCTAGAGTCGGCGCATGGACACGCCGCATTCCGGCCCGCCCCGGAGCGGCATCCTGGCCCCGGGCCTCGCCGCCACGACGGTCGGTTCGTTCGTCCTGGTCTTCCTGGCCGCGTTCGAGTCGCTCGCCGTCACCACGATCATGCCCGTCGTCAGCGCGGAGCTCGGCGGGGCGCAGCTCTACGCCCTGGCCTTCGCCGGACCCCTGGCCGCAGGGGTCGTGGGCATGGTCGCCGCGGGTGCGTGGGCCGACCGCACCGGACCCACTGGACCGCTCTACGCCGCGTCGCTCCTGTTCAGCGCCGGGCTGCTCGTGTGCGGACTCGCCCCCGGCATGGAGGTCCTCGTCGCGGGGCGCCTCCTGCAGGGGCTCGGCGGCGGGGGCATCACGGTGGCCTTGTACGTCGTGGTCGCCCGGATCTACCCGGGCGCCCTGCATCCGCAGATCTTCGCCGCCTTCGCGGCCGCCTGGGTCGTGCCCTCGATGATCGGCCCGTTCGTGGCGGGGACGACGGCGGAGACCGTCGGCTGGCGCTGGGTCTTCCTCGGCGTCGTCGTGCTCGTCGCGGCCGCCCTGCTGCTCGTGAGGCCCTCCCTCGCCGCCCTGCCGCCGCGGCCTGCCCCGGAGTCCCGACCTCTCCCCGATCCCCGGCCCGGAGAGGCCGCGCCCGGCCGAGCCGGGGCGGGCGCGACCCGCCCACGGACCCGACTGCTCTGGTCGGTGCTCGCCGCGGTGGCCGTCCTCGCCCTGGACCGCGTCGGTGCGCTCCCGTGGCCCGCGGCCCTGTGGTCGGTGGCCGCAGCGGCCGCGGCCCTCGCCGCGCTGCGCCGCCTGGTGCCGCCCGGGACGCTGACCGCGCGCCGGGGCCTGCCCACCGTCATCCTGGTCCGGGGCGCCGTCTCCGCCGGGTTCCTCGGCGCCGAGGTGTACCTGCCCTACCTCCTGATGGAGCGCTACGCGTTCCCCGCCTCGCTCGCGGGGCTCGCGCTGACGGGGGCCGCGTTGAGCTGGGCGGGGGCGTCCGCGGTCCAGGGCCGGCTGGGCGGGCGACTGGACCACACGCGCGCCGTCGCCGGCGGGGCGCTGCTCGTCCTGACGGGCATCACAGGCGTGCTCGCGACGACGCTGCTCGGCTGGCCGGCCGCCGTCGCGATCGCCGCGTGGACCGTGGCGGGCGCCGGCATGGGGCTCATGTACCCGCGGCTGAGCGTCATGACGCTCGCCGCCTCGCCGCCCGGGCAGCAGGGCGCCAACAGTTCCGCGCTGTCGATCGCCGACTCGATGGGCGCGGCGCTCGCCCTCGCGCTGACGGGCATCGTGTTCGCCGCGGTACCGGCCGCGCCGTTCGCCGCGGTCTTCCTGTTCGCCACCGCCATCGCGCTCGGCGCGGCGCTGGCGGCCCCGCGCACCCGCGCCGCGGCGACGGCGGGGCCCGGCGTGGCGCCCGGCGGCTGACGGCCCGTCGGTCGCCACCGTCCTGTCGGTCTCCGAGGTGGGGTCAGCCGCTGACCGGGAGGTAGAGGTCGGTCCGCATCGTGTCCGGGTCGGCTTCCGGGCCGGGCTCCGTCACGTAGACCTCCCAGAACGGCAGCCCCGCGGCGTGCCCGGTCCGCGCCGCCCAGTCCACGAGGCCCTGCCACGCCTCGCCGAGCCCGTCGTAGGAGCCCAGGTGGGAAACGGTCGCGACGGCGCCCGCGGGAAGCCTGGACTGCTCGACAACGAGCCCCGACTCCGTCGTGTGCCGGCCGACGAGCGGGTGGTCGATCGCGAAGCCGACCTCGAGGTCCACCGTGGCGGCGGGCATCCTCGGATAGAGCGAGAAGGCGGGGCCGACGGGGCTGAGCTGTTCCCGGGCGAGGACCGCCCCGAGCGCCCCGAACGCCGTGTCGAAGAAGCCGCGCAGCCCGCCGGCGTCGATGCCCGCGCCCCGGACGACGGCGGTGCGCGCCTCCGCGACGTGCAGGACCACGGGCTCGAGCCGCGGTTCCCCCCAGTGTCTGCTGTGCTCTGTCATGTCATGTCCTGCTCCTCGGTGCGGGGCGGGGTGATGGTGAGCGCCACTCTACGCCGCGGCCCGGGGACGTCCAAGGGGTGCGCCAGCGGGTGGTCCCGGGCCGCCGGGCGGCAGGACATAATGGGAGCACGCCACCGCACCGCCCCCTGGAGGAACCGTGCCCGCCCCACGCCGTCTCGCCGTCGAAGAGACCGGAACCGCATCCACGCCGGGCCGCGGCCTGCGCCGCCCCGAGGCCGATCCCCGCGACGCCGAGGCGCTGGCCCACGCGCTGTTCGGCCTGGACGGGACGGCGCGGGAGCTCGGCGGCAACCAGGATCGAAACTTCCTCGTCGACGGCGCGGACGGGTCCCGCGGCGTGCTCAAGCTGGATAACACGGCCTTCTCCGCCCGGGAACTCGAGGCCCAGCTCGAGGGCATCGCCCACGTCAACGCGGCCCGCCCGGGGCTCGCTGCCGCGGCCCTGCCCGGACTCGACGGCGCCATGCTCCAGCGCGTGGAGCTGCAGGACGGACCCACCCAGCACGTGCGCCTCTTCGAGTACGTCGAGGGCGGCACGCTCTACGCGGCCGGGCACCTCGACGACGCCGTGCTGCGCCGGCTCGGCGAGGCGGCGGCCGGCCTGGACGGCGCCCTGGCCGGCTTCGACCACCCGGGGCTGGACCGGGAGCTGGGCTGGGACCTGCGCCGCGGCCTCGAGCAGGTGCAGGCCGGCCTCGGCTCGATCGGCGACGCCCGCCGGGCCACGGCCGTGGCCACCGCTGCGGCCCGCGCACACGGGCTCATCGCCCCGCTGTCCCTGGACCTGCCGCTCCAACCCATCCACGGGGACCTCACCGACGACAACGTCGTGGACGCCCCAGGCCGAGGCCTGGCCGTGCTCGACTTCGGCGACCTGCACCGCGGCTGGCGCGTCGCCGAGCCCGCGGTGCTGTGCGCGTCGCTCCTGCGCCACCGGGCGGGCGATCCCCTCGCGGTCCTCGCCGCGGCGGAGGCCTACCACGCGCGCCTGGCCCTGTCCGAGGCCGAGGCGCGGGCGCTGTGGCCGCTCGTCGTGCTGCGGACCGCCGTGCTCGTCGCCGCGGGCTGGGAGCAGACCGCCCTCGAGCCCGGCAACGACTACGCCGCCGAGCGCATGGAGCACGAGTGGGCCGGGTTCCTCGAGGCCGTCTCGCTGCCCGTCGAGGCCGGGACCGCCGCGGTGCTCGAGCGGCTCGGCTTCGCGCAGCGGGAGGAGGACGACGACGGTGCCCCCGGCCCGCTGGCACGTCTCGGCGGCGCGCACGTGCTGGACGTCGGCGTGGAGTCGCCGCTGCTCGACGCGGGCGCGTGGACCGATCCCGACGCCGAGGACCGCCTGGCCTCCGAGGCGCTGACCCGGCACCCCGTCGTCGTCCTGCCCTACGGCGCCCCGCGCCTGACCCGCACGCCCGCGCTCTCGCGCCGTCCGGCGTCGACCATCCCGCTCGGCCTCCAGCTCTACACGAACGAGCCGTTCCCGCTCACGGCGCCGTGGGACGGGCGCGCCCTGGCCTGGGACACGCACTCCGTGGAGCTGCGCGGTGCCGACGGGCGGCGCCTGCTGCTCACCGGCGTCGTCCCCGCCCGCTGGGCCGACCCCGACGGGCGGGTGCCGCGGGGCGCGCTCCTGGCCACGGCGCCGACGTCGTACCCGGGGCTCGGCGGCGCCGTCGGGATCCAGTGGACCGCGCCGGAGGCGCCCGAGGACCGCGCCGAGGTCCCCTTCCTCACCACGGGCGCGCTGGCCCCGGCCTGGCGGCGGCTGACCCGCGACCCCGCCGTGCTGCTCGGGCTGGCCCCCACGGCCGCCGAGCCGTCCGCCGCGGCCGAGCAGCGGCGCCGGGACGCCCACGCGAGTTCCGCGCAGGAGCGGTTCTTCGCCGAGCCCCCGCGGTTCGAGCGCGGCTGGCGGCACCACCTCGTGGACTCCTCGGGCCGGTCCTACCTCGACCTGGTCAACAACGTCTCGGTCCTCGGCCACGGCCACCCCGGCGTCGCCGGGGCCGCGGCGTCCCAGCTGCGCCTGCTCAACACCAACTCGCGCTTCCTCTACAAGGCGCTCGCCGACTACTCGGAGCGGCTCGTCGAGCTCGCCCCGGAGGGGTCCGGCCTGGACACCGTGCTGCTCGTCAATAGCGGTTCCGAGGCGGTGGAGCTGGCGCTCAAGCTGGCCCGCACGGCCACGGGGCGCACCGGCGTCGCGGCCCTGCGCGAGGCCTACCACGGGTGGACGCCCGGCGCCGACGCCGTGACGACGAGCGCGTTCGACAACCCGCACGCCGCCGGCACGCGCCCGGACTGGGTGGTGCTCGCCGATGCGCCGCATCCCCTGCACGGGCGGGTCCCGGGAGGGGAAACGGCGGACGACGCCGGGGCCCGGCACGCCGCGGACCTCACCTCCCGGCTCGCCGAGCGCGAGGCGGCGGGCGCGCCCGTGGGGGCGTTCATCAGCGAGGCCGTGCTCGGCAACGCGGGCGGGGTGCTGCTGCCGAAGGGCTACCTCGCGGCCGTCTACGACGCCGTCCGGGCGCACGGGGGGCTGTGCATCGCCGACGAAGTGCAGCTCGGCTTTGGCCGGACGGGGCGGCAGTGGGCGTTCGAGCGCGAGGGAGTGGTCCCGGACATCGTCGCTCTGGCCAAGCCCATGGGCAACGGCTTCCCGCTCGGCGGCGTGCTCACGACGCGGGCGATCGCCGACTCGCTCGCCGCGGAGGGCTGGTTCTTCTCCTCCACCGGCGGCTCGCCGGCCGCGTGCCGCGTGGGCCTGGCCGTCCTCGACGCCCTGCGCGAAGAGGACCTCATCCGCAACGCCCGCCGCACGGGCAAGCGGCTGCGCGCCGCGCTGCGGAACCTGGCCGAGGCGCACCCGCTGATCGGGCACGTGCACGGCGCGGGGCTCTACCTCGGCGTGGAGCTCGTGCGCGCCGACGGGTCGCCGGCCGCCGAGGAGGCCGCGTGGGTCTGCGAGCGGCTCCTCGGGCTCGGCGTCATCACGCAGCCGGGCTCGGAGCGGCGGAACGTGCTCAAGGTCAAGCCACCGCTGACGTTCGACGCCGAGGCCACGGAGTTCCTCGTCGACGCGCTGGACGCGGCGCTGGGCGAGGCGGAAGAGCGGCACGCCTCCCTCCCGCGTTAGTCCTCCCTGCCCCGTTCGCTCCCATTCCACGTTCCGCCTCCCTGCCCACTTCACGTCATCTGGGCGAGGCCACGGGGTCTACTGGGTGGTCTGGCCTGTAGAGGGTCGACTCGCCCAGATGACGTGAACTGGGTGAGGCGGGTCAGCGGGTCAGCGGGTCAGCGGGGCGGTGTCGGTGCGGGTCAGCGTGGGCTCGTAAACGCGTGGACGCGTGGGCTCGTGGGCTCGTAAACGCGTGGACGCGTGGACGCGTGGGTTCGTGGGCTCGTAAACGCGTGGACGCGTGGACGTGGGGGCTTGGGGACTCGGGGAGGCAGGGCGGTCTGGGCGGGTGGTCGTGTGGGCCGGCCGGAGGCGTTCAGCCTGGCCCGTGGGGCCGTCAGGCGCGGGGAAGGGCCTGGAGGTGTTCCGGCGTGACCGCGTCGACGCTGTCCGCGGTCCCGGCGTGCTTGCCGAGGTAGGCCTTGATGTACGGGCAGACCGGGACGATGCGGAGCCCCTCGGCCACGGTCCCGTCCAGCGCGGCCGCGGCCAGTCGGCCGCCGAGCCCGCGCCCGCCATAGGCCTCGTCCACCGTGGTGTGGAAGAAGATCCGCTGGTCCTGGCCGAACGGGAGGTAGTGGGCCGCGCCGATGACCGCCTCGCCGTCGAGCAGCTCGTAGCGGCGCCGCTTGGCGTTGTGGCGGACGGTGATGGCGTCCCCGGCGGCGTCGTTCTTGCCCTCGTCCCGGCCGTCGTCCTGGGCTGCGGCCTCGGCGTGTTCCATGGCGTCCTCCTGGTGGTTCGTCCGGTTGTTCCGCTGTTCGGCGGGCCCGCCGCGGGGCCGCATCCGCGCGTTCGGCAGCGCTGGAGCGGGCAGTGGGTCCGGCTCGCCCGGCGGGAAAGTGCCGAACCGCAGCCCGTCCGCGGGCGGTGGGGCCCCGGCGACGTCCCCTCCGGCCTCGTCGGTCCCGGGTCCGCCCGAGCCAGCGACGTCCCCTCCGGTCCTGTCCGTCGCAGGTTGGTCCGTCCGGGGATCGTCCGGCGCCGGTACGGAGGTCCCGGCGCCCGCTCCCCCCGCCTGGGCCGCGAGGCTGCCGGCCGCCGCGCCGAGGGGTCCCTCGGCGCCGATCTCCCGCTGCCAGTCGGCGCGGTAGGCGGCGACCTCCTCGTGGCTGCGGCCCACGAAGTTCCACCACATCACGATCTGTTCGTCGAACGGCTCCCCGCCGATCAGCAGGGCGCGGACCGGCTCGGCCCCCGCGCGCAGCACCAGCCGCGCGCGGCCCGTGGGCAGGTAGGCGAGGTGGTCCCGGACCGCCGCGATGCCGCCCCGGGCGGTCGCCGCGCCCGGGGCGGTGGTTGCGCCCTGGGCTTCCTGGCCGGTGCCGACCGGCCCCGGGGCGTCGGGGGCCGGGCAGTCCAGGTAGAGGTCGCCCGCGTCCAGCAGCAGTCCGTGCTCAAAGGACGGATCGAGCTCGAGCTCCAGTTCGGCGCCGCCCTCCAGGAGGATCTCGGCGCCGAGGAGCGGGGTGTGCGTGGCGACGGGCGAGGTGCTGCCGGCGAGGGAGCCGATGAAGACGCGCAGGCTCCAGCCCGGCCCCTCGACGGCCTGGGGCGCATAGTGCTCGAACGTCGGGGCCGTGTGGCGGGCGGCCTCGGGCAGGGCGAGCCACAACTGGGCCCCGTGCAGGAGCGTCGTCGACGGGGTGGAGAACTCGGAGTGGCTGATGCCACGGCCGGCCGTCATCAGGTTCAGCTCGCCCGGGCGGACCAGGGCGTGGAAGCCCGCGGAGTCGCGGTGCTCGATCTCCCCCGTGAAGAGCCAGCTGACGGTCTGCAGACCCGTGTGCGGGTGGCGGGGGACCCGCATGCCGCCGGACGCCGCGACGTAGTCCGGGCCGTAGTGGTCCAGGAAGCACCACGCGCCGATGAGGCTGCGCCGCCGTTGCGGCAGCGTCCGGCGCACGTCCATGGCCCGCGGCCCGCCGAGCGGCACCGCACGGGGCTCGAGCAGCTCGATCTCCCCGGTGCCTCCGGCGGCGCAGAGCACCTCGTCCGGAAGGGTCTCCGCATTGCTCATGGGGCCAGCATATGCCGATCCTCAGGTCACGGCATGGCGCGTGCGGTGCTCCGGGGCGTCCCACGCCTTCGAATCCAGGACGTCGCGCAGCACCTCGACGGCGTCCCACACGTCCGCGTACCCGACATAGAGGGGCGTGATCCCGAAGCGCAGGACCTCCGGTTCGCGGTAGTCGCCGATGACGCCGCGGGCGATGACCGCGCTCATGACCGCGTAGCCCTCCGGGTGGCGGAAGCTCACGTGGCTGCCGCGGGCGGCCTGTTCCCGGGGCGTCACGAGCCGCAGCGGGTGCTCCGCGCAGCGCTCCTCGACGAGGCGGATGAACAGATCCGTCAGTGCCAGGGACTTCTCCCGGACCAGGGCCATGTCCGCCTCGAGCGCGACGTCCAGACCCGTCTCCACCAGGGCCAGGGAGGTCACCGGCTGCGTCCCGCAGAGGAAGCGGCGGATGTCCGGGGCGGCACTGTAGGAATCGGCCATCGCGAACGGGGCGGCGTGGGACCACCAGCCGGACAGCGGCTGCCAAAAGCGGTCCTGGTGGCGCGGGCTCACCCAGATGAACGCGGGGGCGCCGGGGCCGCCGTTGAGGTACTTGTAGGTACAGCCGACGGCGAAGTCGGCGCCCGCTCCGTTCAGGTCCACGGGTACGGCGCCGGCGGAGTGCGCAAGGTCCCAGATCATCAGGGCCCCCGCCGCGTGGGCCCGGGCCGTGACGCCCGCGAGGTCCCACATGGCGCCGGTGCGGTAGTTCACGTGGGAGAGGGAGACGACGGCGGTGTCCTCGCCGAGCGCTTCCCCGAGCGGGAGCGAGTCGTCGACGAGGCGGACCTCGTAGCGGGTTCCCGTGTGCTCGGCGACGGAGTTGAGGAAGTCGGCGATGCCCTCCGCGATGTAGATGTCCGTGGGGAAGTTGTCCCGCTCCGTGACGATCACGCGGCGGGCCGGCGCGTCCTGCTGCTGGATCCGGATCGCGGCGGCGAGGGCCTTGAAGAGGTTCAGGCTCGTGGTGTCGGTGACCACTGTCTCGCCCGGGGCTCCTCCGATGAGGCGGGACAGCTTGTCCCCGAGCGTGCGGGGCAGCCCGAACCATCCGGCCGTGTTCCACGAGCGGATGAGGCCGCGGCCCCATTCGGCGGTCACGACCTCCTGCGCGCGTTCCGCGGCGCCGCGGGGCAGGGCGCCCAGCGAGTTCCCGTCGAGGTAGACGACGCCGTCCGGCAGCTCGAAGCGGCCGCGGAACCCGGCCAACGGATCCGCGGCGTCGAGCGCGAGGCAGTCGGCGCGGGTGAGTGGTGCCGTGGTGGTGTCCATGCCCGGTGTCCTTCGTTGAGGTGGATTCTCCGCCCAGTCTAGAATCGACGTGAAGAACGCGTCCTCTTCAGCGAATATTCATCCAGAAAGCAGAGGGAGTTCCGTGATCAATTCGGATCTGATCCGAAATCACCAGGAGGGCCGGAATCGGGTTCGGCTCGACGAGGCGGACCTGGTGATCCTGCGCGAGCTCGCCGCCGACGCGCGTCTTCCCAACAACGTCCTGGCCCGCAAGGCCGGGATCGCGCCGTCGACCTGCCTGGCCCGCGTCCGGGCACTCAAGGACTCCGGCGTGATCACGGGCTACCACGCCGAGCTGGACCTGGCCCGTCTGGGTCTGCACGTCTTCGCCATGATTTCCGTCCGCGTCAACCCTCAGGCCCGCCACCGGATGCTCGAGCTCGCGGCCGCGCTCCGGGACCTCCCCGAGACGCTGGGAGTCTTCCTGTTGGCCGGGGACCGCGACTTCCTGGTCCACGTGGCCTGTGCCGGCCCGGAGGAGCTGCGGGACTTCATCAACGTCCGGCTCGCCGACCCGGCCGTCGCCTCGACCCAGACCAGCCTGGTCTTCGAGCACCTCACGCCCCGCGCCGGCGCGGGGCGCTGACGCGCCGCGGATCAGCCGCCGGCGACCGACTGGATCACCAGGATGCGGGCCCCGTCCGGCACCGGCGTGTCCAGCCCGGCCAGGTCGCGGATGTTGTCCTGCCCCACGAACACATTGACGAAGCGCCGCACCGCGCCCGTCTCCGTCCGGATGCGCCGCGCGAAGACGGGGTGCCCGGCCCCCACCCGGTCCAGCAGGGCACCCACGGTCGCTCCGGCGTCGTACTCCAGATCCAGCGTCCGGCGCCCGCCGAGGGTCGGCGCGAGCACCGCGGGCACGTCCAGGATCGCGCTCGGCACGGCTACGCCACGACGGCGGCGCGGACGCTGAGCACGTCCGGCAGCCGTTCGGCGACCTGGCTGAAGGACGCCCCCTCGTCGCTGCTCGCGAAGACCTCGCCGGCCCGCGTGCCGAAGTAGAGCCCCGCGACGCCGTCGTGCTCGTCGACCCACGCCGCGTCCCGCAGCACCACGTTGTACTCGCCGTCCGGGAGGCCTTCGCGCTGCTCCGCCCAGGTCAGCCCGGCGTCGTCCGTGCGCCAGAGCGCCAGCCGGCCTCCGACCGGGATGCGCTGGAAGTCGGAATGGAGCGGAATGGTCCACGCCGTGCCCGCCCGGCGCGGGTGCGTCAGGAACGTGAAGCCGAAGTCGGCCGGCAGCCCGTCGGCGATGCTCACCCACTCGTCCCCGCCGTTGTCCGTCCGGTAGACCCCGCCGTGGTTCTGCGCGTAGAGCCGGTTGTGGTCCGCGGCGTCCGCCGTGATGCGGTGCACGCACTGGCCGAACTCCGGCTCCTCGTCCGGCATGAACCCGGCGCTGATGCCCTTGTTGCGCGGCTCCCAGCTGCCGCCCGCGTCCCGGCTGCGGTACACGCCGCCCGTGCTCATGGCCACGTGCAGCGTCTTGGCGTCCTCGCGATCCGGGATGATCGTGTGGGCCGCGGGGCCTCCGAATCCCTCGCCCCACTCCTTGCGGTGCGGGTGCTCCCACAGCCCGCGGTTCAGCTCGAAGCTCTCCCCGGAGTCCGTGGACTTCCACACGGAGATCGGTTCGCAGCCGGCCCAGACCACGCCCGGCCGCTCGTCGGTGTCCGGGCGCAGGTGCCAGATCCGGGCGAGCTCCGCGCCCGTGTCCGCCGGAAACTTGATGGCCCCGTGCTCCGGCTCGGTCCACGTGGCGCCGAGGTCATCCGAATGCACCACGGCCGGGCCCCAGTGCCAGTCGTTGATGCCGGCGAGGACGCGGGTCCGGCCGCCGCGGGTGTCGATGGCCACGGAGGCCACCTCGATGTTGAGGAAGTACGGGCCGTCCAGGATCCAGCTGGCGCGGTCGGTGCTTCTGGCGAGCCACAGGCCCTTTTTGGTGCCGATGGCGATCACGGTCTCTGCTGCGTTGCCCATGGGCCATAGTCCACCACCGGGTGCGGCGGCGGACAAGGGGTGGTGGACCCGGATTCGGGACCGCGGCGGCGTCGACCCCCGGACCGCGGACGGGTACTCTGGCGCCATGGCCGATGGAACCCTGGTGATGGAACGCGACTTCGATGCGCCGCGGGAGAAGGTGTGGGAGGCGTGGACCGATCCCGACGCCCTCGCCGCCTGGTTCGGCCCCGAGGGCTGGAGCGTGACCGCGGGGTCCGTGATGGTGGAACCGCGCCCCGGCGGCGTGTGGCGGCTCGTTATGGCCTCCGACGAGGACCCCCTGTCCGTCTCGCCCATCGAGGCCGAGCTCGGCGCGTTCGAGCCGCCGTCGCTCCTCGTGGGGCGTACCGCCGCGACGCCGGAGTCCGGCGGACAGGTCATGGAGCTGCGGGTCGAGCTCGAGGAGTCCGGCCGCGGCACGCGGATGCGCCTCAGCCAAGGCCCCTACCCCGAAGAGGTCCTCGAGATGGCGGGCGGCGGCTGGGAGCAGTCCTTCGCGAAGCTCGAGAGGCTCCTCGCCCGCGGCTGATCCGCCGGCGGAGAAATCATCCTCTCGACGGATTGAATTGTCCCAACTGGGGACTAGAGTTCCTTATGCTCCGGAGGCAGCCGGCCTCCGCGTGCCCTCCCGCCACCCCGCCCCGCCCCGGGGCGCGCCGTGGGCGGAACCGCGCAAAGGACCACTTCCACCATGCTGCTTCGACTGATCCTGAAGTACTCCAAGCCCTACACGATGTGGATCGTGGCCGTGATGGTCTTCCAGCTGGCCACCACGATCGCCACGCTCTACCTGCCCAGCCTCAACGCCCGCATCATCGACGAGGGCGTCGCCAAGGGCGACACCGACTTCATCTGGCGCACCGGCGGCGTGATGCTCGGCGTCGCGTTCGCGCAGGTGCTCACCGCCGTCGCCGCCGTCTACTTCGGCGCCAAGACGTCCATGGCCATCGGCCGGGACATCCGCCGCGCCGTCTTCCACTCCGTCGCCGGCTTCTCGGCGCGCGAGGTCAACCAGTTCGGTGCCCCCACCCTGATCACGCGTGGCACGAACGACGTCCAGCAGGTCCAGATGCTCGTGCTCATGGGCCTGAACTTCATGGTCGCGGCCCCCATCATGTGCATCGGCGGCATCATCATGGCGCTGCGCGAGGACGCCGGGCTGTCCTGGCTCGTCTGGGTCTCCGTGCCGCTCCTCGTGGTCATCGTCGGCATCCTCATCCGCTTCCTCATGCCCCTGTTCCGCATCATGCAGGACCGCATCGACGGCATCAACGGCGTGCTGCGCGAGCAGATCACCGGCATCCGCGTGGTCCGCGCGTTCGTCCGCGAGGACTTCGAGACCGAACGCTTCCGCGGCGCCAACGAGAAGCTGACGGACGTCGGCGTCAAGGTCGGCCAGCTGTTCGTGCTCATGTTCCCGGTCATCGGCATGATCCTGCACGTGGCCACCGCCGCCGTGCTCTGGTTCGGCGGCCAGCGGGTCGATGCCGGCCAGGTCGAGGTCGGTGCGCTCACGGCCTTCCTGCAGTACCTCCTGCAGATCCTCATGGCCGTCATGATGGGCACGTTCATGGCCATGATGATCCCGCGCGCCATGGTCTGCGCCGAGCGCATCGGCGAGGTGACCGCCGTCGAACCCTCCCTCCACGATCCCCACGCGCCGCGCGCGACGGGGCCCGTCCGCGGCGAGGTCGAGTTCCGCGGCGTCAGCTTCGGCTACCCCGGCGCCGAGGAGCCCGTGCTCAAGGACATCAGCTTCACGGCGAAGCCGGGCCAGACGACGGCGATCATCGGCTCGACCGGCGCCGGCAAGTCCACGCTGCTGAACCTCGTGCCCCGGCTCTACGATCCCGGGTCCGGCGAGGTCTTGATCGACGGCGTCCCGGTCTCCGGGCTCACCCGCGAACAGCTGTCCCGGCGCGTCTCCACCGTCCCGCAGCGGCCGTACCTCTTCTCCGGAACCGTCGCGTCCAACCTGCGCTACGGCAAGGGCGACGCCGACGAGGCCGAGCTGTGGGAGGCCCTGCGGATCGCCCAGGCCGAGGACTTCGTGCGCGAGAAGCCGGACGGGCTCGAGACCAGGATCTCCCAGGGCGGCACCAACGTCTCGGGCGGCCAGCGGCAGCGCCTCTGCATCGCCCGGGCGCTCGTCGCCCGGCCGGCCGTGTACCTGTTCGACGACTCGTTCTCCGCCCTCGACGTCGCCACCGACGCCCGGCTGCGGCAGGCCCTGAAGTCCAGCATCCACGACGCGACCGTCATCATGGTCGCCCAGCGCGTCGCCTCGATCACCGAAGCGGACCAGATCCTGGTCCTCGACAACGGCAGGATCGTGGACCGCGGTACCCACGACGAGCTCCTGGCCTCCTCGGAGACCTACCGCGAGATCGTCGAATCCCAGATCAGCGCGGAGGAGGTGGCCTAGATGGCGCAGACCCAGGTGGAGAACACCGAAGAGAACACCGAGGAAGAGTTCGCCGACATGTCGCTCGACGACGGATTCGGCGGCCAGACGTCGATCCGCAAGCCCAAGCACTTCTGGCCCTCGGCCAAGCGCCTGCTGGGCCTGCTCGGCACGGAGAAGGCCGGCATCGGGATCGTCCTGGTCTTCGTGGCCATCGGCGTCGTGCTCAACGTCATCGCCCCGAAGGTCCTCGGCTACGCCATGGACATCATCTTCGCGGGCGTGCTCGGCCCCATGATGCCCGCCGACGTCACCCAGGAGCAGTTCATCGCGGGCCTGCGGGCCAGCGGCCAGGACGACTTCGCCGACATGCTCTCCGGCATGACGGTGGTCCCCGGCGCCGGGATCGACTTCCGCGAGCTCGGGATCGTCATCTCGATCGTGCTGGCGATGTACTTCGTCGCCAACGTGTTCATGTGGGCCCAGGGCTTCATCCTCAACAAGCTCGTCATGCGCGTGGTCTACAACCTCCGCAAGGACGTCGAGCACAAGCTCAACCGGCTGCCGCTGAACTACTTCGACACGCGCCAGCGCGGCGACGTGCTCTCGCGCGTGACGAACGACGTCGACAACATCCAGAACGCCCTCCAACAGGCGTTCGCGCAGCTCGTCCAGGCGCTCCTGACGGTGGTCGGGATCGTCATCATGATGTTCATCGTCTCCTGGCAGCTCGCGCTGATCGCGCTCATCGCGCTGCCGCTGTCCGCCGTCGCGGCCGGCGTCATCGGCGTGCGGGCCCAGAAGCAGTTCACGGCCCAGTGGAAGTCCACCGGCGCCCTCAACGGGCAGATCGAGGAGTCCTTCTCCGGCCACGAGCTCATGAAGGTCTTCGGGCGCGAGGAGGAGGCGCTGGCGCGCTTCGACGAGCGCAACGAGGAGCTCTACAAGGCCTCCTTCGGCGCCCAGTTCGTCTCCGGCACCATCTACCCGGTGATGAACTTCATCTCCTACCTGGCCTACGTGGGCATCGCCGTGGTCGGCGGCCTGCGCGTCGCGAGCGGGCAGATGACCCTCGGCGACGCGACGGCCTTCATCCAGTACTCGCGCGAGTTCACGCAGCCGCTCGGGCAGATGGCCGGCATGGCCAACATGCTCCAGTCCGGCGTGGCGAGCGCCGAGCGGACGTTCGAGCTGCTGGACGCCGACGAGGAGGAGCCGGAGACGGTCACGGGACACCTCCCGGAGCGCACCGACGGCCACGTGGAGTTCCACGGCGTCTCGTTCTCCTACGATCCGGCCAAGCCGCTCATCGAGGAGCTGTCCTTCGAGGCGCACCCGGGCCACACGGTGGCGATCGTCGGACCCACGGGCGCGGGCAAGACGACGCTCGTGAACCTGGTCATGCGCTTCTACGAGCTCGATTCCGGGCGCATCACGCTCGACGGCGTGGACGTCACCGCGCTGTCCCGCGCGGAGCTGCGCTCCAAGGTGGGCATGGTGCTGCAGGACGCCTGGCTGTTCAACGGCACCATCATGGACAACATCCGCTACGGGCGCCTGGACGCGAGCGACGAGGACGTCTTCGAGGCGGCCCGCGCCACCTACGTCGACCGCTTCGTCAAGGCGCTCCCGGACGGCTACCAGACGGTGATCGACGACGAGGGCACCAACGTCTCGGCCGGCGAGAAGCAGCTCATCACGATCGCCCGCGCGTTCCTGGCCAACCCCTCGCTGCTGATCCTCGACGAGGCGACCTCCTCCGTGGACACGCGCACCGAGGTCCTGGTCCAGCACGCCATGGCCGCCCTGCGCAGCGACCGCACGAGCTTCGTGATCGCCCACCGGCTCTCCACGATCCGCGACGCGGACACCATCCTGGTGATGGAGGCGGGCCGGATCGTCGAGCAGGGCAGCCACGAGCGGCTGCTCGAGTCCCGCGGTGCGTACCACCGGCTCTACATGTCCCAGTTCGCGGGCCCGGCCGAGGACCCCGACGCCGCCGCGCTCGCGGACGCCGCCTCGGCGCCGCAGGCCGGGGTGGAGCCGGGGGACGACGGCGGTGCGGAGCCGGTCCCCGACGCCGCCTCGGCGGACGCGTCCGGCCGGGAGGGCTGAGTGGGGCGGGAGGCGGTGCCCGCCCGGCCCGCGCCCCAGGCGCCCCGCCTGCCGTCCTTCGCCCCGGCGTCGTACCCCGGGGCCGGCGACCTGACCGCGCTGGATGCCGACGGGCGGTGCGAGGGCCTGCGGTTCGAGCAGGACGACGCCGCGGGAGCGGACCTCGAGGACGCCGTCTTCACGGCCTGCTTCTTCCGCGGGGTCTCCCTCGCCGGGGCGCGCCTCGAGCGGGCCTCCTTCGGCGACTGCCGCTTCGAGGAGCTGCTCGCGCCGACGCTCTCCGCCCCGGACTCTGCCTGGTGGAACACGCGGATCGCCCGCGGGCGGATCGGCTCCGCCGAGCTGTACGGGGCCACGCTGCGCTCCGTGCTGTTCGACGGCGGCAAGCTCGGCTACGTCAACCTGCGCTCGGCCGAGCTCAAGGACGTCCTGTTCCGGGACGTCATCATCGAGGAGCTCGACCTGGGATCCGCGACGGCGACCCGGGTGGCCTTCGAGGACTGCCGGATCGACTCGCTCCTGCTCCACGGGGCCCGGCTCTCGCACGCCGACCTGCGCGGTGCGGGCCTGAGGTCCATCACGGCCCCGGCGGGGCTGCGGGGCGCGACGATCGACGCCCTGCAGCTCCAGGACCTCGCGCCGCTGCTCGCCGCCGAGGCCGGGATCCGGGTGCTCTGAGGGTCCCGGCGTGAAGCGCGGCCCGGGGCGAATCGGTAGGGTTGGGGCATGCGTTCCCACCCCCAGCCAGGACCGGCCGGCCCCTACCCGTTCCCCGGGTCGCGGCGCCGGCAGCCCGTGTTCGATCCCGGCCGCTTCGGGGTCGGCGACGGCGTCACGGTGGGCCTGTACATCCTGCTGTTCGTCGTGGGCCTGGCCAGCTTCATGGTCCTCGTCCCGGGCTTCACGGACACGTTCTCCACGCCGGACACGGCGACGTTCGCCGTCAACCTGATCGTCTACGCCGTCCTCTTCACGGCCGCGATGATCGTGGCCTTCGGCGCGTTCCGCGAATCCCTGCGCACGTTCGCGTTCCACCCGTGGGCCAAGGGCTTCGGCATTCCGGGCGCCTGGTTCGGCTCGCTCATGATCACGGCGGCGATCCTCATGGGCATGGGGGAGGTGGTCAAGAGCGAGAACCAGCTGGCGATCGAGGGCATGACCTACTCCGTCCCGTTCCCCACGATGTTCGTCGTGGCCGTGGTCATGGGGCCGTTCGTGGAGGAGTACGTCTTCCGCCACCTGCTCATCGGCAAGCTCAGCCGCTACGTCAACGTCTGGCTCTGCGTGGTGGTCTCGATCGCGCTCTTCGCCGGGATCCACTTCATCGGCACCGGCTCGTTCGACGTCAGCTCGCTCGTGCCCTACCTGACGCTCGGCACGGTGATCAGCGTCGCCTACGTCCTGACCGGCAAGTCGCTCGCCTACGCCTACATCCTGCACTTCTTCAACAACGCGGTGGCCCTCTCCCTGGCCTACACGGTGCTGCCGCTGCTGAACCCGTAGCGTTGGCCGGCGGGGACGCGTTCGGCGGGCACGCGCACGGCTCGCCCGGCTACCGGCGCATGATCCTGGCGCTCTTCGCCGCCGGCGTCGCCACGTTCTCCCAGCTCTATTCGGTCCAGGGCGTCCTGCCGGAGCTGGCCCGCGACCTCGCCGTGTCCGAGGCGCAGGCCGCGCTCGCGGTCTCCGCGGCCACGGCGGGCCTCGCATCCTCCGTGATCGCCTGGTCCGCTGTCGCGGACCGGATCGGGCGCCTGCGGACCATGAAGACGGCGGTCGTCGCCGCCGTCGTCCTGGGCCTGCTGGTCCCGGCAGCCCCGGGGTTCGAGGCGCTCCTGGCGCTGCGCTTCGTCGAGGGGCTCGCCCTGGGCGGGATCCCCGCGGTGGCGCTCGCGTACCTGAGCGAGGAGATCGCGCCGCTGCACTCGGCCGTCGCCGCGGGC
The DNA here is from genome assembly GCF_050563205.1 of Zafaria sp. Z1313. Taxonomy (NCBI): domain Bacteria; kingdom Bacillati; phylum Actinomycetota; class Actinomycetes; order Micrococcales; family Micrococcaceae; genus Zafaria; species Zafaria sp. Z1313. Next base: position 76,035 of record NZ_JBNWUK010000006.1, read on the forward strand.
ACCTACATCTCCGGGACGACCCTCGGCGGGCTCGCCGGCCGCCTCGTCGCCGGCCCGTTGAGCGAGTTCCTCACGTGGCGGGCCGGGACCCTCGTCGTGGCGCTCCTCGCGGCCGCGGCGGCGACGGCCTTCATCCTCGCCGCTCCCGCCCCACGCGGGTTCACGCCCGTGCCACGGCGCACGCCGGGCGCGCCGGGACTCGCCGCGAAGCTCGCGGCCAACCTCGCGCGGCACCGGCTGCTCGCGCTCTACGCGCAGGGCCTGCTGCTCATGGGCGGATTCGTCGCGGTCTACAACTACCTGGGCTTCCGGCTCGAAGCGCCGCCGTTCCTCATCCCCGCCTCGCTGGCCTCGTTCGTGTTCCTGGCCTACCTCTCCGGCACCTGGTCCTCGCGCCGGGCGGGGGCGCTCGTGGGCCGGCTGGGCCGCCTGCCCGTCCTGCTCGGTTCGACGGGCGTCATGGCCGCCGGCCTCGCGGTGACCGTGCTGGACTGGCTCCCGGCGGTCGTCGCGGGCCTGCTCCTCTTCACGGCCGGCTTCTTCGGAGCGCACGCCGTGGCGAGCGGCTGGGTCCCGGTGCTCGCCGTGGGCGGGCGCGCCCAGGCCGCGAGCCTCTACAACCTCGCCTACTACGCGGGCTCGAGCGCGTTCGGCTGGGCGGTGGGGCTCGCGTTCGCGCCGTTCGGCTGGCCCGGGGCCGCGGCGTGCGTCCTGGCCCTGGTGGCGGCGGCCGCCGTGATCGCCGCGGCGTGCCTGCGCGGCGGGGATAGGCTGGCCGGGTGAGCGACGCGTCCCCCCGATCCCGTACGACGCCGGGGCCGCGCCTCGGGCGCCGCATCCTCGCCCTCGCGCTCCCCGCCCTGGGCGCGCTCGTCGCCGAACCGCTCTTCCTCATGGCGGACACCGCGATCGTCGGCCACCTCGGCCTCACCGAACTCGCCGGGGCGGGCCTCGGCACCACCGTGCTGCACACCGCCGTGGGGCTCATGATCTTCCTGGCCTACTCGACGACGCCCGCCGTCGCCCGGCGCTTCGGTGCGGGGAGGATGGCGGATGCGCTCGCCGTGGGCCGGGACGGGATCCAGCTCGCCTTCGCCCTCGGGCTCGTCCTCGCCACGGCGGGCTGGCTCGCGGCTCCGGCGCTCCTGGCGGCGATGGGCGCCCGGGACGGCGTGCTGGGCTTCGCGATCGACTACGTGCGCTGGTCCATGCCGGGGCTGCCGGCGATGCTCCTGGTCCTCGCGGCGACGGGCGTGCTGCGCGGCCTGCAGGACACCCGGACCCCGCTCGTGATCGCCGGGGCCGGCTTCGCGGCGAACATCGTGCTCAACCTGGTCCTCGTGTACGGGGCGGGGATGTCCGTCGCCGGCTCCGCGCTCGGCACCTCGATCGCCCAATGGGGCATGGCCGCGGCGTACCTGTGGATCCTGCTGCCGCGGATGCGTTCGGCCGGGGTGGCGCTGCGCCCGCACGCCGCCGGCATGGCCTCCACCGGGGCCGTCGGCTCGTGGCTCATGCTGCGGACGCTGAGCCTGCGCGCGGGCATCCTCGCCACCGTCTGGGTCGCGACCTCGCACGGCGCGCTGACGCTCGCGGCGCACCAGCTCGTCTTCACCGTCTTCACCTTCCTCGCGTTCGCCCTCGACGCCCTCGCGATCGCCGCCCAGGCGCTCATCGGCAAGGAGCTCGGCACCGGGGACAAGGAGCTGGCCCGCCGGCTGACGCGCACCATGACGTGGTGGGGCGTGGCGTTCGGGGCCGCCACGGGTGCGGTGCTGGCCGCGGCCGCGCCGTTCGCCGGGGCGCTCTTCACGTCCGATCCCTCCGTGCGCCAGGCGGCCGCCGTGGGACTCTGGGTGCTCGCCGCGGCCCAGCCGCTCTGCGGGCTCGTGTTCGTCCTCGACGGGGTCCTCATCGGGGCCGGCGACGCCCGCTACCTGGCCCTCGCCGGGCTCGTGGCCCTCGCCGCCTACGCCCCGCTGCTCTGGGCCGCGTCGTCCCGCGAGCTGCCGGGCACCGGGGGCATCCTCTGGCTCTGGCTCGCCTTCGGCGTCGGCTACATGGCGGCCCGCGCCGCGACGCTCGCGTGGCGCGTGCGCAACGACGACTGGATGCGCACCGGAACCTGAGCCGCACCCCGCGCCGGGGGCGTGCGGCACCGGGTGGGTAGACTGCTGGGGTGCCTTCCGTGACCACCCCGCCCGAGACCGCAGCCGCCCTGTGGAAGCCGATCCTGTTCCGCGCCGTCGTGGCGCTCGTGTTCGGGCTCGTCTCCGTCTTCTGGCCGGGCCTGGACCAGAAGCTCGGCGGGTCCGGGCCGAGCGATGCCCTCGTGGCCTACACGATCGCGGGCTACCTGGTCCTGACCTCTAAGGCGGCGTGGGACTTCGCCCAGGCCCCGGTGGTTCCGTCCCCGGTCCGCGGCTTCCTCGGCGGCGCCGCGATCGCGTGGTCGCTCGCCGCCGCCTACGTGATCTTCGTCCCCACCGCGGCCGGCGTGATCGCGGGCGCGGGCACGGCGCTCCTCGTCGCGGGCGTCGTCGAGGTCGCGGCGTGGGCCCGCCACCGGCGGGAGCTGGTCCCGGCCCGCGAACTGCTCATCACCGGCGTGATCGGCGCGGGGACGGGCGTCTCGCTCTACGTCGGCGGGTTCAACGGGCTCGACGCCCACGGGATCCTTGGCCTCGCCGGCGGCGGGGCCGTGATCATCGGCGTCTTCCTGGCCATCGCGGCCTTCGGCTACCGGCACGACGCCCGGCGCGCCTGAGCGCCGGTAGACTAGGGGGCATCCCCATCCCGTCAGGAGGCACATCCGTGGGCAGCAACCCGTCCAAGCCGCAGTGGCAGCAGAGCATCAAGGCGCCGCTGATCTTCTCCCTGGTCATGGGGCTGATCGCGGGCGTCACTGGTGCCGTCGCCGCCACTGGGGGATCGGACAAGGCCCTGCGGATCGACGTCGGACTCACGGCGTTCGGCATCGCCTTCATCGCCTGCCTGCTCGTGATCTCCGTGATGAGCATGGCGGGCAAGGAGAACCCCAAGGACATGGGCACCGGCTCCGGCGTGAACCGCTCCTCCGCCAACCCGGACCAGAAGCCCAAGGGCCACTAGCCGGCCGCGGCGGCCACCGCAGCTAGGGGCGTCCGCCCCACTCGCGCAGGAACTCCTCGCGCGTCATCTCCTCGAGGTCGCGGCGGATCAGGGCCACGAGGCCCTCGGCCTCGTCGATGTTGTTCCCCGTGATGCGCAGGACCTCTTCGTCGTTGTCGATCCGCCGCACCACGGCCGTCGCGCCCATGACGTCCGAACCGTCGCCGCCCAGCACGGCGTCCGCGAGCCCGACGACCCAGCGTCCGGCCGCCTTGAAGGCGCCGTCGTTGGCCCGCTCGAGGTCGACGTCGTAGTCCTCGGACGCGTGGTGCTCTTCGCCATTCGGGATGCTCATGTGCGTTCCTTCCGCCGGGCCCGGGCGCCTCGTCGGCCCGGATACCACCAGCATAGGACCCCCCTCAGCCGCGGCCGCGCCGGGCGCGGTAGGCGCGCACGTGTTCCCGGTTGGCGCAGTTGCCCGTGCTGCAGTAGCGCTTGGAGCGGTTGCGGGACAGGTCCAGCACCAGGTCGGTGCAGTCGGCTGCCGCGCAGACCCGGAGGCGGCCCAGCTCGCCCGTGCGGATGACGTCGACGATCGCCATGGCCGCCTCGACCGCCATGCGCTCCACGAGCGGCGCCTCCGGGATGGTCGCGTGCAGGTGGTAGTCCCACTGGTCGTGCCTGACGAGCTGGGGCAGGGCGCGCGCGTTGCGGAGGATCCGGTTCACGGCCTCGACCGCGTCGTCCTCCGTGGAGGTCCAGATCCCGCGGAGGACGCTGCGCAGCTGGCGGACGTCGCGCAGCTCGGAGGCGGTGTGCGTGCGGGAGCCCGTGAACTGCTCGCGCTCCAGGAAGGCGTCGAGGTCCGCGAGGGTCAGCAGGCCGTCCGCCCCGCCGGACTCCGTGTTGACGAGGTTCACGACACTCGCGAGCGCCACTTCCGTGTCAGGGGCAAACGTCATGATGACTCCTGTCGTTTCCGGCGAACCGGCCGTACCCTTAGGGTAAGCAGTATAACCTCCCACGCTCCTGACAACCGAGGCAGAACATGGCATCCACCGCTCCCGTCACCCTCCAAGCCACGCCGCGGCCGTCCCTGCGCGGCATCTGGATCGCCCTCTTCAGCTCGGCCGTCTTCGGGATCTCCGGCTCCTTCGCCAAGCCGCTCCTCGAGGCCGGCTGGACGAGTGGCGCGGCCGTCGGCGCCCGGATGTCCGGGGCGGCGCTCCTCCTGCTGATCCCCACGCTGTTCATGCTCCGCGGCCGCTGGGGGTCGGTGCTGGCCAACTGGCGCCCGATCCTGCTCTTCGGCGTCTTCGGGGTGGGCATCTGCCAGTTCGCCTACTTCCAGGCCGTCGAGCGGCTCAGCGTCGGCGTCGCCCTGCTGCTCGAGTACCTGGCCCCCGTCCTGATCGTCCTGACGCTCTGGGTCCGCACGCGCCGGCGGCCCCGCGGACTGACGATCGCCGGAGCCGCGCTCTCCCTCGGTGGCCTCGTCCTGGTGCTCGACCTCACCGGCGCCCAGCGGGTGGACCCGGTCGGCGTGCTCTGGGGGCTCGGCGCCGCCGTGGGCCTCGCCGTCTACTTCTTCATCACGGCCAAGGCGAACGACACGCTTCCGCCCCTCGTCCTGGCCACGGGCGGCCTGTTCGTCGGCGCCGTCCTGATGCTCCTGCTCGGCGCCGCGCGGCTGCTGCCGATGCGGGCCGTGTTCGGACAGGTCGAGTTCTCCGGCTTCGCCCTGCCCTGGTGGGCGGCGCTCGGCGGGCTCGTGCTCATGGCCACGGTGCTCGCCTACGTCTCCGGCATCATGGCGGCCCGTGCGCTCGGCACCAAACTGGCCTCCTTCGTCTCCCTCACCGAGGTGCTCTTCGCCGTGCTCTGGGCGTGGCTGCTGCTGCAGGAGCTCCCGGCCGCGATCCAGCTCCTCGGCGGCGCCCTGATCGTCCTCGGGGTCCTGCTCGTCCGGGCCGACGAGTTGCGCAGCGTGGGCTGACGACGCCGGCAGCCCCGCCGGGAAGGCGGGGCGGCCGGCGTCGCCCGGGAGCGCTCAGCCCCTCCGGGCCGGCTCGGGTTCCCGCCCGGGCTCGCGCCCGCCCGTGGGGCCGTCGACCGGGGCGGAGGCATCGGCGTCGTGCCTGGAGTAGTCCCCCGTGGCGATCGCGGCCTTGCGCTCCGCGGCCTCGGCGGAGAGGGCCAGCCCCTGGCCCGGGGCGTCGCCGTCCCGCATGAGCTCCTCGACGTCGACGCTGTCCGGGTTGTCCAGGACAAAGCGCAGGCGCTCCCGGTCCAGCGCCCCCGTCCAGCGGGCGATCACGAGCGTGCCGATGCCGTTGCCGGTCAGGTTGGTCAGCGCGCGGCCCTCGGACATAAAGCGGTCGATGCCGACGATGAGGGCCAGGCCCACCATCGGGATGATGTGGTCGAAGGCCGCGATCGAGGCGGCCAGCGTCACGAGGCCGGCGCCGGAGACGCCCGCCGCGCCGTTGGAGGAGACCAGCATGAACAGCAGCAGGCCGATCTGCGTGGCCAGCGGGACGTCGATCCCGAAGGCCTGGGCGATGAACATGGCGCCCATGGTCATGTAGATCGCGGTGCCGTCCAGGTTGAAGGAGTAGCCCGTCGGGATGGTCAGGCCCACGACGTGCTTCGGCGTGCCCGCGGCCTCCAGCTTGGTCATCATGCGCGGCAGCACGGTCTCCGAGGAGGAGGTGCCGAGCACGATCAGCAGCTCGTCCTTGATGTAGCGGATGTACTTGAAGATGCTGAAGCCCGACGCGTAGCAGATGGGGCCGAGGCACAGGAAGATGAAGATCAGGCAGGTCAGCCAGAAGGACCCCATGAAGAACGCGAGGTTTCCGAGGATCTCGTGGCCGTGCTTGCCGATCGTGAACGCGATGCCGCCCATGGCGCCGATCGGGGCGACCCACATGACCATCTTGATCACGCCGAACATGACCTTCGCGAAGACGTCGAGGGCACGCACCACGGGCTTGCCGCGCTCGCCGAGCATGGCGATCGCGACGGCGGTGAGGATGGCGAGCAGGAGGACCTGCAGGAGCTGTCCGTCGACGAACGCCGACATGAACGAGGTCGGCACGAGGCCCAGGACGAAGTCGGAGATCCCGGAGCCGGCGACGGCGCCGGCGGACTCGATGGTCGCGTCCGCCGCGGAGCCGTCGAAGGAGGCGACGTCGTAGTTCAGGCCCGCGCCCGGCTTGAACAGGTTGATCGTGACGAGGCCGAGGCCGAGGGCGATCACGGTGGTGATGTTGAAGTAGACCACGGTGCGCAGCGCGAGGCCCCCCGCCTTGGCCAGGTTGCCCAGGCCGGCGATGCCGACGACGACGGTCGCGAAGATCGTCGGGGCGATCACGACCTTGACGAGGTTGATGAACAGGGTGGCGAGCCAGCGCATTTGCTCGCCGACGGCCGGCCAGACGACGCCGATCACGATGCCGACGGCGATGCCGATCAGGACCCACACGTAGAGGTGCGAGTACCAGGGCTTCTTCTTTTTCTGCTGGACGGTGGGGGAGGACATGGTCGGGGCCTTTCACGCGGCGTTGCATGTAGGTTGGGTCACATCCACTCTGGGCGCCGTGGTGTGATGTGACCACGGGCACACTGGATTCTTAAGGTTGTCTTAACGTAGGGGAGGTGGCGGCCGTGGGGTACGACGACGGCGGGGCCGGCGGTCCGCGCCCGACCCGCCGCAGCCTCCTCGCGGGCCTGCTCGCGCTTCCCCTCGCCGCGTCCGGCTGCGCCAACGGCACCGAGCGCCCGGGGCGGACCCTGCGTCTCGCGACCGGACCGGAGGGGGCGGTGTACCGCGAGATGGGGCAGGCGCTCGCCGGACTGCTCAACCGGAAGTGGGGCGCGGGGAGTGTGGAGGTCGTCTTCACCGACGCCTCGCAGGAGAACATCCGGCTGCTGAACACGGGCCAGGCGGAGATCGGCTTCGTCAACACGGACACCGGTGCGGAGCAGGGACCCGGGCTGCGGGCGCTCGCGCGCGTCTATGACTCCGTGATGCACTGCGCCGTCCGCGTGGACTCGTCCGTCCATCGGCTCGCCGACGTCGACGGCCTCGTCGTGGCCGGCGGGCAGGACGAATCCGGGACCCGGTACACGCTCGGCCGGCTGCTGGAGCGGGCCGGCACCTCGGTCGAGCTGCGCACCATGACCCAGAGCGAGTCGGTCCGCGCCCTCCTGGACGGCGGGGTCGACGCCCTCTTCAGCCTCACGGGGATGCCGACGCCCGCGCTGCAGGAGGCCGTGCGCGCCGGGAGGATCCGGCTCGTGGACCTCGCCGACGAGGCCGCGGACGTCGTCGCCGCGTTCCCGCTCGAGTACGTGGCCGTCACGATCCCCGCCGTCACCTACGGCACGCCCGAGCCCGTCGGTGCGCTCGGGGTCCCGACGCTGCTCGCCGTGCACGGATCCATGGAGGACGCCGAGGCGCACCTGCTCACGGCGGCGCTGTACGACGTCGCGGCGGAGCTGTCCACGATCCGCCCGGAGGCGCTGCAGATCTCGAAGACGTTCGGCATTGCCACGGTTCCGCTGCCGCTGCATCCCGGGGCGCGGGCCTACTACCAGGAGTCCAAGCCGTAGTGCCTCAGGCCCCCGGGGCCCTCCGCGGCAGCCGGATCCGGGCCACCAGGCCGGTCCCGCCGCCCGCTGGCGGCGACTCGAGCTCGAGCGATCCGCCGACGTCCCGCACGGACTGCTCCACGATCTGCAGTCCGAGCCCCGTTCCGGGGATGTTCTGGTGGGCGGGGGAGCGCCAGAACCGTCCGGTGGCCTGCGCTGCCTCCGCCGGGCTCAGCCCCCGCCCGTCGTCGGCGACCTCGATCACGTAGTCCCCGCGCCCGCTCCGGCCGGTCACCCCCACGCGGGTCCCGCCCGAGAGCCGCAGCGCGTTCTCGACGAGTTCGTCGAGGACCTGGGCCAGGCCGCCGGTGGGTTCGGCGACGCCGGACGCCGGCTCGATGGCGGCGCTGAACCCGAAGCCGCGCGCCGCCGCGGCCGCGGCCCACAGCTCCTCGCGTCCTCCGAGGCCGGCGGAGGTGTCCACGGCCCCGGTCGCCACGGGCCCCGCCTGCGTCGCGGCGAGCATCGATTCGACGAGGGCGCCCATGCGGTCCAGCTCCTGGACAGCCTCCCGCTGGATCTCCCGGCCGTCGTCCGTGGTGAGCTCGGGCTCGAGGTTCTCGACGGCGAGCCGCACCGCGGTCAGTGGCGTGCGCAACTGGTGGGAGGCGTCGTGGACGAACTGCTCCTGGCGGCGGAACGTGTCCTGCACGGAATGCGCCATGCGGTTGAACGTCCCGGCGAGGGCACGGAGCTCCGGTGGCCCGGCGTCGCCGCGGGCGCGCGCCCCGAGCTCGCCGACGGCCACGCGGTCGGCGGCGGCCGCGAGCGTCCGGATCGGCTTGAGCACCCAGCGGCTGAGCGGCCAGAGAATCCAGACGGCGGCGGTCATGGCGGCGGCGAGGACGACGGCGGCGCGGAGCCACCCCTCGAGCACCGCGTCCTTCACCCGGGTCGTGGGCACCTCGATCACGAGGGCGGCGGTGACCTGGGAGTCGATCCCCACGGGTGCGGCGACGTAGACGGCGTCCGGGCCCCACGGCCAGAGCACGCCGCCGACCTGGGGCAGCTGTCCGGCCAGCGCCGCGTCGATCGTGCCCGAGGCCCCGGCCGGGAGGGCGCCGCCGCCGTGCGCGTGCAGCACCTCCCGTTCCCGGTCCACGACCCAGACGGGCGAGCCGAAGAGCTCGGCGTAGTCGTCGAGCTCGCGTTCCAGCCTGACGCCGTTGTCCGCCGTGAGCGAGTGCAGCGTGGCCATGGCGAAGCGGGTGGCGTCGGCGATCCTGTCGTTTGCGAGCGCGGTGGAGTGCCGCTCGGCGATGGCCGTGGCCCACGGGATGCCGATCGCGGCCATGAGGGTCAGCAGCAGCGGCAGGGCCAGTAGGATCAGCCGGCGGGTCATGGCGCGGGATCCGCGTCGCCGAGCCGGTAGCCGAGGCCCCGGATCGTGGTGATGACGGCGTAGCCGCGCAGCTTGGCGCGCAGGGCGGCCATGTGGGTGTCGAGGCTGCGGGACGCGCCGGCGTCGGGCACGGTCTCCCAGACCGACTCGATGAGGAACTCCCGGGGCACCGCCTCCCCACCGCTCGCGGCGAGGAGCGCGAGGATCGCCGATTCCTTGGCGGTCAGGGGTACGACGCCGGCGCCCGCCTCATCGACCAGCTCCCGCGCCGCCGTGCGGAGGACGAGCGGGCCGACGGGGTGCTCGGCACCGTCGCGGGCGGCGGTCGCCGCGCGTGCGGCGAGGGTGCGCCGGGAGACGGCCTCGATGCGTGCCAGGAGCTCGGCGACGCTGAACGGCTTGACGACGTAGTCGTCGGCCCCGGCCCGCAGGCCGACGACCCGGTCCTGTTCCCGCCCGTGGGCGGTGACGACGATGACGGCGGTGGCGGGGTGGGAGCGCAGGGCCTTGACGACGGCGGTGCCGGAGCCGTCGGGCAGGCCCAGGTCGACGAGCGCGATGTCCGGGGCTCCCTCCGCGATCCGCTCGAAGGCGTCGGCGACGGTGGCCGCGCGGACCACGTGGTACCCGGCCCGGGTCAGGGCGCGCGAGAGGCCGCGGGCCACGCCGTCGTCGTCCTCGCACACCAGTACGCGCATGGCTCCAAGATAGCGCGCCCCGCGCCCGGGCTACCGGCCGAAGCGGCGCAGGCGGAGGCTGTTGGCCACCACGAGCACGGAGCTCGCGGCCATCGCGGCCCCGGCGAGCATCGGGTTCAGCAGCCCGAGCGCGGCCACGGGGATCCCGAGCGTGTTGTAGAGGAACGCCCAGAACAGGTTGACCTTGATGGTGCGCAGGGTCCGCCGCGAGAGCTCGATCGATTGCGCGACCTGTCCCAGTTCGCTGCCCATGACGGTGATGTCCGCGGCTTCGATGGCCACGTCCGTCCCGGAACCCATGGCGATGCCGAGGTCTGCCCGGGCGAGCGCGGGGGCGTCGTTGACTCCGTCGCCGACCATCGCCACGACCGCGCCGGCTTCCTGCAGGGTGCGCACCGCGTCGACCTTGCCCTCGGGAAGCACCTCGGCGAACACCGCGTCCGGGTCGATCCCGACCTCGGTGGCCACCTGGCGGGCCACTGATTCGTTGTCGCCGGTGAGCAGCACGGGCCGCAGCCCGAGCGAGCGCAGCCGCTCGATCGCCGCCTTCGAGCCGGGCTTGACGGTGTCGCGCAACTGGAGCAGCCCGGCGGGTTCGCCGTCGACGGCAAGCAGCACCGCCGTCGTGCCCTCCGCCTGGGCGGCGGCGAGCGCCGCCGCCTGCTCCGGGGCGAGTACGGCTCCGTTCCCGGCGAGCCACGCGGCCTTGCCGACGACGACGGTGCTGCCGCCGACCGTGCCGCGCACTCCGCCGCCTGGGGTGGAGGCGAAACCGGAGACGGGCTCGGTGTCGCCGGCGGCGGCCACGATGGCGCGGGCGATCGGGTGCTCGGATCCCGCTTCGACGGCCGCGGCGAGCTCCAGGACGCGCTCGGGGGAGAGGGCGCCGAAGGACTGCGTGCCGGTCAGGGACAGCTCGCCGGCGGTCACGGTGCCGGTCTTGTCCAGCACCACGGTGTCCACGCGGCGGGTGTCCTCGAGGACCTGCGGGCCGCGGATCAGCAGGCCCAGCTGGGCGCCGCGGCCGGTGCCGACCAGCAGGCCCACAGGCGTCGCGAGGCCCAGGGCGCACGGGCAGGCGATCACGAGCACGGTCACGGCCGCCGTGAACGCCGGCTGCAGGCCGCCGCCGAAGGCCATCCAGGCGATGAACGTGGCCACGGCGATGACCAGGACGATCGGCACGAACACGGAGGAGATGCGGTCCGCGAGCCGGGCGATCGGCGCCTTGCCGGTCTGCGCCTCCGAGACCAGGCGCCCCATCTGGGCCAGCGTCGTGTCCCGGCCCACGCGGGTGGCCCGGACCAGGAGGCGGCCGGAGGTGTTGATCGTGGCGCCCGTGACGGCGTCGTCGGGTCCGACGTCGACCGGTACCGATTCGCCCGTGATGAGCGAGGCGTCGACGGCGGAGTGCCCGTCGAGGACGTATCCGTCGGTGGCGATCTTCTCGCCCGGCCGGACCACGAGCGTCTCGCCCGGCACGAGGTTCGCCGCGGGGACCCGGACTTCGCGCCCGTCGCGGAGCACCGTGGCCTCCTTGGCCCCGAGGTCCAGGAGCGTCTTCAGTGCGTCCCCGGCGCGCGACTTCGCGCGGGCCTCGAGCCAGCGGCCGAGCAGCAGGAACGTGGCGACGACGCCGGCGGTCTCGAAGTAGAGCTGGTGGGCGGACATGTCCATGTCCATGCCCGCCATCCCGTCGTGGGCCGTGAGCTGCGGGTCGGCGACGAGCTGCCACACGGAGAAGAAGTAGGCGGCCAGGACGCCGATCGACACGAGCGTGTCCATCGTGGACGCGCCGTGGCGCGCGTTGACCGCGGCGGCGCGGTGGAAGGGCCAGCCGGACCACAGCACCACCGGCGTGGCGAGGGCCAGGGCGACCCAGCCCCAGTGCGGGAACTGGGCGCCCGGGATCATCGAGATGACGAAGAGCGGGAGCGTGAAGACGGCGGCGACGACGAGGCGCGGCCTCAGCTCCTCGGCGGAGCCTCCGTGGCCCAGGTGGTCCGTGCCGGCGTCGTGGTCGTTCCCGTGTCCGCCGCCCTCGTGCCCCGCCGGGTGCCGGTCCGCCTTGACGCTCGCGCGGTAGCCGGCGGCATTGACGGTGTCGACGAGTTCGTGGTCGCTGACGTGGGCCGGCACGGTGACCCGGGCCGATTCGAGCGGCAGGTTCACGAGCGCCTCGACGCCGTCGAGCGTGCCGAGCTTGCGTTCCACCCGGTTCACGCAGGAGGCGCAGGTCATGCCCTGGATGTCCAGCTCGACGACGCGCTGGCCGCCGGGCTGCGGCTGCGCGGCCGGGCCGGTGGTGTCCGTGTTCATGGTGGTGCTCCCTTCGTTCGGGGGTGTCCGGGCGGTGCCGCGGTTCAGGCGTGGTTGCCGACCACCGTGTAGCCGGCCTCGGCGACGGCCTCGGAGACCGTGGCCTCGTCGAGCGGTCCGGCGGAGACCACGGTGGCCGTGGAGACGCCGCCCGCGTTGAGTTCCACGGTGACGTCCTCGACGCCGTTGATGGCCTTGATCTCCTCGGTGACGGAGGCGACGCAGTGGCCGCACGTCATGCCGTCGATGCTGACGGTGAGCGTGTTGTTCATGGTGTTCCTTCCGGGGTCAGCGCAGCAGGCGGCCGATGGCGGCCGATGCCTCGCGGACCTTGTCGTTGACGATGTCCGGGTTTCCGGTTTCCTGGGATTCGTGGGCGGCTCCGACGACGCAATGGGCGATGTGTTCCTCGACCAGGCCGAGGCTCACCTTGTGCAGGGCCGCGTTGACGGCGGAGATCTGCGTCAGGATGTCGATGCAGTACTTCTCCTCGTCCACCATGCGCGCGATGCCGCGGACCTGCCCCTCGATGCGGCTGAGCCGCTTGAGCAGGGCGTCCTTGTCCGCGGAGTAGGCGTGGTCGCGCAGCGGATCGGCGGGCGTCGTCGTGCTTTCCATGCCTCGAGCATACCCCTCTGGGGTATAAAGTCAAGTACCCCTAGGGGGTATCAGGCAGGGTGCCCGTTGCTAAGCTGGCACGCGTGTCAGCCAACCAGTTCTCCGTCCGCACCATCACCGTCGACGAACACCGCTCCTTCATAGCGGACCGCCCCGGAACGAGCTTCCTCCAGTTGCCGGCCTGGGCGCGCGTCAAGGCGGACTGGCGGGCCGAGCACCTGGGCTGGTACGACGCCGGAGGCGCCCTCCGCGGCACGGCGCAGGTCCTGCACCGGCCCACCCCGGTGGTGAAGTGGACCCTCGCCTACCTGCCCGAGGCGCCCGTCCTGGACTGGGAGGCAGCCACCGTCGCCGAGGTCGCCGCGCCGATGCTCGCGCACTTCAAGCGCCATCGCGTCTTCCTGGTCCGCATGGGCGTTCCCCTGCTGCAGCGCGGCTGGAAGGGCGCGGCCGTCCGCAAGGCGCTCTCCGGCGGCGGCCACGCGGTGATGGGTGAGCTCGATCCCGCGATGGAGGACCCGCAGGCGCCCCTCGTCGCCGCCCAGCTGCGCGCCGCCGGCTGGCGCAAGCAGGATGCCGGCGTCGACTTCGCCGCGGGCCAGCCCGAGTTCCAGGCGCGCATCCCGCTCGTGGCGGCAGACGGCTCCCGTCTCGACCTCGACGGCGCCCTCGCCCAGATGAACCAGAACGCCCGCCGCGAGGCCAAGCGCGCCGCGTCCGGCCCGCTCGAGGTCGAGGCGCTGGGTGCCGAGGGCGTGGAGCGCTTCCACGCGCTCTACCGCGAAACGGCAGAACGCGACGGATTCACGGGCCGGCCGGCCGGCTACTTCACGCGCATGATCACCGAGCTCAATGCCGACGCCCCCGGGAGGTGCACGCTCTACATCGCCTCCCACGAGGGCCGCGACCTCGCGGCGGCCATCCGCGTCCACAGCGGGTCCGGCGCCTGGTACGTCTACGGTGCCTCCAGCGCGGCCGAGCGCAAGCTCTTCGCCCCCAAGGCGCTCATCCACCGGATGCTGGGCGATTCGATCGCCGAGGGCTGCGACTACCTCGACCACGGCGGGGTCTCCGCGACCTTGGACAAGGAGCACCACCTCGCGGGCCTGACGCTGTTCAAGGCGACGCTGGGCTGCGACGTCGTCCAGACGCTGGGCGAGTGGGACTACCCGCTCAACCGCCCGCTCGCCGCGGCCTTCGACTTCTACATGAAGAAGCGCTCGAAGCACTGAGGGAGCGCTACCGCGCGTGGATCGTCTCCAGCACGGCCGATGCCCGCTGAGCGAGTTCGCGGGGAACGGGCGCGCTGCCGGCCGCCTCGGCCGCGATCTGCTGCCCGTCGGCGCTGAGCGCATGGAGCCCGAATTCCCGCGCCAGCTCGGCCATCTCCGCGTCCTCGTAGGAGCGGCAGAAGATCTGGTAGGAGACCAGGACCAGCGGGTAGGCGCCTTCCGCCGTGGTGGTGCGGTCCAGGTGGAGCGCGAAGTCCTCCTCGCCCCGGCCCGGGGCGGGTGAGGATGCCGCGACGGCCCGGCCCGCGGCGTCGGCGCCGACGGCCACGAAGCCGTCCCCGACCTTGATCCGCGCCTTGCCGGAGTCCCTGCCTACCACGGAATCGTCGACGTAGCCGATCGCGCCCGCGGTGCGGGTGATCGTGCTCATGACGCCCGCGTTGCCCTGGGCGTTCTCGCCCGCGACCGCTGCGGGCCACGAACCGCTGGGATCGTGCGGCCAGTGGTTCGGCGCCGTCTCGTGCAGGTACTCGGTGAAGTTCTCCGTGGTGCCGGAGTCGTCGGCCCGGTGCACGGCGCTCACGCGCAGGTCCGGGAGCTCGACGCCGTCGTTGAGCGCGGCGATCGCCGGGTCCTGCCAGTGGGTGATCTCCCCGCTGAAGATCTTCGCGATGGTCTCCGGGTCCAGGTCGACCTCCCGGATGCCGGGGAGGTTGAACGCGAGGGCGATGGGCGCGATGTAGGTGGGCACGTTGACGGCGCCATCGGGCCCGCAGAAGCCCGTGGCCTCCTCCATCTGCGCCTCGCCCAGGAATGCATCGGAGCCCGCGAAGGCCACGCCGCCGGCCAGGAACGCGGCCCTCCCGGCACCGGACCCGGCGGGGGAGTACTGGATGTTGACGTCGGGGTTCAGGGACGTGAAGTCGGCGATCCAGGCGGACATCGCGGCACCCTGGGCCGAGGATCCGACGCCGGTCAGGGTGCCGGAGAGGTCCGAGGAGTTGGCTTCCGCCGCGCGGCGTTGCTCCTCGCCGAGCGGATAGTCGGAGCCGCAGGCGGTGAGGGCCAGAAGGGCGGCCAGGCCTGCGGCGGAGGCAGTGGTACGGGCGGTCGCGCGGTAGGGCATGGCCCCGAGTCTACGTGCCGTTCACCGTCCGTTTCCCTCTTGGTAGACATCGGGGATCCCGTCCTCGTCGGCGTCGACCGCCTCGGCCTCCGCGATCTTGCGGTAGCGGCGGTTGCGGGTGGAGAGCACGGCCGCGGCGAGCCCCGCGGCGGTGAGGGAGGCGAGGAAGATGGCGACCTTTGCGTGGTCGTTCTCCTGCGTCCCGGCGCCGAAGCTGAGTTCGGCCACGAGCAGGGACACGGTGAAGCCGATCCCTGCCAGGAGGCCGACGCCGGCGAGGTCCACCCAGCGGATGTCCTCCGCGAGCGAGGCGCGGCTCAGGCGGGTCGTGAGCCACGTGGTGGCGAGGATGCCCACCGGCTTGCCCAGGACGAGTCCGGCCACGATCCCGAGCGCGACCGGATCGGCGAGCGAGGCCGAGAACCCCGTCCAGCCGCCAATGGCGACGCCGGCGGAGAAGAACGCGAAGACCGGGACCGCGAAGCCCGCGGACAGGGGGCGGAAGCGGTGCTCGAAGACCTCGGCCAGCCCGGGTCCCGGCTCCCCGGGGTGCCCGGCACCGGCGTCGTCCGCCGTCCTCTTGCGGTGCAGCACGGGGACCGCGAAGCCCAACAGGACCCCGGCGATCGTCGCGTGGATCCCGGAGGCGTGGACCAGCGCCCACACCACCGCGCCGAGTGGCAGCAGCAGGAACCAGGCCGCGCCCGGCCGCACATGGAAGAACGTGCGGTGTCGTTGCGCCAGGAAGGCGTAGAGGAGCAGCGGCGGGACGGCCCAGGCGAGCGGGGCGAGCTGCAGCTCGGAGGTATAGGCGACGGCGATGATCGCGATCGCGATGAGGTCGTCGACGACGGCGAGGGTCAGCAGGAAGATCCGCAGCGTGGAGGGCAAGTGCGAGCCGATGATGGCCAGGACCGCCACCGCGAACGCGATGTCCGTCGCGGCCGGGATCGCCCAGCCGCGCAGCCCCGCCGGGTTGGACCAGTTGACGGCCGCATAGACCAGCGCGGGCACCGCCACGCCGCCCAACGCGGCGGCCACGGGCACCAGGGCTCGGCGCGGATCACGCAGCTCCCCCGCCACGAACTCTCGCTTGAGCTCGAGGCCCACGAGGAAGAAGAACACGGCGAGCAGCCCGTCGGCCGCCCAGGCGCCGACGCTCAGCTCCAGGTGCCAGGGGGCGTAGCCGAACTCGAGGTCCCTCAGGGCGAAGTAGTGCTCCGCCCAAGGTGAATTGGCCCAGACGACGGCCGCGGTGGCCGCCGCGACGAGCAGGATCCCGCCGACGGTCTCGCGGCGCAGGAGCTCGCCGACGCGGAGGGCCTCGGCGTAGCTCCCGCGGAGCGGGAAGACGGAACGCGATGCGGGGCGGGGTGAGGGGTCGGTGGATGGCATGGGTCTCCCGGGTGGGCTCGGCAAAGAAACATGCCGACCAGACTTCCCGGCTCACCTGGTCCACCACCTTACACGGCCGTCGCACCGCGCCCCTTACGTTCGGGCACGCGGAGTCCTAGAGTGGCGGTACGCACCCATTCACGGGAGGTTGTCATGGGCGAATACCGCACCTACACGGACGCCGAGAAGGCGTCCTACGTCGCACCGGCCTGCGAACGCTGCGGGCAGCACCGGCACATCGTCTGGGAGGACAAGGGCGCCTCGGACGCGCACTGGGTCCCCCGCGACGCCGGCTGCTCCAACGAGGCCTGCACGGGATAGCCGGGCTCCGGCGTCGTTCCCGCTACTGCGGAGCGCCGCCGGAGAAGTCCATCCAGGCGAGCTCCCAGACGTGGCCGTCCGGGTCCGTCACGGCGCCGCCGTACATCATTCCCGGCACCTCCTCGGCGGGCTGGCGGTAGATCGCGCCGCCGGTGGCGGCCGCGGTCTCGGCGAGCCGGTCCACCTCCTCCACGGAGGCGCAGGAGAGCGCGTTGAGCATCTGCTTGGATCCCTCGCCGAACGCCGCGACGTCTCCGCCGCGCAGGAACGACGAGTAGAACGCCTCCTTGAGCACCATGACGAAGATCGAGTCGCTGATCATCCAGGAGCTCGCGTTCTCGTCGGAGAAGTCGGGGTTCTTGGTGAAGCCGAGCGCTCCGTAGAACGCGTCGGAGCGCTCGAGGTCGCGCGTGGGCAGGTTGACGAAGATCATGCTGGGCATGGCGGTCCTTTCCCGGGGCGCCGGGCGGACCCCCGGCGCGGACGCGTCCAGCCTTCCACTCCCGGACCCTCCTGCCAAGGTCCATGCGGCCCCGATCTGCCCTAGACTGTGCCGTAGACCACACCAGCATCCCGGCGCCCGGACCGCGGGCACCGACCCCAGCGCAGCGGAGGATGCCAGATGCCGATCGCCACGCCCGCCTCGCGGACGCTGCAGCGCCGCGCCCAGGCCGCCCACGCAGTGCTGGGCCAGGGCGGTGCCCTCGACGGCCTGCGCCCCGTGGTGCGCGACTCGTGGCAGCGGTCCCTGGCCGTGCTTCCCGATCCGGACCATGTGGAACCCGTCCTCGGCCTCGCCGGCCCTGAGTTGGCCGCGTACCGGTCCGGTCACCGGCTCGCCGGCGTGATGCCCGTCTTCGAACGCCTCCTCATCCAGCCCGCGCGGGACACCGGCCTGCTCGTGGCCGTCGGCGACGAGGCCGGACGGCTCCTGTGGGTCGAGGGGGATCCGGAGGCCGTGCGCCGGGCCGAGGCCATGGCGTTCGTGCCGGGAGCCGACTGGTCCGAGCGCTCCGTGGGAACCTCCGCCCCCGGGACGGCGCTGGCGACCGGCCGGGGCGTGCAGGTCAGCGGGGCCGAGCACTTCAGCCGCATCGCGCACCGCTGGAGCTGCACCGCGGTGCCCATTACGTGTCCCGTGACCGGGCGGATCCTCGGCGTCGTGGACCTGACCGGCAACGCGGATGCCGTCGCGGCGCATTCACTCTCGCTCCTGCACGCGGCCGTCGCCGCCGCCGAGGCCGAGCTGCGGCTGCAGGAACCGGCGACCGCTTCCGCGCCCCCTCCGGCGCGTGGTGGCGCGTGGAGCGGCGGTTGGTCAGCCGGCGCCGGCGGTGGCACCGCACGGACGTTGCGGCTGCGCGTCCTGGGGCATGACGACGGACTCCTGTCCCGTGATGGCGCCGAGCTGCGTCTGGGCGGGCGGCACTCGGAGATCAT
Organism: Zafaria sp. Z1313; assembly: GCF_050563205.1. Taxonomy (NCBI): domain Bacteria; kingdom Bacillati; phylum Actinomycetota; class Actinomycetes; order Micrococcales; family Micrococcaceae; genus Zafaria; species Zafaria sp. Z1313. The sequence goes on from NZ_JBNWUK010000006.1 coordinate 94,272, forward strand.
GACGCTGCTCGCGTGGCACGGCGGTGGCCTGCGGGCCGACGAGCTCGCGGCGGCCCTGTTCGGTGATGCAGGCCAGGCGGTGACATTGCGCGCGGAGATGGTCCGCCTCCGCCGCGCGCTCGCCGCGTGGAGCGGTCCGGGGGCCGCGCCGGAGCTGGCGTCCAAACCGTATCGCCTCGACGCCTCCGTGGACCTGGACGCCCGGCTCGTGCTGGAACGGCTCGCCCAGGGTCGTCATGCGGAGGCCCTGGCCATGTACGGCGGCGAGTTGCTCCCGCGGTCCGAGGCTCCCGGAATCGCCCGGATCCGGGCCGAGGTCTCGGCCGCGCTCCGCGAATCCGTGGTGGGCGATGCGGGGCCGGACGAGCTCCTGGCCTACCTCGATCTTCCGGAAGCCGCGGACGACGCCGATGCCTTGGCTACGGCGCTTCAGGTCCTTCCGCGGCGCTCGCCCCACAGGGCGTTCGTGGTGGCGCGGTTGGAGCGACTGCAGCAGGTGGCCGGAGCAAGACGCGGCTAAGGTCCGCTGGACGGGGCGGCGCCGTTCCGCATGGAGAGGTTCCCACTTCTCGCCATCACGGCACGGCGTGTCCGCGCGACACGCCGTGTTTCGTGCGCCTGGCGGAGCGGGAAGTGGGAAGAAGTGTTGGCGCCATGATGCCGGCGGGCGGCCACAGGGCGCGGGCCGGTGGCGCAGGATGCTAAGGGCGGACCCTCATGCAACCTCGATGCAACGTCGCCGGGCGTAGCGTGACATACATCACGCAACGGCCGTTGCCGCGGCCGCAGCCGCAAGCAGGACCGGAGTCAACAAAGGAGTTGCCATGACCGTCTACGCCCAGCCAGGTACCGAGGGATCGATCGTCACGTTCAAGCCGCGCTACGAGCACTACATCGGCGGCGAATGGAAGGCGCCCGTCAAGGGCGAGTACTTCGAGAACGTCTCCCCGGTCACGGGCCAGGTCTTCACCGAGGTCGGCCGCGGCACGGCCGAGGACATCGAGGCGGCCCTCGACGCCGCCCACGGAGCCGCCCCCGCCTGGGGCCGGACCAGCCCCGCCGAGCGCGCGCTCGTCTTGCACCGGATCGCCGACCGCATCGAGGAGAACCTCGAGGTCCTCGCCGTCGCCGAGACGTGGGACAACGGCAAGGCCGTCCGCGAGACCCTCAACGCGGACCTGCCCCTCGCCGTCGACCACTTCCGCTACTACGCCGGCGCCATCCGCGCCCAGGAGGGCAGCCTCTCCCAGCTCGACGAGAACACCACGGCCTACCACTTCCACGAACCGCTCGGCGTCGTCGGGCAGATCATCCCCTGGAACTTCCCGATCCTCATGGCCGTCTGGAAGCTCGCCCCCGCCCTGGCCGCCGGCAACGCCGTGGTCCTCAAGCCCGCCGAGCAGACGCCGGCGTCGATCCTGGTCCTCATGGAGATCATCGGCGACCTCCTGCCCCCGGGCGTCGTGAACATCGTCAACGGATTCGGCCTCGAGGCCGGCAAGCCGCTCGCCTCCAACAAGCGGATCCGCAAGATCGCCTTCACGGGCGAGACCACCACCGGCCGGCTCATCATGCAGTACGCCTCCGAGAACCTGATCCCCGTGACGCTCGAGCTCGGCGGCAAGAGCCCCAACATCTTCTTCGAGGACATCGCCGCCGCGGACGACGCGTTCTACGACAAGGCCCAGGAGGGCTTCACGATGTTCGCGCTCAACCAGGGCGAGGTCTGCACCTGCCCATCCCGCGCGCTCGTCCAGGACTCCATCTACGACCGCTTCCTCGGCGACGTCACGGCCCGGACCCAGGCGATCGTGCAGGGCAATCCGCTCGACACGAACACCATGATGGGCGCCCAGGCCTCCAACGACCAGCTCGAGAAGATCCTCTCCTACATCGACATCGGCAAGCAGGAGGGCGCCAAGGTCCTCACAGGTGGTGCCCGGGCCGAGCTCGACGGCGACCTGGCCGGCGGCTACTACGTGCAGCCAACGATCTTCGAGGGCGACAACTCCATGCGGATCTTCCAGGAGGAGATCTTCGGTCCCGTCGTCTCCGTGGCCCGCTTCAGCGGCTACGACGACGCGCTGAAGATCGCCAACGACACCCTCTATGGCCTCGGCGCCGGCGTCTGGTCGCGCGACGGGGGCACCGCCTACCGTGCGGGACGCGAGATCCAGGCCGGCCGCGTGTGGGTCAACAACTACCACGCCTACCCGGCGCATGCGGCGTTCGGCGGATACAAGTCCTCCGGCATCGGACGGGAGAACCACCTGATGATGCTGGACCACTACCAGCAGACCAAGAACCTGCTGGTGTCCTACAGCCCCGACAAGCTGGGCTTCTTCTAAGCCCCGACGCCTGCGGCGGCGCTCCCGGCCGTCTCCCCCGACCGCCCCCATCCCCCAGGGCGGGAGCGCCGCCGTGCCCCACGACATCCCCCGATTCGAAGGAGCACCACCATGGGAACCATGAAAGCAGCGATCGTGAAGAACTTCGGCGACGAGCTCGACGTCGCCTCGGCCTCCATCCCGGAGCCCGGACCGGGCCAGGCCCTCGTCCGCCTCATCGCCAGCGGCGTGTGCCACACCGACCTCCACGCCGCCGAGGGCGACTGGCCCGTCAAGCCCTCGCCGCCGTTCATCCCGGGCCACGAGGGCGTGGGCACCGTGGAGAAGCTCGGCGAGGGCGTCGACGACCTCGCCGTCGGCGACCTGATCGGCAACGCCTGGCTGTGGAGCGCCTGCGGGACGTGCGAATTCTGCCGCACGGGCTGGGAGACGCTGTGCGAGTCGCAGCAGAACGGCGGCTACTCCGTGGACGGCTCGTTCGGCGAGTACATGCTCGTCGACGCCCGCTTCGCGGCCCGCATCCCCGACGGTGCCGACCCCTACGAGATCGCCCCCGTGCTGTGCGCCGGAGTCACCGTCTACAAGGGGCTCAAGCAGACAGAGGTCCGCCCGGGCCAGTGGGTCGTGGTCTCCGGCATCGGCGGGCTCGGCCACATCGCCGTGCAGTACGCCGTCGCCATGGGCATGCGCGTGGTCGCGGTCGACGTCGCGGAGGAGAAGCTCGCATTGGCCCGCAAGCACGGGGCCGAGGTCACGGTCAACGCTTTCGCCGAGGACCCGGCCGAGGCCGTGCAGGCCGCGACGGGCGGCGCTCACGGCGTCCTCGTCACGGCCGTCCATCCGGCCGCGTTCGGCCAGGCGATCGGCATGGCCCGCCGCGGCGGGACGATCGTCTTCAACGGCCTGCCCTCGGGCGACTTCCCGGCGCCGATCTTCGACATCGTGCTCAAGGGCCTGACGATCCGCGGCTCGATCGTCGGCACCCGCCAGGACATGGTCGAGGCGCTCGACTTCTACGCGGCCGGCAAGATCAAGCCGACCTTCCACAAGCGCCCGCTCGAAGACGTCAACGCCGTGTTCGACGAGATGAAGCACGCCAAGATCGACGGCCGCGTCGTCATCGAGTTCGACCACCGCGGATAGCACCCCGACGGCACCGGACGGCCCGCCCCGGGTGGGCCGTCCGGCGTCGCACCCCCTGGTGGCGCGCGGTGCGCGGCGGGACGATGCAGGGAAGGCCCCACGGAAGGAGTACCCCATGGACACGACCGGCGTCCTCGCGGCCCGTCCCGAGATCGAGGGAGAGCGGCGTTCCCGCGTCGCCCTCAGTGCGTCGGCGGTGGCATTGCTGCGCACGTTGTGGGCGCGGCACGGGCCGCTCATGTTCCACCAGTCCGGGGGCTGCTGCGACGGCTCCTCGCCCATGTGCTTCCCCGACGGCGATTTCAAGGTGGGCGGCTCGGACATCCTCCTGGGCACGTTCGAGTTGGAGGACGACGCCGGGGCCCGGCTGGGCGAGATCGGGTTCTGGATGTCGCGGGAGCAGTTCGACTACTGGAAGCACACGCACCTCACGGTCGATGTGGTTCCGGGGCGCGGCTCCGGGTTCTCGGTCGAGGCGCCGGAGGGCAAGCGCTTCCTGATCCGGAGCGAGATCATGGAGCCCGAGGGGCCCTGACCCGCGCCCGGAGCGGCGCTCCCGCCGGGCGGAGCTGGAGTAGCCGGCACCCTCCCGTGACAGAATCGACGGCAGGGACAGCAGCCGGCGATCGAGGGGAGGACGTTTCGTGGGAGCACCGGGCCGCCGCGAGGCGCCGCGCGTCGCCGTCGAATCGCAGGCGATCTGGGCGGGAACCGCGGCCGCCGCGGTGTCCGTGCTCGTGGGGCTCATCGGCTTCCACGGGCGCCGCCCCGCCCTCGCGGGCGACGGCTCCGTGGCGTTCTACGCCTCCATCCTCGCGGGCCTCGCCGTCGCGGGCGCCTTCCTGGCCGGGTACCTCCAGCACGCGCGCGCCGTCCACGCCTGGCTCGGAACACGGCCGGCGCTGCGCCAGGCCGTCGACGTCGCCGCGCTCATGGTGGTGCACGCCTCGATCGCCGTGATGTCCGCGCTTGTGGTGTTCCGGCTGTTCCAGGAGGCGTTCTTCGGCCTCACCGTGGACACGATCGCCGGCACCGCGATGCTCGTCAGCATGATCTTCGCCGAGAACCCGCTCTGGTGGCATTCGATGTTCAGCGAGCTCGGCACGGGCCAGGCCGGGACGACCTCGTTCTGGACCTTCAACACCACGATCACCGTCTCCGGGATCATCCTCACGACCCTCGCCGCCTTCATCACCCGCGACCTGCGCCAGTGGACCGGGCTCCTCGACGCGCGCGACGCGGCGGCCGGGCGCAAGCGCCGCCGCGTGGTCCGCCCGCGGCCTTCAGTGGTGCGCGTGTGCCTGCTGGCGAGCGGGATCTGCATGGCGGGGATCGGGCTGTTCCCCGTGAACCTGTTCGATCCCGTGCACTCCTTCTTCGTCCGCGCGCTCGCCGCGATCTTGCTGGTGCTGCTGCTCGGGGCGCCGGTCTGGCTGCCCGGGTTCCCGCGCGCCTTCTACTTCATCAGCGTCGTCGCGGTGGCAGGGCTCGCGGCGGCCGCGTACCTCTGGGCGCCGCTCGGCTACTACAACCTCACGGCGTTCGAACTCGCGGCGGCGGGCATCGTCTTCGCCTGGCTCGTGGTGTTCATCCGCACCACGACGGCCGTTGTCGCATCCGCGGGACTCGACCCCGCGCGTCTCGGCGAGGCGCTCCCGGAGCCGGGCTCCGGCGTCGTCCCCGGGAACGACGCCGGGGCCTCCCTGCCGGGGCAGGTGCGCCCGTGAACGAGCTGGGGGAGGCGCTGCGGGAACTGGATTCCTGGTGGATCTACCCCGTCGGGGCGCTGTTCGTCGCGGTGTCCGCGCTCCTGCCGCCCGTGCCCAGCACCACCTTGTTCGTGGCCCTCGGCTCGCTCGCCGTCAACACGGGCGAGCTGGACCTGATGCTCCTCGGGGCCGCGATGTTCGTCGGCGGGGTCGCGGGGGACGCGGCCACGTTCCTGTTGGCGCGGCGCTTCAACCTCACGGAGCTGCCCGTGTTCGCGGGCCGGCGCTGGCAGTCCACCTTCGCGGCGGCGCGGGCGCGGCTGGACCGCAACGGCCTGCCGCTCGTGCTCACGGCGCGGTTCGTCCCGCTGGGCCGGCTGACGATAAACGTCGCGGCGGCGCTCGTGCCGCAGGCGACGCGGCGGTTCATGGCGTGGTCCGTGATCGCCTCCGTGGTCTGGTCCGCCTACTCCGTGGGCGTCGGCGCGCTCTCCGGGGCGTGGCCGAGCCTGTCCACGGAGTTCGCCGTGGTGCTCGCGATCGCCGTGTCCCTCATCCTGGGGCGGCTCATCACCTTCGCGATCACGTGGTGGGAGAACCACCAGATCCCGCGCTGGCGCCGGCGCGGGGACGGGTAGGCGCGGGACGCCGCCGCCGGAGGGGCGGGTGACGCCATGATGCCGAGCGTAGGCGTGGCGCGCCGGGGGCCTCAAGGGGGAGTCCTCCCCGTGCGGTTAACCACATTCATGGCCCGGAGGGCTTGACGGGCGCGCCCGGCCGGTCGTGTCCGGGCGCCGCGCAGGGAGCGGTGGTGGACATGCGTGGGACAATGGGGGCGATGACCACCACCCAGCCCCAGCCCGAAGACCGGAAGCACGAACCAGCCGGCCCGGGATCGCCCGCCCGGCACGCCGCCGAGGAACTGCACCCCGCGGACGGGCACCACCGGACCGGGACCTCGCGCGCCCACGCGCGCCGTCCCGAGGCGCCGTCGGCGGGACCGCTCGCCGGTGTCGCCGGGGCCGAGGGGACCCGCCCGTCGGACCGTTCGGCCGCGCCGCGCCACCCCGCAGCGGGCACCGGGGCGCCGGTCTCCGACCGCGTCTCCGAGCTGCGGGCCCGCCGGGAGGGCCGCGCCCAGGTCCGGCCGACGCCTGAGGGGTGGAAGCAGGCCATGGGACCGGACGGCCGGCCGCAACTGCAGTTCGCGCAGCGACCGCGCGTCTCCCAGCCGCCGCAGCACCTCGCGGACCTCACGCTGGCCGAACGCCAGGACAAGCTCAAGGAGCTCGGGCTGCCCGGCTTCCGGGCCAAGCAGCTCTCCGTCCACTACTTCCAGCACTACACGACCGATCCGGCGCGCATGACCGACCTGCCGCAGGAGCGCCGGGCCGAGCTGGCCGCCGCGATGTTCCCGACCCTCCTGACCGAGGTGAAGCGGCTGACGACGGACAACGGCGACACCGTGAAGTTCCTGTGGCGGCTCTTCGACGGCTCGCTCGTGGAGTCCGTGCTCATGCGCTATCCCGGCCGCGTGACGCTGTGCGTGTCCAGCCAGTGCGGCTGCGGCATGAACTGCCCCTTCTGCGCGACCGGGCAGGCGGGGCTGACCCGCAACATGTCCACCGCCGAGATCCTGGACCAGATCGTGCAGGCCAACCGCTACATCGCCGACGGCGGCCTCGGCGGGAAGCGCCGCGACGGCGGGCACGACGCCGAGCGCGTCACCAACATCGTCTTCATGGGGATGGGCGAGCCGCTCGCCAACTACAAGCGCGTCATGGCCGCCGTGCACCGCATGGCCGCCGAGGCCCCGGAGGGCCTGGGCATGAGCGCGCGCAACATCACGGTCTCCACCGTGGGCCTGGTGCCGGCGATCAACAAGCTCGCCGAGGAGAAGCTGCCGTTCACGTTCGCCTTGAGCCTGCACGCGCCCGACGACGAGCTGCGCGACGAGCTGATCCCCGTGAACTCGCGCTGGAAGGTCGACGAGGCGATCGACGCGGCGTACGGCTACTACCAGGCCACGGGCCGGCGCGTGTCCATCGAGTACGCGCTGATCAAGGACATGAACGACCATGCGTGGCGCGCCGAGCTCCTGGCGAAGAAGCTCAACAAGCGCGGCCGCGGCTGGGTCCACGTGAATCCCATCCCGTTGAACCCGACCCCGGGCTCGATCTGGACCTCCTCGGAGCGGGACGTGACGCGCGAGTTCATCGACCGGCTCATCGCGGCAGGGATCCCGACGACCCTGCGCGACACCCGCGGCAAGGAGATCGACGGGGCCTGCGGGCAGCTCGCGGCGGCCGAGTAGCCCCCGCCCCGAGAGGACGTCCCACGAGATGCTGATCCGCAACGCGCGCCCCTGGGGTGGTGCCGCGTCCGACGTCGTCATCGAGGACGGCGCGATCCGCGCCGTCCTGCCCCACGACCCGCAGCGCCGGCCGGCCGGCGACGTGGTCGACGTCGTCGAGGGGCGCGGCCGGCTCCTGTTGCCGTCCTTCTCCGATGTCCACGTGCACCTGGACTCGACCCGGATCGGGCTGCCGTTCCGCGAGCACACCGGGCCGCCGACGTCCACGTCATGGTCTTCCCGCAGGCCGGGATCCTGCGGGAGCCGGGCACGGCCGGCCACCTCGAGGCCGCCCTGCGGGCCGGAGCCGACGTCATGGGAGGGATCGACCCCTGCGAGCTGGACCGCGACCCGAAGGGGTACCTGGACGTGGTCTTCGGGCTTGCCGAGAAGTACCAGGTGGACGTCGACGTGCACCTGCACGAGCCGGGGGCGCTCGGCGTCTTCAGCGCCGAGCTGATCGCCGAACGCACGCGGGCCCTCGGCATGCAGGGCCGGGTCAACCTCTCCCACGCCTACCAGCTGGGGAGCGTCAACGAGGCCGTGAGCCGGCGCCTCATCGAGACGTTCGCGGAGCTGGACATCTCCCTGACCACGGTGGCACCCAGCGCCGCGGGGCAGCTGTCCCTGTCCGAACTGACCGGGGCGGGCGTCCGCGTGGGGCTGGGCGAGGACGGGCAGCGCGACTACTGGAGCCCCTACGGCAATTGCGACATGCTGGACCGGGGCGGCGACCGCACCGTCATCCACGCCGGCCGCGTCGTGGCCGACGAGCTGAGGGTGTTGGGCACCGGGCGGGTCTACTAGGCCACCACCAGAGCCCGCACGGCGGCGGAATCACCTGCCACCGACCCTACGCGTCAGCGGGCGGCGCCGCGCAGGCTTCCCGTGACCGGCTCCAGGGTCGCCTCGCCGATGAGGCACTGGACCTTCCGGTCGCCGAAGGCCCACGACTCGTCGGTCGGCGCGAAGGGGAACACGTCGAGCCCGGAGTCCTCGTACGCGATCCCCGCGAACTCGGTGAACGCCGCGCCGTAGCACTCGTCGAGGATCCGCTCCCAGGCGGCGTCGTCCGGCAGGGAGTCCTGCGTGACGTTGAACGCGTGGAACATCTCGAGCTCGTGCGGCTCGCCGCAGGGGATCGCGCCGACGGTCTCGAACTCCTCGCTGCCGGGCTCGTTGAGACAGTCACCGGTCTTGATGGCGTCGACGTGGGCCGCGCCGGCCTGGACCACCTCGCCATCGACGCCGCGCGGGGCGTCCTGCGTGATGCCCAGATACGAGCAGCCGGACAGCAGTGCGGCGATGGATGCGCAGGCGAGCGCGCGGACGGCGACAACCGGCCTCATGATTTCCCCCCATGGTCGTGAATGCTCTGAGCATAAGGCAGGGAGGGGCGGATAGCATCGCACCATGGCCCTCCACCACGCGCGCGTCCCGGCGCCGGCCGCGATCGCCGACGTCGCGCCGGAATCGGTGCTGCTGCTGGCGGCCGGCCGGGCGGTCCTGCTGCAGCTCGCCCACCCCGCGGTCGGACACGGAGTGGCCCGGCATTCGGACTTCCCAACCGATCCGCTCAAGCGGCTGCACGGCACGCTCAGCTACATCTACGCGCTCACCAACGGCACCCCGGGCCAGGCGGCCGCGGTGCGCGAGTGGGTGGACCGGGCCCACGCCCCGGTCCGTTCGGAGGCGGGCGCGGACGGGACGCACCCGGCCTACGACGCGCGGAACCCGGAGCTCCAGCTCTGGGTCGCGGCGACGCTCTACGACTCGGCCCTGCTGGTCCACGAGGCGGTCTTCGACCCGCTTCCGCCGCGGGCGGCGGAGGCGCTCTACCGCGAGTACGCGGTCCTCGGCACCGCCCTGCAGATGCCGGCCGGCGCCTGGCCCGCGGACCGGGCGGCGTTCCGGAGGTACTGGAACGACGCCGAGGCCCGGCTGGGAGTGGACCCCGCGGTCCGGCGCGTGGCGGGGGAGCTGCTCGCGGCCCGGAACGCGCCGTTCTGGATCCGCGCCGCCATGCCCGTGGCGCGGGTGCTCACGGCGGGGATGCTGCCGGCGCGCCTGCGGGAGGAATTCGGGCTGCCCTACGGACCCTGGCGGGACCGGGTGTTCCGCGCGGTCCTGCGGACGGCGGCCGTCCTCTACCCGCGGCTACCGCGGGGGCTGCGGCACGCCCCGATGCACCACTACCTGCGCCGGCTGCCGGCCGGGCCCGGCGCCTGACTCAGGCGGCCCCGCGCGAGGCGCGGCGGTCGTGGACGAACCAGGCGAGGACCCCGACGACGGGCAGCGCCAGGACCGCCAACGCCCACCACATCGTCGCCATCGGCTCGCGCCGGGCCTTGGTGCGGTCGATCCGGACCAGGGCCACCACGACGAGGACGACGAAGACCAGGGCGACCCCCGTGACGGTCCACTCCCACACGGCGGGCAGCAGCGGATTCGCGGAGGCGGGGATCATGGCTCCACCCTACCCAAGGTGTGGCACGCTGGGAGCGGAAGTCCGCCGTCGTACCCCGGGAGCAGCACCATGACCCAGCCCTTGACCATCGCCAGCCGCGCCCAGGTCCCGCCCTTCCAGGTCATGGACATCCTCCAGCGCGTCGCCGAGCTGCGGGCCGCGGGGCGCGACGTCGTCTCGCTGTGCGCCGGCGAACCCGGCGGCGGCGCGCCCGGCCCGGTCTCCGCGGCCGCCGCCGCCCTGCACGCCTCCGGCACCACGCTCAACTACACCCCGGCGCTCGGCACGGGCGAGCTGCGCGCGGCCATCGCGGGGCACTACCGGCGCTGGTACGGGATCGACGTCCCCGCCCGGAACGTCGCCGTCACGACCGGCTCCTCCGGGGCGTTTATGCTGACGTTCCTCGCCGCCTTCAACCCCGGCGACCGGGTGGCGCTCGCCCGCCCCGGGTACCCCGCCTACCGGAACATCCTGCGCGCCCTCGGCGTCGAGGTCGTCGAGCTCGAGTGCGGCCCCGCGACCCGCTACCAGCCCACCCCGGAACTGCTCGACGCCGCCGCGCGCGAGCACGGTCCGCTCACCGGCCTCATGCTCGCCTCGCCGGCCAACCCCACGGGGACCATGGTCTCCCGCGCCGAGCTCACGGCCCTGGCCGGATGGTGCGCCGACGCCGGCGTGCGCCTGGTCAGCGACGAGATCTACCACGGCATCACCTACCCGCTCCCGGGCGCCGAGGACCCGCGCGGGGTGTGCGCGTGGGAGCTCGGGCGGGAGTCCGTGGTGATTTCCAGCTTCTCGAAGTACTGGGGGATGACGGGGTGGCGGCTCGGCTGGGCGCTCGTGCCCGACGACCTGCTGGCCTCCGTCGACGCGCTCGCCGGGAACGTGGCGCTGTGCCCGCCGGCCCCGGCGCAGGCCGCCGCCGTGCACGCGTTCGGCGAGGCCTCCTACGCGGAGGCGGAGGCGTCCGTCGCCGAGTTCGCCGGCACCCGGGACGCGCTGCTCGCCGCGCTGCCGCGGCTCGGCTGGGGGCCGGCCGCCCCCGCCGACGGCGCGTTCTACCTCTACGCCGAGCTCGGCCAGGCGTTGGCCGGATTCCCGGACTCGGCCGCGTATTGCGCCGCGCTGCTGGAGGAGGAGGGCGTGGCCCTGGTCCCGGGCGCGGATTTCGACGCCGGGGCCGGGCGGAAGGCGGTCCGGCTCAGCTTCGCCGCGGGTCGGGCGGCGGTTCAGGAGGCGGTGGAGCGGATCGTGCGGTTCCAGGCGGCGCCGCGGTAGGAGGCGGTGGGAATCGGGCCGCGGGGACGGGGCCGAACGCGCGCGGGGCCACGCTGTTCAGGAGCAGCGGCAGCAGCACGCTGCCGGAGGCGGCCACCGCGAAGGCGAGCACGGTAAGCGAGGCCGCGCCGAAAGGGAGCGCGGCCTCCCCGACGGCGAGCCCGGCGCTGAGGGCGAAGGCCAGCTCCTTCGGGTTCGCGACGCTGACGGCGAACCCCAGGAGAGGGGCCTGGCCCGGGGGCATGGTGTCCAGGGATCCCATCCACTGCGGCAGCTCGCCGCCCTTCGCGGGGCGCGCGCCCGGGCGGAGCGGGAGCTTGGAGGCGGCCAGCACCACGAGGCCAGTGCCGAGCAGGATCTTCAGCACCGCTTCCGCCGTCGTCACCGTCCGCGACTCCGGGACGGCGTCGGCGGCGACGGTGAACAGGGCGACCGCGGCGGCGATGCCGGCGATGCGGCCCGCGGCGAACGCTGCCGCCGCGCCGCGGCGCCCGGAGAGCAGCAGGACGAGCGCGATCAGCGGCAGGGGACTGAGGCAGAAGGCGATGACGAGGGGGAGCAGTTCCCCGATGACGGGCAGCACGGCCGGCTCCGGCTAGGCCGCGGGACCGGGCGGGAGCAGGTGCTGGTGGGGAACGCGGTCGCGTTCGTAGGTGATCTCCGTGTAGCCGTGGGCGGCCGGGAGCCCGTCGTCGCCGAGGTTGACGAAGACGATCTGCTCGATGGTCAGGATGGACTGCCGCGTGAACATGTTGCGCACCTCGGCGCGCATGGTCAGGGAGGTCCGGCCGAACCGGGTCGCGGTCAGCCCCATCTCGATGAGGTCGCCCTGCTGGGCGGAGGAGACGAAGTTGATCTCCGACATGTACTTGGTGACGGCCCGGCCGTTGCCCAGCTGGACGATCGCGTAGATCGCCGCCTCCTCGTCGATCCAGCGCAGGAGGCTGCCGCCGAAAAGCGTGCCGTTGGCGTTGAGGTCCTCCGGGCGCACCCACTTGCGGGTGTGGAACGTGATGTCGCCGGCCGTGTCCATGACTTGAGGGTATCCCGGTGCGGGCCCCTCCTCCACAGGTGGCCGGCGGCGGCCGCGAATCCACCGGCCGGTGGGCAGCCGCCCCGGCCGCCGGTTCCGCCCGGCATCCTCGTTCCAGCGGGCGTTGGTCCGCGGGAGCAACGAGGAGGAAGCCATGGGACCAGAGGGACTGACGGAGATCGAGGCGGAGCTGCGCGAGCTCTCCGATGAGCTGACGGCGCCGCGGGCCGGCGAATGCCTGATGTGCTACCTGTACCGGATGATCGAGTTCGGCTGCCGCGGGCACGGGTTCACGAGGCGGTACCAGGAGGCCGCCGCCCCGCGGGCCACGGCCCTGCTGCGGCGGCTCGCCCGGATGGGCGCCTGCTGCTGCGAGTGCGAGGTGTTCTGGAACGCCTACCACCTGGATGCCGACTACTTCGAGTTCGACGCCGCGGGGGAACCGGTGATGGAACCGATGCCCGCCTGCCACGGCGTGCGCAAAGGCTCGACCCAGCCGTGCCCCCTCTGGCAGCCGAACCCCCTCTGGAGCGTGCGGCGTCGGAGGTAGCGGATGACATGTGTCATGCGCATCACGTGACCGCGCCCCCGTGCGCATCCCGGCGCCGGGCGGGAGACTGGAGGCATGAAAGCACACGAGGACGCGCCCTCCGCCATCCGGCTCAGCGGGCTGCGCAAGAGCTTCAAGTCCAGGGAAGGCGAGGTGGCCGCCGTCGCCGGCGTGGACCTCGTCGTTCAGCCCGGGGAGATCGTGGCCTTCCTCGGCCCCAACGGGGCGGGCAAGACCACCACGATCGACATGGTCCTGGGCCTCACCGATCCCGACGGCGGCACGGCCGAGGTGCTGGGACTGAACCCGCGGCAGGCGGTCCGCGCCGGGCGGGTCTCGGCGGTGCTGCAGACCGGCGGCCTGCTCCGCGACCTCACCGTGCGGGAAACGGTCCTGTCGATCGCGTCCCTCCACGGGGCCAAGGGGCGGGTGGAGGAGGTCATGGACCGCACGGACATCGCCCGCATCGCCGGACGGAAGGTCTCCAAGTGCTCCGGCGGCGAACAGCAGCGGCTCAAGTTCGCGCTCGCCCTGCTGCCGGACCCGGACCTCTTGATCCTCGACGAGCCGACGGCGGGCATGGACGTCAACGCGCGCCGCGAGTTCTGGGACACCATGCGCCAGGACGCCGACTCCGGCCGGACCGTGGTCTTCGCGACCCACTACCTGGAGGAGGCCGAGCAGTTCGCCCACCGCACGGTGCTGATCGTCAAGGGGCGCATCGCGGCCGACGGCCCCACGGCCCAGGTCCGCTCCATGGCCGCGGGCCGCACGGTCTCCGCGGCCGTGCCGGGCCTCGAGGACGGAGCGGACGCGGTGCTCGATCGGCTGCGGTCCCAGCCCGGGGTCCGCCGCCTTGAACGCAACGGCTCAAGGGTCTCCGTGGTCACCACCGACTCCGACGCCCTCGCCCTGGCCCTGTTGCGGGACTTCGGGGCGCATGACCTCGAGGTCTCGTCGCCGAGCCTCGAGGCGGCCTTCGTGGACCTGACCGCGGGCCTCGAGAACGAACCGGCACCGAGGAGCCTCCGATGAACGCCACCTATCTCCGCATCGACCTGACCCGCCAGCTGCGGGACACCTCCAACATCATGTTCGTGTTGCTCATGCCGCTCGTGATGTACCTCGTCTTCGGCGTCTCGATCAGCTCGGGAGACCAGCCGATCGGCGACTCCAACGTCGCGTTCTACGTCATGAGCTCCATGGCCGCCTACGGCGCGGCGCTCGCCGCGACGACGGCGACCGGCGGCGCCGCCGTCGAACAGATGCAGGGCTGGGGCCGGCAGGTCGGGCTGACCCCCGTGAGCCCCGCGTCCGTCGTCGTGGGCAAGGTCCTGACCGCCCTGGCGATCACCGCGGCCAGCATCGGGGTCGTGCACCTCGGCGGCCTGGCCACCGGCGCCGTCGCCCCGGGCGGGATGTGGCTCGCGACCTTCCTGCTCACCCTCGCCGGGGCCTCGGTGTTCGCGCTCTTCGGCTTCTCCGTCGCGATGCTCTTCAAGAGCGAGTCCGCGCTCGGCGTCGCGACGGGCGTCCTCGTGCTCATGTCCTTCGTCGGCAACGTGTTCATGCCGCTCAGCGGCGCCATGCTGGACTTCGCGCGCTTCACGCCGATGTACGGGTTCGTGGGGCTCGTCCGCTGGCCGCTCATGGAAGGCCGCCAGGCCGCCGCGGACGTCGAACCGGATTCGCTCGCCCTGCTGCTGGCCAACGTCGTGGCCTGGGCGTTGGTGTTCGGAGCGGCGGCGGTCGTGGGCGTGCAGCGGGGACGGCGGCGGCAATGAGCGCCGACGGACCGCGCCTGAACGCCTGGGAGCGGTACGGCTGGCTCATGCCCGGCGTCTGGCTGGTCTTCCTGGCCTACACGGTCTTCGCCGTGCTCGGCGCCGGGCTGGCACCGGCGCTGACGGCGCTCGGGCTGCTCCTCGTGGTCCTGTTCGGCGCGGTCTACCTCGCGGCGTTCCTCGTCCTGCAGGGCCCGCGCGACTACCGGCTCGGGTTCCGGCACTGGAACTGGGTGGGGCTGGCCGTCCTGTGCGCCATCATCGCCGCGGCGGCCCCGCTCATCGGCTTCGCGGCCCTGTTCATGTCCCCCTACGTCGTCGGCTACGCCTGCTACATCCTGCCGCGGAAGGGCGGTTGGATCGTCGGGCTCGGGGCCACGGCCGGGACGACGGCCCTCCTGGCGCTCGCCGGGATGCTGCCGGAGTACCTGTTCCTGGTGTTCATCATGCTCGGGGTGTTCGTGCTCAACACGGCCGAGGCGGCCCTCCTGGATTCCGAATCCAAGCGGCAGGCCGTCTCCCGGGACCTGGCCGTGGTCTCGGAACGCGAGCGCGTCGCCCGCGACGTCCACGACGGGCTCGGCCACACCCTGACCGTCGTCGCGATGAAGGCCGAGCTCGCCGAGCGGATCATGGACGCGGACCCGGCCCGGGCACGGGCGGAGCTGGGCGAGCTGCACGGACTCATCCGCGAGGCGCTCGCCGAGGTCCGGGCCACGGTCGGCGGGCTGCGCGCGAACGACTTGCCGACGCAGGCCAGCGCACTGCGGCTGGCGCTGGAAGGCGCAGGCATCGACGTCGTCATCGAGGGGGACCCGGCCGGGGTCCGGACGGAACTTCAGGCCACGCTCGGGTGGATCCTGCGGGAGGCCGGCACCAACGTCCTGCGGCACGCCCGCGCGCAGCGGTGCCGGCTCGAGTTCTCGCCGCGGCGGATGGCCGTGGAGGACGACGGCGTAGGGCTGGGATCGGCGCCCGCCGGCCACGGGCGCCGGGGCATGGCCGAGCGCGTCGACGAGGCCGGAGCCTCGCTGCGGGTCAGCCCGGGAACCGGGGGCGGAACGCGCGTGGAGGTGGCGTGGTGAGGACGATCCGCGTGCTGCTTGCCGACGACCAGGCGCTCGTGAGGGGAGCGATGGCGGCGCTGCTGAACCTGGAGCGCGACCTCGAGGTCGTCGCGGAGCTGCCCGACGGCACCGGCGTCCTGGACGCGGTGATCGAGCACGCCGTGGACGTCTGCGTCCTGGACATCCAGATGCCGGGCATGGACGGGATCGAGGCCGCCGCCACCGTGCGCGCCGGCGCCCCGGGCTGCCGCACGCTGATGGTCACGACCTTCGGCCGCACGGGGTACCTGCGCCGCGCGTTGGAGGCCGGGGCGAGCGGCTTCGTCGTCAAGGACACGCCGGCCTCCCAGCTCGCGGAGGCGATCCGGAAGGTCCATGCCGGCCTGCGCGTCGTCGACCCGCAGTTGGCGGCCGAGTCGCTGGCCGAGGGCTCTAACCCGTTGAGCGAACGGGAACGCGAGGTGCTGGCGCTGGCCCGGGACGGCCTGCCGGTCGCCTCGATCGCGGCCCGCGTGCACCTCTCGGCCGGGACCGTGCGCAACCACCTCTCGGCCGCCATCGGCAAGACCGGGTCCGCCAACCGGATCGCGGCGGCGAAGACGGCGGCCGAGCGCGGTTGGCTGTAGGCGCGGCCCCGGCGTCGTCCTACCGACCCAGGTGGTCCACGAGCCGGTCCGCGATCCCGTGGTAGGTGGCCGGGGTGAGGCGCAGGAGGCGGTCGCGGGCGTCGTCGGACAGGCCCAGCCCGGAGACGAACTCCTTCATCCGGGCGGCGTCCACGCGCTGGCCCCGCGTGAGGTCCTTGAGGCGTTCGTACGGGTTCTCCATGCCCTCGACGCCGGCGACGGCCTCGGCGCGCATCACCATCTGGATGGCCTCGCCGAGGACCTCCCAGTTCTGGTCCAGGTCCTCGGCGAGCACGTCCCCGGCGACATCGAGCCGGTCCAGGCCCTTGGCGACGTTGGAGATCGCCAGGAGGGAGTGGCCGAACGCCGTGCCGATGTTGCGCTGCGAGGAGGAGTCCGTGAGGTCGCGCTGCCAGCGGGAGGTCACGAGCGTCGCGGCGAGCGTGTCCAGGAGGCCGTTGGAGATCTCCAGGTTCGCCTCCGCGTTCTCGAAGCGGATCGGGTTGACCTTGTGCGGCATCGTCGAGGAACCGGTGGCGCCGGCCACGGGGATCTGCGCGAAGTAGCCGATCGAGATGTAGCTCCACACGTCCGTGCAGAAGTTGTGCAGGATCCGGTTGAACCGGGCCACGTCCGCGTACAGCTCGGCCTGCCAGTCGTGCGACTCGATCTGCGTGGTCAGCGGGTTCCAGACCAGGCCCAGGCCCTCGACGAACGTGCGCGAGACCTCCTGCCAGTCGGCCCCGGGGACGGCCGCATAGTGGGCGGCGTAGGTGCCGGTGGCCCCGTTGATCTTGCCCAGGTACTCGGTGCGCGCGATCCGCTCGAGCTGGCGCGTCAGGCGCCACGCGGTGACGGCGAGCTCCTTGCCGAGCGTCGTCGGCGTGGCGGGCTGGCCGTGCGTGCGGGAGAGCATCGGGATCTCGCGCGTCGCCTCGGCCATCGCGCCGATCTGCTCGACGAGCGAGCGAGCGGCCGGCAGCCACACGTCTTCGACCGCTCCCTTGACGCCCACGGCGTAGGAGAGGTTGTTGATGTCCTCGCTCGTGCAGCCGAAGTGCACCAGCGGTGTGAGGTCCTCGATGCCGATCGCGGGCAGGCGGCGGCCGATGTAGTACTCGACGGCCTTGACGTCATGCACCGTGACAGCCTCGATCTCCGCGAGCTCGGTCACCGACTCGCCGTTGAACCCGGTGACGATCCCGCGCAGCGCATCGACCTGCTCCGCGGTGAGCGGGGAGGTGCCCGGCAGCACGGACATCGAGGTCAGGTGGATGAGCCATTCGACCTCGACGTGCACGCGGTCGCGGTTCAGGGCGGCCTCGGAGAGGTAGTCCACCAGCGGGGCGGTGGCGGCACGGTAGCGGCCGTCGAGGGCGCCGAGGGCCAGGGGTTCGGAAGCAAGGGAATAGCGCGCGGATTCAGCCATGGGCCCCATTCTTCCATGGGCGGGGGCGCCGGACGGAGCCGGTGACGCCCCCTCCACAGCTCCCGTGGGCGGGCCCGGGTGCACAGGTACGACGCCGGAGCCCGGCCGGGCGGCACCGCGTCCCTAGCGTGGGTGGACAGGGAGGGCCCCGGCCGGGGCCGGTGGAGAGGGGGAGTGATGAGCGGAGCGGACGAGGCGTGGCAGGAGCTGCGTCGTCGGGCCCGGTGGGCCGTGGAGCACGTCGGAGGCGCGCGGACACTGCTGCTCGAGTTGGAGTCGATCCGGTGGCAGTCCGCCGCGGGGACGGCGTTCCATGGGCAGTTGCGCCGCGTGGCCTTCCAGCTGGCCGTCCTGTCGGCCGGCCTGCAGGCGCTGGAATCGGAGGTCGGTGTGGCGGCTAGCCAGGCGGCCGCGGCCCGGGAGGAGCTCCTGGCGGCGCTCCTGCGCGCGTCGATCGGGACGCTGCCGTGAGCACCGCGGGCGGGTACCTGACCCGCGGCGGCATCGGCGGGGCCGACTTCAGCCTCGCCGAGCTCGAACGGGCCGTCGGCACGCTGGCCGCCGCCGCGCTTCGGCTCCAGGCGGCCTCCGACGAGCTCGACGGTTCGTGGCCCGCGTTGGGGCGGATCCTGGCCTCCGACCCGCTCTTCGCATATCCCGTCGATGCGAGGCTGCGGCGGGCGAGCCTCGCGACCCGGGTTGAACAAGCGGAGCTGACGGCCTTCGCGCTCGCCGTGCGGTCCAGCCGCGAGGTCTACGAGCGCGTCGAGGCCGAGGTCGAGCGCCGGGTCAACGAGCTGCGCGGGCACGTGCCGGTCCTCCTGTTGAACTACGCGGCCGAGTCGCCCGGCCCCTACCCGTCGACGCGCGTCACGGAGGACGTGATCAACCAGTCGCCGGCGCTGCTCGGCATGGCGCTGCCGCTGCTCTTCCCGTCGGCGTTCCCCGTGGCCGCAGGGCTCGGCAGGCTGCGGGACCGCCGGCACGGGGGCGACTTCGACACCACGGTGGCCGAGAGGCTCTATCCGCAGCTGGCGGGAGCCGCGCAGGTGATGGGCTGGGTCCGGATCGGGCCGGTCCAGGTGCGCGGGGCGACTCCGGGGAGGACCGTGCAGTTCGGCGGCGACCTGGAGGCCGTGATGGAGCTCCAGCGACTGGCCGAGATGGACCGGGCCGGCCACGGGGCCCTGGGCGTGGCCACCGTGCCGACGCCGCGGGGGAGGGTGCACGTCGTCTCCCTGCCCGGGACACAGCCGCAGGTGCCCGGGCAGCTGAACCCGTGGGACACGGGCGGGGTCGTGGAGGCGGCGGGGCTGGGCAGCCAGCACACGGCCGCGGCCGTGCTGGAGGCGCTCGAGCGGGTCGGCGCGGAACCCGGCGAGGCCCTCGTGTTCACGGGATACAGCCAGGGCGGCATCCACGCCGCCAACCTGGCCGCCGATCGGAGGATCAACGGGATCTACGACGTGGAGCACGTCGTCACGGTCGGCTCGCCGGTGGGCAACATCGAGCTCCCCGACGGAGTGCGGGCGTTGCATCTGGAGCACCAGCACGATCTGGTCCCCGGGCTCGACGGCGCCCCGAACCCGGACCTGGCGGGGAGGGTGACCGTGTACTTCGCGGACTACGCCCCGGGCGTCGATCCCGCCTCGACCGACGCGGGCGGCTTCGGGCCGGCCCATAAGCTCGAGAACTACCGGCACCTGGCCGCGGCGCTCCCCACGGCCGGGGCGGCGGGCATCGACGACGCGGCCCCGGACCCGGTGGTGGTGGAGGCCCAGGCGGCGCTCGGCGCGGTCTTCGCCGGGGCGGGTACCGCGACGGTGCGGACGGTGCAGCTCGTCCGGAGCACGCCCCACGCGCTCGACCGGCCCGGCCCTGGCCCCCTCGGGTCGCCGACCCGGCCGGGAAACGAGCGCGAGCGGAGGACCTGGGGAGCCAAGGGGTACCGGCTACCGTGAACGGCCATCGCCGGCCGCCGAGATGGCTTCGATGCGATTCGGCGCCTTCATGGCGGCCATCTCGCGGCGCATGCAGCAAGTCAGCGCCGCGCGGTCAACCGGGGGCCGTCGTCGGGTGGAGAAGGTCGCGGATGATCTCGGTCGTGTCGTTCATTCCGTAGAGCTTGTCGAGGGTGGCCAGAATCTCGGAGACGGCGAGGGCCGGATGGTGGCGTCCCGTCCGTCGGGACATGGCTTGGACCGCAGCCAGGCCCAGATCGGGGCTCATGCTCACGGTTTCGTAGGCGAAGTCCCGTGCGCTGACGATCTGGATCCCGGCCGGCACCATTTCGGGAGGGAAGTCGCGCAGGTTGTCCGTGACGATGCTTCCGGCGCCCGCGACGACCGCTGCGGCCAACACGTGTTCGTCATCGGGGTCCGGAAGGCCATAGGTTCCCTCCAGGCCTTCCCAGTCACGGACGATCGAGTCGTCGAAGACGGTGCGCATTCGGGTAGCCAGGTGGTGGGCCTTGGCTTGGGCGTCCTCAGGGCGGTCTCCGCGTTCGAGACGCTTGATCTCCTCATTGACTTCGACCTCGTTGAGGATCGCCTCGCTGAAGACGAAACGGTACGCTCCCTCGAAGGCCAGGGAAAGGACGAAGTCCCGTTGCGTGCTGGGCCAAAGCACGCAGCTGTCCAAGAGCGCGGTGAACATTCGTCCCTATCGTGTCACCGTCACGCGGTCCTGCGGCGGCGCGCGGCCTCGCGGCGGGCCTCCTTCATCCTGTTGGCCGTGGTCTGGGGGTCCTCGTCGTCCACGGCGCCCAGAGAGGCAAGGGCCGCGTACTGCTCTTCCTTGCGGGACTCCTGGTAGGCGAGAACGTCCTCGAGCCGGACCCTGCGGTGCGTGCCTGGCTTCTCGAAGGGAATCCGGCCCTCGTCCAGGAGCCTGACGACTGTGGGCCGCGTGACGCCCAGGAGTTCGGCTGCCTGTTGAGTCGTGAGCGTCAGGGAGCTCGGGGTGAGAGTGACGGCGAGCCCCTTGCGCATGGCCTCGACGGCCTTGACGAGAACCTGATAGACCTCGTGGGGGATCTCCACCTGGTCCCCGGTCTCCGAACCGGAGAGGAAAAAGCGCGGTTCCGGCCGGAATCCCGTCTTGGCCGTGTGGGCCTCGATGAAGTCGTAGAGTTCCCCGGTGTCCGGTGCCTCGGGCGCGAAGAACGTTTCCTTACTGGCGGCGCTGGTACGCATGGAGTCCCTCACCCATCACGATCGATGGCCTTTCGTTTCTTTCGTTTCTTCGATCGTAGCCGCGGCGAATGGCCGAGTCCAGTGGGACGGGAAGGCTGGTCGGATACCCAGACATGATCTGCGGTGCGCGTCCATCAGCGGGGCATGCCCCAAAGGGCGCCACGGCAGTCTCCTGCTGGGCGGAGAACCATGCAGAAGGACCGTCAGCTTGAGGCGTTCTGTGAGGCTGGATTGATGGGGCAACGCGGCCTACGGCTTCCGCTTCCGTCGCGCCATCAGGAACGCGGCCAGCACGGCGCATGCCAGATAGGTGGCGGCGACGGCGACCCATCCGCCCTGGAATCCGCCCGTCGCGCCGATGAACGCACCCATGACGAGGGGTCCCAGCGTGAAGCCCGCGAACATGCCGGCGGAGACGATCCCGCTCGCCGAGGCCATCGACGTCGCCGGGACGCTGCGCAGCAGGGCGGCCATGAGGACCACGGAGACACCGAGGGCCGAGGCGCCGTGCAGTGCCACCGCGAGCCACAGGAAGCCGGCCATGCCGGTGGCGCCGGCGGCGAAGAACACGCCCGCCCCGGCCAGCGCCAGGAGCGCCAGGGCCAACAGGAGGACCGGGGCGGCCGTCCCGCGGGACATGACCCGTCCCCAGCCCACGCGCGCTGCCACGCCGATCGCGCCCGCTGCCGCCGCGGCGGCACCGCCGAGGACCAGGCTGAATCCCAGCTCACGGACCGCGAACAGCGGCAGGTACACATTGGTGGCCTGGACGCCCAGGCCGTTGAGGAAGCCGAAGGCGGTCAGCGCGGCGATGATGAAGTGCTGCTCCCGGTACGGTACCGGGCCGCCCGGGGGACGGGTCGGCGTCGTGCCCGTGGCCGGTGCCGGCGTGACGGACGGGCCCGCGCGGCCGGCGTCGAGGGCGAGTGGCGGGACCGCCGAGAGGGCACGGAGCGTCAGGAGCAGGAGGACGCCGGCGAGTACCGCGCCGAGCAGGGAGGCGCCGCGCCAGCCGATCCACACCGCGAGGGCCGGGAACGCCAGGCTCGCCACGAGCTGGCTGGCCTGCACTCCCGACTGCTTGATCCCCGTCCAGCCGATCCGCTGCCCGGCCGGGACGCGTTGGAGCAGGATCCGGTTGGTGACGCCGTTGGGGAAGGACTGCGCGACGCCCGAGAGCCCGGTGGCGGCCAGGAGCAGCCAGTAGCCGCCGGGGACGGCGGCGAGCGCCAGGGCCAGCCCGGCCAGGACGAAGACGGCGGTCATCAGGACGCGGTCGGAATGCCGGTCCGCGAGTCGGCCCAGGGCCGCGTTGCCGACTGCTGCGCACGCGAAGCAGGCCGTCGCCAGCAGGCCGAACTGCGCGGCGCTGATGCCGAGGTCGGCGATGACCAGGTCGCTCGTGGCGCTCAGCCCGTACGTCAGGAGCGGGCCGATGCCCACGGCGCCGAGCAGGACGGCGAGCAGTCCGGGTCCGGCCGTCCGCCGCGCCGGCCTGCGGTCCACGGTGGTCCCGGTCCGCGTCTAGTCGCGGCGGCCGGGCAGGACCCAGCCGATGACCGCGGAGACCACGCTGATGATGATGGAGCCGAGCACGGCGTCCCAGAAGAACGTCTCGACGTGGAAGCCGATCGGCGTGTAGCCGGTGATCCACGACGTCAGCATCAGCATGGCGGCATTGAGGATGATCGCGAACAGGCCCAGGGTCAGGCACGTGATGGGCAGCGAGAGGAAGCCGATGACCGGCCGCACCACCGCGTTCACGAGCCCGAAGACGAGGCCCACGAACAGGTAGGAGAGCACGACGCCGGCCGTTTCGTTGCCCGTCGCCCGCGTGGCGGCCTCCGAGCCGACGGTGATGCCGGGCAGGATCCAGGCCGCGGCGGCGAGGGCCAGGGCGTTGACGATGACGCGGACGACGAAACTCAGCATGCCCCCATCCTCACACAGCACGGACCCTCCGGCGTCAGGCGGGCAGGGGCGCCGCGGCCCGGAGCATCGCCTCGATCTGCTCCTTGCAGCCGCCGCACCCCGTGCCGGCCCGGCAGGAGGAGCCGACCTCCTCGACCGTGGCGCAACCGGCGTCGAGCGCCGCGGCGACCTCGCCGTGGGTCGCCCCGCTGCACCGGCACAGCACGTCCCCGGGACCGGCCGGCCGGGCGGCCGCCGGCGCCCCGGCGTCGTCGAGGCGGAACAGGGTGCTGCGGTCCGCCGGAAGTTCCGTCCCGCGCTCGTAGAGCAGCACGAGCTCGGCGGCCGTGCGCGGCATCCCGATCGCCGTGAAGCCCGTGAGGACCCCGTCGCGCGTCACCATCTTGCAGTACCGCCCCGCGCGCGGATCGGCCCACACCGCCACCCGTTCCGGTCCCTCGTGCCACGGCCCCGGCGTCGGATCCCCGCCCGTGGACAGGTCGATCCCGCGGGCCTTGAGCAACAGCACCGCGGCCGGCTCCGGGGGCAGCGGCGCGAGCCCGTCGTCGGCCGGCTCCGGCCCGCCCGCCGGCGGCGCGGCGTCCAGGGGCCGCGCGGCAAGGTACCCGGCGAGCCAGGCGGCCTGCGTCCACCCCGGCCCGATCAGGCCCGAGGGCCCGCGCCCCTCGACGGCGGCGCAGTCGCCGATCGCGAATACGCGGTCCTCCGTGTCCGCCCGCAGGTTCCGGTCCACGCGGATGCCGCGCTCCACCACGAGCCCGCAGCCCTCGGCGAGCTCGCCACGGGCCCGCACGCCCACGGACAGCACGAGGAGGTCCCCGGCAACCACCGTGCCGTCGTCCAGCTCGAGCCCCTCGAACCCGGCGCCGTGGCGGACGGCCACCGCCTTGGCCCGCAGCACCACCTCGACGCCCGCGGCGCACAGGAGCGAACCCAGGAGCCGCCCGGCGTCGTCGTCCAGCGCGCGGGACAGTGGGTGGCCCCCGTGGTGCACGAGCACCGCCTGCCCGCCCTGTTCCTGCACGGCGAGGGCCGCCTCGACGCCCAGGATCCCGCCGCCGAGGATCACCACGCGCCCGCCGGAACGGACCACCGGGAGCAGGGCCCCGGCGTCGTCCAGGTCCCGCAGCGCCACGACGCCGCCCGGGAGCCGCGGCTCGACGTGCGGCGTGAAGTCCAGCCCGCGCAGCGTCGGCACGACGGGCCGGGCGCCGGTCGCGAACACCAGGCGGTCGTACGCGACGGCCCCGCCGTCCTCCAGCAGCACGAGGCGGCGGGACCGGTCCACGCGGCGCACCGCGGTGCCGAGGCGCACATCGACCCCGGCCGCCGTGAGCTCGCCGGCGTCCGCGAGCGAGATCCGCCCGGCCGTCGCCCGCCCCGTGCCGACCTCCGCGACGAGCACGCGGTTGTACGCGGCGTGCGGCTCGGCGCCGAGCACGGTCAGGCGGAGCGTGCCGGCCTCGACGCGGGGCAGCAGTTCCTCGACGAGCCGTGCCGCGACGGGGCCGAAGCCGATCACCACGACGTGCTCGGCCGCCGTCACGGCGCCACCTCCGCCCCGAGCGGGGTCAGCGTGACGCGGCTGTTCTTGAACGCCGGCATGAAGCTGTGCGGGTCGGTCGCCGTGGTCGTGAGCAGGTTCGCGCTGCCGGTGCCGGGGAAGTGGAACGGCACGAACACCGAATCCGGCCGCAGGTCCGGGCTCAGCACGGCCCGGACCACGATGCGGCCCTGGGCGTTCTCGAGGGCCACGGAGTCGCCGTCGGAGACCCCGCAGGCCGCGGCCGTGGCCGGGTTCAGCTCCGCCCGCGCCTCGGGCTGCGCCGCTGCGAGCCCCGCCACGCGGCGCGTCTGCGTCCCCGACTGGTAGTGCTCGAGCAGACGCCCGGTGAGCAGGGTCAGGACGTGGCCCCGCGCGCCGGTTCCGGACCCGGGAGCACGACGCCGGGGCCCGCGCTGCCCGCCCGCGTCGCCGGCGGGCACGGGGCCGGGTTTCACCGCGACGAGGCGGGCGCGGCCGTCGGGGTGGGCGAAGCGGTCGAGGAAGAGGCGGGGCGTGCCGGCCGGCTCGGCGCCGGCCGGGCAGGGCCAGTAGCGTTCGGCGCCGGCGTCGAGGTCCGCGTAGTCGATCCCCGAGTAGTCGGCCAGCCCGCCGCGCGAGGCCCGGCGCAGCTCGGCGAAGACCTCCCGCGGGTCCACGGGGTAGCGGCCCGGGGCGTCGAGCCGCCGGGCGAGCTCGGCCAGGATCCACAGCTCGGACCGGGCCCCCGCCGGGGGCTCGGCGGCGCGGCGGCGGCGCAGCACGCGCCCCTCGAGGTTGGTCATGGTGCCCTCCTCCTCCGCCCACTGCAGCACGGGCAGCACGACGTCGGCCTCCGCCGCCGTCTCGGAGAGGAAGAAGTCGGCGACGACGAGGAAGTCCAGGGCGCGCAGGCCGTCGACGACGCGGGCGGCGTCGGGAGCGGAGACCGCCACGTTGGCGCCGTGGACGAACAGCATCCTCGCGCCCCCGGGCATCCCGAGGGTGTGCAGGAGCTCCGTCGCCGGGACGCCGGGTCCGGGGATGAGCGATTCGTCCACGCCCCAGGCCTCGGCGACGTGCGCGCGGTGGGCCGGATCGGTGATCTTGCGGTATCCGGGCAGCTGGTCCGATTTCTGCCCGTGCTCGCGCCCGCCCTGGCCGTTGCCCTGCCCCGTGAGCGTGCCGTAGCCGCCCGCCGTCGTACCCGGCAGGCCCAGCAGCAGCGCGAGGTTGATCGCCGCCGTCGTCGTGTCCGTGCCGTTGGCGTGCTGCTCCACGCCGCGCCCGGTGAGGACGTAGACGCGGGGCCCCCCGGCGCGGGCCGCGCGGGCGGCGGCGCCGAGGCGGTGCGCGGCCTCCCGGATGAGCGCGGCCGGGACGCCCGTGACGGACTGGACGCGTTCGGGCCACCACGCCGCGAGCGAGCGGGCCACGGCGTCGCGGCCCTGCGTGCGGGCGTCGAGGTACGCCTCGTCGGCGAATCCGTCGGCGGCGACGACGTGGCTGATGCCGAGCAGTAGCGCGAGGTCCGTGCCGGGGGTCGGCTGCAGGTGCAGGCCGCCGCCCTCGGCCGTGAGCCGCGCCGTGGCCGAGCGGCGCGGATCCACGACGATCAGGCCGCCGGCGTCCCGGGCCCCCTCGAGGTGGCGGACGAACGGCGGCATGGTGTCCGCGACGTTGGAGCCGAGCATCAGGATGGTCCCCGCGCCGCCGAGGTCCGCGAGCGGGAACGGGAGTCCGCGGTCCAGGCCGAACGCGCGGTTCCCGGCGGCCGCCGCGGAGGACATGCAGAAGCGGCCGTTGTAGTCGATCCGCGAGGTGCCCAGCGCCAGGCGGGCGAACTTGCCCAGCTGGTAGGCCTTCTCGTTGGTGAGCCCGCCGGAACCGAACACGGCCACCGCGTCTGCCCCGTGCCGGGCCCGGATCGAGCGGGCGCGGTCCGCGACGAGGTCGAGCACCTCGTCCCAGGGGGCAGGGGCAAGGTCTCCGTCGGCGCCGCGCACGAGCGGGGCGGTGATCCGCTCCGGATGGTCCAGGAGCTCCGCGGCGGAGAAGCCCTTGCGGCACAGCGCTCCGCCGTTGGTCGGGAACTCGCGCCCCTCGATGCCGAGCGCGCCCGCGGGGCCGGCGTCCGGCGTCGTCCTCCCGGCCGCCGGCCCCCCGGGCGTCAGCGTCATCGCGCACTGCAGGGCGCAGTACGGGCAGTGGCTCGCGGTCCCCGCGGCCGGCATGCTCAGACCCCCTGCCGGGCGAACGCGGTGCCGGGGCGCAGGTAGCAGAACCAGGTCACCGCGAGCATCAGCAGGTAGGCGGCGACGAAGCCCGTGAACGCCGCGGCGTAACCGCCCGTCGCGCCCGCCGAGGCGCCGAGGGCCTGCGGGATGAGGAAGCCGCCGTACGCGCCGATCGCCGAGATGAGCCCGAGGGCCGCGGAGGCCTTGCGCTCCGGGGTGATCGTCCCCGGGTCCCCGCCGCCCGGCAGCAGGTCCAGCGAGCGCAGCGAGAACACCGTGGGGATCATGCGGTAGGTCGAGCCGTTGCCGATCCCGCTCGCGGTGAACAGGAGGATGAACAGGCCCAGGAACACCCAGAAGCTCCCCGACGGCAGGGTGAGGATGACGGCCGTGGTGATCGCGGCCATGACCGCGAACGCGGCCACGGTGACGCGGGCTCCGCCGATCCGGTCCGCGAGGCGGCCGCCGAGGGGCCGGGCGAGGGAGCCGACGAGGGGGCCGAGGAATGCGAGCGAGAGCGAGGCGCCGAGGACGGCGAACGTCGAGAACTCGGGGAAGGTGTCCTTGATGAGCTTGGGGAACACCGCGGAGAAGCCGATGAAGGAGCCGAACGTGCCGATGTAGAGCAGGGAGATGATCCACAAGTGCGGTTCGCGCAGCGCCGCGAGCGCGCCGGAGACGTCGCCCTTGGCGTGGGAGAGGTTGTGCATGTGCTTCCGGGCGCCCCACGCGGCCCACAGGATCAGCGGGATCCAGACGAGCCCCGCGAGCGGCAGGTTCAGGGCGCCGGCCGCGAACGCGGTCACGGCGATGGGGACGACGAGCTGTGCGACGGCGGCGCCCAGGTTGCCGCCCGCGGCGTTCAGTCCCAGCGCCCAGCCCTTTTCCCGGGCCGGGTAAAAGTAGGTGATGTTGGCCATCGAGCTGGCGAAGTTGCCGCCGCCGAAGCCCGCGGTGCCGGCCAGGAGCAGCAGGACCCAGAAGGGCGTGGCCGGGTTGGAGACGGCGAGGGCGAGCCCGCCCGCGGGGATGAGCAGCAGCAGCGCCGAGACGATCGTCCAGTTCCGCCCGCCGACCTTGGCCACCATGAAGGTGTACGGGACGCGCAGGGTGGCGCCGACGAGGCTCGGCATGGAGATGAGCCAGAACAGCTGGCCCGTGGTGAGGTCGAACCCGGCGGCCGGAAGGTAGATGGCCACGATCGACCACAGCTGCCAGACGACGAACCCGAGGAACTCGCAGAAGATGGACCACTTCAGGTTCACGCGGGCCGTGGCCCGGCCGACGCCCTCCCAGAAGTGGGGGTTCTCGGCGTCCCAGTTGTCCACCCAGCGGCCGGGGCGCACCGCGAGGGCGGGCGCGGTGCCGGTGCGCAGTTCGTTGACGGTGCTCATGGTGCCTCCTGGGGCCCGGTGGTGCGTGGTGTTGCCTCCACGATCCCAAGCGCAGGTTTCGGGGCGTGTTTCCGTGTGTTGCGGTTTGCGAAACCGTCGCTCACCGGGCGCCGGGGTCCGCGTGAGGTCCGGGGCGCGCGGTGGCGGGCTCCGGCTACGCTTGAGGCATGACCCACGAGAACACCGTGCTGCCCAACGAGGTGCAGCCACGCCCCGTCCTTGACAGGCTCCCGAAGTACGCTGCCGGAAAACCTCCGGCCGCCGTCGAGGGCCTCACCCCGTTCAAGCTCTCCTCCAACGAGAACCCGCTGCCGCCGGTCCCCGGCGTGCTCGCGGCCATCGAGCGCGGAGTCGACTACAACCGCTACCCCGATCCGCTGGCGACGAAGCTGCGGAACGCGTTGGCGGGCTTCCTCTCCGTCCCCGCGGAGGACATCGTCACCGGCGCCGGGAGCCTCGGCGCGCTGAACCAGATCCTGCAGACCTTCGCGGGCCAGAACGACGACGGCGTGCCGGACGAGGTCGTCTACGCCTGGCGCTCGTTCGAGGCCTACCCGATCTGCGTCGGCACCGCCGGGGCCCGCTCGGTCCAGGTCCCCGTGCTCGCGGACGGCCGGCACGACCTCGACGCAATGGCGGCCGCCGTGAACGACCGCACCTCCGTGGTGCTGCTGTGCACGCCGAACAACCCGACGGGTCCGGCGCTCACGACGGC
The DNA here is from genome assembly GCF_050563205.1 of Zafaria sp. Z1313. Lineage (NCBI taxonomy): Bacteria > Bacillati > Actinomycetota > Actinomycetes > Micrococcales > Micrococcaceae > Zafaria > Zafaria sp. Z1313. Next base: position 123,053 of record NZ_JBNWUK010000006.1, read on the forward strand.
CGAGGTGGAGGGCTTCCTCGCGAAGGTCCCCGCCAACGTCCTGGTGGTCATCGACGAGGCCTACACCGAGTTCGTTCGCCTCGACGACGCCGTCGACGGGATCGAGATGTACCGGAAGCACCCGAACGTCGTTGTGCTGCGGACCTTCTCCAAGGCCCACGGACTGGCGAACCTGCGCGTGGGCTACTCCGTGTCCCAGCCGCACATCACCCAGTACCTGCGCGTCATGGCGACGCCGTTCGCCGTGTCCTCCCTCGCCGAAGAGGCGGCCTCCGCCTCGGTTGAGAACATCGAGCAGGTTGTGGAAAGGGTACAAACCCTCGTCGACGAGCGGGACCGCGTGGTGGAGGGCCTGCGGGCGCTCGGCTGGGAGGTCCCCGACGCGCAGGGCAACTTCGTCTGGCTCGGCCTCGGCGCCGATACCCCGGAGTTCTCCCGGCTCGCGGGGGAGCAGGCGCTCTCGGTGCGGGCCTTCGGCGAGGAGGGCGTCCGCGTGAGCATCGGCGAGGCCGAGGGCAATACGCGCTTTCTCGAGCTTTGTAGCAAGTATCCAAAAGCGCCACGCCTTTCCTAGCCGGTAACAGAACGCGGCCGGGCGCCGCGTCGCCGTTAGGGTTGGAGGAGCACTTCCGTTATATGCCTCCCGCGGAATGCATTCCGCAGGAGGCATATTTCTGGGCGGGGGAGCCGAACGGCACGGGCGAACGAAGGGTTGGGCGCATGGCAGGCAACGCACGGGGAGCGGCCGTGGACAGGGTGGACGGCTCGTCCGCGCGCGCGCAGGACGGCCGCTCGGACGCGGGCGAAGGCGTGGGCGTGGATATCGACGCCGACCTGGTCCAGCTGCTCGCGCCGGACGGCACGCTCGGCGCGGACCCGGTCTACTCGGCCTATGTCGGGGACGTCGACGCGGCGATGCTGCGCGGCTTCTACCGCGACATGGCGCTGACCCGCCGCTTCGACGCCGAGGCCACGGCGCTGCAGCGCCAGGGCCAGCTCGCCCTCTGGGTCCCGCTGCGCGGCCAGGAGGCCGCCCAGATCGGATCGGGCCGCGCGACCCGGCCGAACGACTACATCTTCCCGACCTACCGCGAGCACGGCGTGGCCCTGACCCGCGACGTCGACTTCCCGCAGATGCTGCGGATCTTCCGCGGCATCTCCAACGGCGGCTGGGACCCGCGGGAGAACAACTTCCACATGTACACGATGGTGCTCGCGGCCCAGCTGCCGCACGCCACCGGCTACGCGATGGGCGTGACGCGGGACCAGGCCGGCTGGGACCGCGCCCGGCTCGAGGAGGACGGCACCGCCGTCGTCGCCTACTTCGGCGACGGGTCCTCCTCGGAGGGCGACGCCCACGAGTCCATGGTCTTCGCCGCGAGCTTCAACGCCCCGGTGGTCTTCTTCTGCCAGAACAACCAGTGGGCCATCTCGGTGCCCTTCAGCGTCCAGTCCAAGGTCCCGCTCGCCCGTCGGGCCGCGGGCTACGGCATCCCGGGCGTGCGCGTCGACGGCAACGACGTCCTCGCGGTCCTGGCCGTGACCCGCTGGGCGCTCGAGCGCGCCCGCCGCGGGGAGGGCCCCGTGCTCATCGAGGCGCAGACCTACCGCATGAGCGCCCACACCACGGCGGACGACCCGACGAAGTACCGGCTCAGCACGGACGAGGAGCCGTGGGCGGCCAAGGACCCCCTGACCCGGCTCGAGCGCCACCTGCGCGCCTCCGGCCAGGCCGACGACGCGTTCTTCGAGGAGACGGCCGCGGCGGGCGACGAGATGGCGGCCCGCGTGCGCCGCGAGGCGCTGGCCTTCCCGGCCCCCTCGCTCGAGGACGCGTTCGGCAACGTCTACGCCCAGGCCCACCCCCTCATCCAGGAGGAGCTGGCCTGGCACCGCGAGTACGAGTCCGGATTCGCCGACGCGGGGGAGGACGCCCGATGACCACCATGACCATCGCCAAGGCCCTCACCGCGGGGCTGCGCCGCGTCCTTGCGGAGAACCCGAAGTCGCTGCTGATGGGCGAGGACATCGGCCGGCTCGGCGGCGTCTACCGGATCACCGAGGGGCTCATCGACGAGTTCGGCACTGACCGCGTCGTCGACTCCCCGCTCGCCGAGTCCGGGATCGTCGGCACGAGCATCGGCCTGGCCCTGCGCGGCTACACGCCGATCGCGGAGATCCAGTTCGACGGCTTCGTCTTCCCCGCCTTCAACCAGATCACGACCCAGCTGGCCAAGATGCATGCCCGCTCCGAGGGCCGGCTCACCGTACCCGTGGTCATCCGGATCCCGTACGGCGGCGGCATCGGCTCGATCGAGCACCACTCGGAGTCCCCGGAGGCGCTCTTCGCCCACACGGCCGGCCTGCGCATCATCACGCCCTCGACCGCGAACGACGCCTACTGGATGATCCAGCAGGCCGCGGCGTGCCCGGACCCGGTGATCGTGTTCGAGCCCAAGCGCCGCTACTGGCTCAAGGGCGAGGTGGACACGGAGAATCCGGCGCCGGACCCGTTCACCGCCCAAGTGGTCCGCGAGGGCACCGACGCCACGATCGTCGCCTACGGCCCGCTGGTCCCCGTGGCGCTCGCGGCCGCCGAGGCCGCCGTGGAGGACGGGCGCAGCATCGAGGTCGTCGACCTGCGCTCGATCAGCCCGATCGACTTCGACACCGTCACCGCCTCGGTGCTCAAGACCGGCCGGCTGATCGTCACCCACGAGGCCCCGACGTTCGGCGGCATCGGCGGCGAGATCGCGGCCCGCGTCTCCGAGCGCGCGTTCCTCTCCCTCGAGGCCCCGGTCATCCGGGTCGGCGGATTCCACATGCCCTACCCCGTCGCGAAGGTGGAGGAGCAGTACCTGCCGGACATCGACAAGCTGCTCGAAGCCCTCGACCGTTCCTTCGCCTACTAGCCGAGCCCGCCCAGGAGGCACCGTGAGCACCTTCAATCTTCCCGACGTCGGCGAGGGCCTGACCGAGGCGGACATCGTCTCCTGGAAGGTCCGGCCCGGCGACGCCGTCGAGGTCAACCAGGTCTTCGTCGAGATCGAGACCGCCAAGTCGCTCGTCGAGCTCCCGAGCCCCTTCGCGGGGACCGTCACCGAGCTGCACGCCTCCGAGGGGCAGACCCTCGAGGTCGGCGCGCCCCTGTTCTCCGTCCAGGAGGCGGGCACGACGCCGGACGCGCCCTCCCAGCCGGACGCCGGCTCCCAGCCTGGCGCCGGGGCGACGGAGGCCCCGGCCGAGGCGGTTCCCGAAGCGGGTCCCGAGGACGTTCCCGGAGTGCTCGGCGAATCCGGGCTGCCCGGCCCGCTCGTGGGGTCCGGGCCCAAGGCCGATCCGGTCCGCCGCCGCGCTCGCACGAGCCGGCCGGCGCCGTCGTCCGCCGTCGCCGCCCCGGCTTCCACTCCGGCCCCCACCCCCGCCGCCGCAGCGGCCCCCGCGAGCCGGGCCCCGGCGTCGTCCCCTCCGGCCTCCCCCTCCCGCCCGCAGCTGCCGCGGCCCGACGTCGGCGCGTTCATCGGCCGCGTCCTCGCGAAGCCGCCCGTGCGCAAGATCGCCAAGGAACTCGGCATCGACCTCTCCAAGGTCCCCGGGACCGGCGGCCGGGGCGAGGTCACGCGGGAGGACCTGCGCTCCTACCAGGCCCAGCGCGAGGCCGAGCAGGCCGCCGCGCCCACGTTCTGGACGCCCGGGCCGGGGCTCGACGGGCGGATCGAGCGGATGCCCGTCAAGGGCGTGCGCAAGGCGACCGCGAAGGCCATGGTGGAGTCCGCGTTCAGCGCCCCGCATGTGAGCATCTTCGTGGACGTCGACGCGTCGCGGACCATGGAGTTCGTGCAGCGGCTGAAGAAGTCCCGTGACTTCGAGGGCATCCGGGTCTCCCCGCTGCTGATCCTCGCCAAGGCCGTCATCTGGGCCGCGGCCCGCAACCCCAGCGTCAACGCGAGCTGGGTCGACCTCCCGGACGGCACCGCGGAGATCCAGGTCAAGCACTTCATGAACCTCGGCATCGCGGCCGCCACCCCGCGCGGCCTGCTCGTGCCCAACATCAAGGATGCGCAGGACCTGAGCCTCAAGGAGCTGGCCGTGGCGCTCAACGGGCTCGCCACGACAGCCCGCGCGGGCAAGACCCAGCCCGCGGACATGCAGCACGGGACGCTGTCCATCACCAACATCGGGGCGCTCGGGATCGACATCGGCACGCCCATCATCAACCCGGGCGAGGTCGCGATCGTCGCGTTCGGCACCATCCGGCAGAAGCCCTGGGTGGTCTCCGGCGAGGTCATCCCGCGCTGGATCACCACGCTCGGCGGATCGTTCGACCACCGCGTCGTGGACGGGGACCTCTCGGCCCGGTTCATGGCGGACGTCGCCGCGATCATGGAGGAGCCGGCGCTCCTGCTGGATTAGCCGCGGCCCTCCGGCGGTGTCGGGGAAAGCATTGGAATACGTGCGGCGACCCTGCATCTTCCCCGACACCGCGGAGGGGCGTCGGGGGATCGGGGGCACGACGCCGACTGGAGGGGGCGTCTCGTGAGCTGACGCCCCAAACGTCACCGATTCGCCGCCGCACCGTTCTCGAGGCGGCGCATCGACCGGTGCTACGGTGCCGCCATGAGCGAGAACCCAGCACCATCCGGCCGCAGCCGGAAAGCCCTCGTCGCCGTCCTCGCGGTGGCCCTCGTGGCCGCCCTGGTGTGGGTGGTGGTCCTGCTGATGCAGCAGGCTTCCGGTCCCGGGGCCGGCGCCCCCGGCACCTCGTCGCCCGCCGCGAGCCCGACGGACACGCAGGCGCCGGGAACCACCTCGCCGCCGCCCACGACCATGCCGGCCCCCACGAGCGCGCCGACGACCCCGGGGCTCCCCGCGGAGGAGGCCGCCCAGGTGGTGTGGCCCGATCCGGCCGGTACCCTGCGCTACGACACCCCCGAGGACGCGGCCGCGGGCTTCGCGGAGGACTTCGCCGGCTTCACGGACCCGCTCTACGGCGAGTTCCAGCAAGGCGACTCGCGCTCGGGCGAGCTGGAGGTCACGGCCGTTACCGACGGCGCCGTCACCACCGTGCTGCTGCGCGAGCTCTCCGACGGGAACTGGTACGCGATCGGCGCCACGAGCAGCGAGATCCAGGTCGAGGTCCCGGAAGCGGGTGCGCAGATCAACGCCCCGGTGGCCGTGTCCGGGCAGTCCCGCGCCTTCGAGGCCGTCGTCGAGGTCGCCGTCCGCGCCCACGGATCCTCCGAACCTCTCGGGACCGGGATCGTGATGGGCGGCGCGGGCCCCGAGCTCGGGCCGTTCAGCGGGAGCATCGACTGGAACAACCCGGAGTCGGGGGCCGGTGCCCTGCTGTTCTTCCAGAGCAGCGCGAAGGACGGCACGGTATGGGTCGCGGCGGCCGTCCCGGTGGGCTTCGCCCCGCAGCCGTAGGCCGCCGTGTCGGCGCCGACGTGTTCCAACGCTGATCTCATCGACCAGGCCTCGAAACGGATGTGCTGGATTCATCACGCCTGACGTGGTCGCGGCAATGCTCGACGGGAACCGATGCGGGAACGCATCATCCTGGCGTAGCCTCGGCAGAAGAAGAGTTGTGGCGCATTCTCCAGCTGGGCGCTGACGGGCGGGCTATCGGCCGTGGTCGGGCTGCAGCCGGCGTACGACCATAGCCAGTTCGGATCCTCGCGATGGACCGTCGTGGCCGCGTGTTCCGAGGCCGGCACGGTGGAGGCGAGTTCCACGATCGAGATCGCCGTGGTCCCTCGTGAAGCGCTGGGCAGTGAGGAGGTCGAGGCCGCCCGCCACGGAAAGTACAGGGAAGCGGTAACGTGCGACTTCTCGACCGAGGAGTCGTGACCGGCGTCCGTCCCAGTGGGCTTCGCCCCGCAGCCGTAGGCGCCGTCCGTGACATCAAACGGTTGCCGCGGACAACCATCGTTACGGCTTCGTGATGTGCAGAAGGCCCCGGGCGTGCCCAGACTGGACACAGACCAGCTGAAGGACAAACCCGGCCTCGAGCCGGTACGACCCGAGGGGAAGCCATGTCCCGCACCACCGTCAGCCCGCCCGCCGCCCGCCCCGGCCCCCGCCGCGCCCTGACCGGCGCCGCGCTCGCCGGGCTGCTCGCGCTCACCGCGTGCGGGTCCCAGGGCCCGGGAACCGGGGACGACGACGGAAGCGGCGCCCCGGCGTCGTCCGCGTCCTCCTCGGCGCCCCCGAGCGCGAGCGGCTCCGCCTCGCCGGGTCCGGGCGCCCCGACGGAGTCCACGCCGGCCCCCGAGCCCTCCGCCGACGCCGGCGGGATCTCCATGGAGGGCTGGAAGACCTGGTCCAAGTGGGACCTGAGCTTCAAGTACCCCGCCCAGTGGAGCGTCGAATGGCACCCCTACGACGTCGAGAACGAGTACTCCAGCTACGACGTGTTCGACGCCCGCGGCAAGCTGATCGCCACGTTCGCCGGGGTCTCCGCGACCGATACCGACGGCGACATGGGCACCTACGAGTACACCGACCTCGAGCGCACGCCCCTGCCCGGCTTCGCGGACGGCGACCCGGTGCTGATGTTCGAGCACATGGACATCACGCAACCGGACGACCTCCCCGAGGGTGCCGACGTCGAGGACTCCCAGCGCGCCCGGCTCATGCTCACCGACGAGTACACGGTCGACCAGCGCGGTGACCGGCCGACGCTCTCCGGATTCCGCTTCAGCACCGAGCGCAACCCGGACTTCGTGAGCGCCGAGGGGTTCCTGGACTTCAACGGGATCGACCCGACGGCCGTCACCGTCGACCAGGCCCGGGAGTTCATGAAGACCGAGCGCTACCGGGCGCTGCGCCAGATGATGCTCTCGCTCGAATACACCGGATAGCCCGCGCGAATCGCGCGCCGCCCGGCCCGTCGGATAGGCTCCGCTGTGGAGAGGCGAGGTGGTTCGATTGGCCCAGAAGACCGAGGAAGTGGTGCTGCTCGGGGCGTACCAAGAGCCCATCGGGACGGCCCCCAAGGCCACCGTGCACACGGAGGCCACGCCCCTGCATCTGGCGTTCTCGTGCCACGTGTTCGACGCCGACGGGCGCGTCCTGGTGACCCGCCGGGCCCTCGATAAGAAGACCTGGCCGGGCGTCTGGACGAACTCCGTCTGCGGCCACCCCGGCCCGGGCGAGCCCGTCGAGGACGCCGTGCACCGGCGCGCCGGGTTCGAGCTGGGCCTCGAGATCGAGGACCTCGCCGTGGCCCTGCCCGAGTTCAGCTACCGGGCCGTGGACGCCTCCGGGATCGTCGAGAACGAGTTCTGCCCCGTCTACACCGCCCGCGCGGCCGGCGTCCCCGATCCGCGGCCGAGCGAGGTCTCCGAGTTCCGCTGGGTGCGGCCGGGGGACCTGGCGGCCGCGGCCGCAGCGGCGCCGTGGGCGTTCAGCCCGTGGATGGTGTGGCAGCTCGAGGAGTTCTCCCGCCGCGGGCTCGGGCTCTACGCGGGCTGAGGCCGGCGCCGGGCGCGTGGCGCCCGAGGTGGCGTCAGCGCCGGCCCTGGTTCCAGTCGGCCAGGGAGATGCGGTCGACGCCGAACACCTCGCCGAGCGCGGACCACTGGTTCCCGCCGAGGCGGGCCAGGGGATCGAGCTTCGCGGCGTCAGGCCGGCCCTTCTCGTTGAGCGCCTCCTCGGCGACGGCGATGTGCCGCACGAGCCCGAGCACCAGGAACGAGTTGCCGACCTCCACCACTCGTTCGAGCCCGCACTCGATCGCGGCCGGCGAATCGGCGACGCGTGGAGGGGCCACGGTGAGGCTGGCCTCGGGCCGGACCACGGCCTCCGCGAACTCGCTCGTGCCGTGCGGGAAGGACGTGCCCGTGGCGTTGACCTGGGTCAGCAGCTTCCGCGGCGCCAGGTTCACCACGAACTCGCCCGTGGCCTCGACATTGCGCAGGGTGTCCTTGCGGGCGGTGGCGGTGAACTGCACGATCCCCGGATCGGTGGAGGCGACCGTGAAGAAGGAGTGCGGGGCCAGGTTCGGTACGCCGTCGCCGTCGATCGTGGAGACCCAGGCGATCGGGCGGGGCAGGACGAGCGCGGTCAGCAGGCGGTAGACGGCCACGGGATCGAGATCGGCGGCGGAGTAGTCGATGCGCATGCCTCCATCGAAGCACACTGGGCGGGCGGATCGGCCAGGAGATCCAACGACGTCGGGCCGCACCCCGGCGGGTGCGGCCCGACGAACGGCAGCCTAGTTCGCGACCGTGAAGCGGCGGTGGCGGTTCTTCGGCTCCTCGAGCTCGTCGAGGACGGCGACGGCGAAGTCCTGGGTGGAGATGCGCTCGCCGACCGGCGAATCCACGCCGGGCTTGTACTGGCCCGTGCGCTCGCCGGGGGCGATGACGGGCGCGGGGGCGAGCATGGTCCAGTCCAGGCCGGACGCCGAGTTGTAGTTCTCGAGCACGGCGACCATGGCGCGCGCCTCGGACTCGTACTCCGCGGGGAAGCCGGGCTGGTCCACCAGGAGGCCGCCGTCCACGACGGTCCCGCCGGCGCCGCCGACGACGAACACGCGGGCCGGGACCAGGGTCTCGCTGATGGCCTCGTGGGCGTCGACGAAGTCCTGCGGGTCGCCGCCCTCGCGGGACGGCGGGACGGAGAACACCACGGCGTCGTGCTGGGCGGCGAGCGTCCGGTAGGCGGCGAGGTCGCCGAGTTCCGCGGCGGCAGACGCGGCGCCTTCGACGGCCCGGCCCTTCCGTGACACGGCGGTGACCTCGTGGCCGCGGGCGAGCGCCTCGGCGACGATCTGGCTGCCGACCATTCCGGTGGCTCCGTAGACTGCGATCCTCATCTGCATCCCTTCGTCCGTGGGGCGTGCGCCCCTGTTGCGCGGGCCTCTCCCCGCGGTGGCGGGCTCCGTGGCCCGACGACTGCAATGGTATCTATTTGATACCGGGCACTTCAACGTCATATGGTTACCCCATGGATACCCCGGCGGCGTTCAACGTGATGATCCCCGACTGCCCCTCCCGCGTGGTCCTGCAGCGGATCGGCGACAAGTGGACGCCGCTTGTGCTGCATGCCCTGGCGGACGGCCCGCTGCGCTTCACCGTGGTGCGGCAACGCGTCGGAGGGGTCACTCCCAAGGTACTGACGCAGACGCTGCGCGCCCTCGAGCGTGACGGATTGGTACGCCGCGAGGTCCACGCGGAGGTCCCGCCGCGGGTCGAATACGAGCTGACCGGCCTCGGGCGGACCCTGCGTGGCCCGCTCGAGGCCGTGCGCGAGTGGGCCGAAGCCAACGCGGGGTCCATCCTCGACGCGCGGGACGCCTACGATTCCCTCCACGGGGTCGGCGCATGAGCGCCGCGTGGCTTGATGCGGCCACGACCGTCCTGTTGCGGGACGGCGCCGCCGGTCCCGAGGTGCTGCTGTTGGAGCGGCTGCGCCACCGGGGATCCTTCGCCGGCGCCTGGGTGTTCCCCGGCGGGCACGTGGACCCGGAGGATGACGACGGCGGGGCCGGGCCGGGCGCGTCGGCGGAGGAGGCGCTGGGGCGGGCGGTGCGACGGGCCGGCGCCCGCGAGGCGTGGGAGGAGACCGGTTTGCGGCCAGATCCCGAGGAGCTCGTGCCGTTGTCCGTGTGGATGCCGCCCGCCTCGGCGCCGAAGCAGGTGCGGACCTGGTACTTCGTGGGCACCGCCCCGGAGGGCGACGTGGTGGTCCACGACGCCGAGCACCATGGATACCGCTGGCTGACGCCGGCGCGGGCCCTCGAGGAGCATGCGGCGGGGCGGATGCAGCTCGTCCCGCCGACCTTCGTCACCCTGACCCGTCTCGCCGGGCACCCCGACGCCGCCGCGGCGCTCGAGGCGGCGCGGGCCTCCGGCGTCGAACGCTATTCCAGCCGCCTGCTCGAGGCCGGCGGACGACGGCTTGTGCTCTGGGATGGCGACGAGGACTACGACCGCGCGGACCACGCCGCATCAGGCCGGACCGCATCCGGCCCGATCGATTCCGGCCTGACCGGAGTGGACGAGGCCGGGGAGGGGCGGCCCGCGGCGGCCGGTCCCGCCGGAGCGCGCCACCGCCTGGACGTCACCGGGCTGCCGTGGCGCTACGAGCGGACCGTGTGAGGCGCCCCGGCCGCCGGCCCGCCCTGGCCGCGGCCGCGGTGCTGACGGTCGCGCTCGGCCTGGGCGTCCGGGGCCTCGGCGAGGGGGCGTGGACCGGGCCCGCGGGCGACGCCTTGTATGCGGTCCTGGTCTACGTCCTGGTCGCGTTCGTGCTTCCGCGCCGGCCCCGGGCGTTCGTGGCGCTCCTGGCCGTCGGCGTGTGCGCGGGCATCGAGCTGTTCCAGCTCACGGGCCTCCCGGCGGAGCTCGGCCGCGCGTGGCCGCCGGCCCGGCTCGTCCTCGGCACGACGTTCGGCCTGGCGGACCTGGCCGCGTACGCCGTGGGCGTCGCCGCGGCGTGGACGGCCGACTCGGCCGCGGCCCGCCCCGCACCCTAGACCGGGACCCGCCTCACAGCCTCGACCACGACGCACTCCGCAGCCTTGACCGCGGCCCGCCCCACCGAGACTCGACCACGACTGACTCCGCACCCTCGCGCCCAGTTCACGTCATCTCGGCGAGACAACCAACCGGAAGCGACAGCACGGGGTAGACCCCATGGTCTCGCCCAGTAGACGTGAACTGGGCACGGGGGGGGAATTGGGGACGGGGTGTCAGGCGTTGGAGACGGCCTTCGCCAGGACCGGGGCGAGGCGCTGGACACCCTCGCGGATCTTGTCCGCCGCGACCGCACTGAAGGCCAGCCGCAGCTTGTTGCTCGGCGCGTCGCCCGGCGAGAACGCGGCCCCCGGAATGAAGACCACTCCCGCCTCGATCGCCTCATGCAGCAGGGGGTACGTGTCGACGCCCTCCGGGAGGGTGACCCAGATGAAGAAGCCGCCCTCCGGCGTCGTCCACTCGACGCCCGCCGGCATGAACTCCTCGAGCGCCGCGAGCATCGCCGCGCAGCGCTCCGCGTAGAGGGCGCGGTACGCGTCGATCTGCCCGCGCCAGTCGTGGCCGTCGAGGTAGGCGCTGACGATCATCTGGTTCAGCGTCGGCGGGCACAGTGTCACGGCCTCGCTCGCGAGGTAGAAACGGCGGTGCAGGTGGCGCGGCACGAGTGCCCAGCCGATCCGCAGGCCCGGGGCCAGGATCTTGGAGAACGAGCCCATGTAGAGCACGTCTTCCGGGTTGTCGGCGCGCAGCGGGCGGTGCGGGGCGCCCTCGAACTTCAGCAGGCCGTAGGGGTTGTCCTCCATGACCAGGATGTTGGCCTCGCGGCAGATGTCCACGATCCGCTGCCGGCGCTCGGCGGACAGCGTAATGCCGGAGGGGTTGTTGAAGCTGGGGATCGTATAGAGCAGCTTGATCGAGGCGCCCTCGGCCCGGAGCTCGGCGATGCGCCGCTCGAGCTCCTCGGGGACCAGTCCGTCCTCGTCCACGGCGACCGGCTCCGCACGGACCTGCTGCGCCTCGAAGGCGTTGAGCGCGCCGACGTAGGTGGGGTCCTCGACGAGGACCACGTCGCCCGGGTTGCAGAAGACCTTGACCGCGACGTCCTGCGCGGACTGCGAGCCCGTGGTCACCACGATGTCCTCGGCGGACGCGTCGGTGATGCCCTCCTCCGCCATGACCTCGCAGATCTGGCGGCGCAGCTCGTCGGTGCCCTGCCCGCTGCCGTACTGCAGCGCCGTCAGCCCCTGCTCGGTGACGAGCCGGTAGGCCATCCCGCCGATCTTCTCGAGCGGCAGCGATTGCAGGAACGGGTTGCCGCCGGCCAGGGAGACCAGGCCGGGGCGCAGCGAGATCTCGAAGACGTCCCGGACCGCGGACTGCTTGATGTTGGCGGCGCGCTCCGAATACAGCGATTCGTGGCGGTGTGCGGCGCCCGCGCGGGCGAGGGCCAGATCGGCCTCGGTCGCGAGCTGCTCGCCGGACGTGGTGGAGGGGGTCAGGGGTGTGGTCACGGACACATTCTAACCACGGAGGTTGCCGAATAGGCAACGGTTGTAGCCTCAGGCCAGTAGTGCGACGCACCCTCAGCCGCTCGCGTCGAGCAGCCGCCCGATCGGCGTCCCGTCCACGAGCACCACGGCCTCGCCGACCCCGGCCGCGAACCGTGCCGTCTCCTCGAGCTGCTCCCGCAGGCGCGGGGCATCGCACGTGCCGGCCGAGACGAGCCGGCCCGTGAGCATCACCGTCACGCTATCGCCGTCGACCGTCGCCGAGACGAAGCGCAGCTCGGAGCGAGCCAGGGCATTGACGAGGCCGGCGTCCCGTGGCGGGGTCCCGGCGTCGAGCAGGCGTTCCAGGGACGCCTCGAGCTGGTCCGTGAAGCGCACGGGCTCCGTCGCCGCCGCCACAAGCGAGTCACCGCACCCGATCCGGCGCCCCGCGATCCCGCGGTCGTCGAGGGCCACGTAGTACACGGTCAGCGCGGCCGTCGCCGGGCTCGGGGCGGAGGCCCGGGGTACGACGGCGTCCGCCTCCGTTCCGGCCGCGGGTTCCGTGGCGTCAGGCCCGGCATCGGGCCCGGTTCCGGAGGAGGAGCCCGGCTCGGCGGTGGGGCTCGGCGGAGCGGTGGACGACGGCGGCTGCGTTCCCGGGGCGGCGCATCCGGCCAGCAGCAGCGCGGCGGCGATCAGGGCGGCGCCCGCCCGCGACGTCGCCGTTCGCGCAGAGGGCCTTCGCACGGTCGGCGGTCGCCCGGTGACTGCTCGCGCGGTAGCTGCTCGCCCGGTAGCGCTCCACGCGCTCGTGGCGCGGGCCGATGCCAGGTGCCTCATCCGCGTCCTCCCGCCCCCGGCCGGTCCCGTGCTGGCGGGCCGGCGTCGCTTCCTGGGGCCAGAGTAGGACCGCATCCGCGGCGGCCACAGCACGGCCGGGTGGCGGATCGGGCAACGATCCGGCACCGGACCGGACGGGCGGACGGGGCTCAGGTCACGGCGAGGGCTCGGTGTCCGGGGCGGCCACCGGGGTGCCCGTCTCCGCGGCGCTGGCCTCATGCTCCGCCTGGGCGGCCGTCCGGGCCGCTTCCCGCGCCGCGAGCCAGGCCTGCACGTCCTCCGGCCTGATCCGCCGGTGCGTGCCGCGGTACTGCACGGGGATGGTTCCGGCGTCGGTGAGCTGGCGCATGTACGTGTTGGAAACGCCCGCGAGCTGCGCCGCCTGCGAGGTGTTCAGCCAGCGCTCGGCCGTGCTCACCGAGACCGATTCGTGGCCCGCAAGCCGCTCCAACACGTCCACGACGGCGGCGACGGCACCGTCCGGCAGGCGCACCGCGGTCCCGTCGACGAACACGGTCACGTCACCGGACTCCTCGAGGGCGCGGGCCAGCCGGTCCGCATCGGACGCGGGCAGGGCGGGGTGCCGGGTGGTCTTGGTCAGCGCGGAGGTCTCGGCGGGCATGGCACCATCATGCCCCGGCCGCGGCGCCCGTGCCGGCCGCCGCATACTCGAGGCGGTGCTGGAGCACCTTGCGCAGCCAGTGGTAGGAGGCCTTGGGCGTCCGCGCGAACGTGTCCCGGTCCACGTGGACCAGCCCGAACTTCTGCCGGTAGCCCGCCGCCCACTCCCAGTTGTCCATGAGCGTCCAGATGAAGTAACCGCGCAGTTCCAGGCCCTCCGCGGGACCGCCCGGACCCACGGCGTCGAGCGCCGCAAGCAGGTGCTCGTAGAGGTACGCGGCGCGGTTGGCGTCCTGCACCTGGCCGTCCAGCGGCACCTCCTCGAAGCTCGCCCCGCCCTCGGTGATGTAGACGGGCGGCAACTGCGGGTAGCGCTCGCGCATCCGGCCCAGCATCACTCCCAGGTGGCCGGGGACGACGGGCCACCCGTAGGCCGTCTTGGCCGCGTGGGGCCACTCGACGACGTGCAGCGGGGTCGGCGCCGAACCGTCCACGGAGCCGCCCGTCGGCAGGACCATCGACGCCGGGAGCGGGCCGTCCCTGCCGGGCCCCGCGGCCACGAGCGTGGGCATGTAGTAGTTCAGGCCGTAGAAGTCGAGCGGCGCGGAGACCACGGCCAGGTCGCCGTCCTCGATCTTCAGGCCCGCGACCCCGGCCACCGCGTGGACCGCCGTCGGATAGTCGCCGAGCAGCACCGGATCGGCGAAGATCCGGTTGTACGTCGTGTCCACCAGGTCCGCCGCCGTCCGGTCCAGGATGCTCCCCGGGTCCCTCGGCTCGACGGGGGAGTGGACGTTGGAGAGGCCGATCCCGCCGGCCACGCCCACGGCCCGCAGCGCCCGGGCGGCGAGCCCGTGGCCCAGCAGGAGGTGGTGCACGGAGCGCAGGGCCGCGACCCCGTGGTTCCCCGCCGGGGCGTGGACGTCCGCGGCATAGCCGTTGCCCGCCACGGTCGCCGGTTCGTTGACGGTGCACCACCAGCGCACCCGGTCCCCGAGGACGCGGCCCACCTGCTCCGCGTAGTCCGCGAAGCGGTAGGCGGTGTCCCGCTCCATCCATCCGCCGGCCTCCTGCAGGTACTGCGGGGTGTCCCAGTGGAAGAGCGTCGCCATCGCCTCGATCCCGGCCGCGCCGAGCTCGTCCAGTAGCCGGTCGTAGAAGTCCAGTCCCTTGCGGTTCACGGTCCCGCCGGGCTCCGGGACGATCCGCGGCCAGGCCACGGAGAAGCGGTAGGCGTCGAGCCCCAGGCCGCGCATGAGCCCCACGTCCTGCGGCATCATCCGGTAGTGCTCCGCCGCCCGCCGCGCGTCCGAGCCGTCCACGGTCCGGCCGCCGTCCGCGAGCCACGCGTCCCACACCGATTCCGTGCGCCCGTCCTCCCGCGTCGCGCCCTCCACCTGGTAGGCGGCCGTCGCCGCCCCCAGGACGAAGTCCGGGGGAAGTCGCCGCGCGAGCGTGCGGGCCGAGATGCTCAACTCGACGTGTGCGGGACCCAGCTGTTCGGGCGCGACCGGGGCCCCGGCGTCGTACGGAAGGGCGGACATAGGGACATTGTCCACCCCCGCCGCCCCGTGCGTAAGATTCCCGGCCGGTTTCCCTTGCGGGCCCCGCGGGCCGTACCGTGGGAGCACGGTCTAAAGAAAGTACTGACCAGCTGCGAACGCGCCGCGCGCCGACACCCCCCGGCCGGCCACCGCAGAGCAGGCAGGATCACACGCGTCCAAAGGCGGCCGCGGATCCCGCGGAACCCGCGCCATGCCCGCCGACCGATCAGGCACTTTCACAGGAGCAGCCCCATGCCCACCGCCACCACGCCCCAGACCGCCCCCATCACCGACGCCGAGATCTTCGAGGCGCACGAGGGCGGCAAGCTCAGCGTCGAAACCACCCGCCCGCTCGATTCCAAGCGGGCCCTCTCCATCGCCTACACGCCCGGCGTCGCTCAGGTCTCCCGCGCCATCGCCGCCGATCCGGCCCTGCACGCCACGCACACGTGGGCCTCGCGCCTCGTCGCCGTCGTCTCCGACGGCACCGCCGTCCTGGGCCTCGGGGACATCGGCGCGGCCGCGTCGCTGCCCGTCATGGAGGGCAAGTCCGCGCTGTTCCGCGAGTTCGGCGGGCTCAACTCCATTCCGCTCGTGCTCAACACCACCAACGTCGACGAGATCATCGAGACCCTGGTCCGGCTCCGCCCCAGCTTCGGCGCCGTGAACCTCGAGGACATCTCCGCGCCGCGCTGCTTCGAGCTCGAGGAGCGGCTCATCGAGGCCCTCGACTGCCCCGTGATGCACGACGACCAGCACGGCACCGCCGTCGTCGTCCTCGCGGCGCTCACCAACGCCGCCAAGGTCACCGGCCGGGAGATCTCCCAGCTGCGCGTCGTGATCTCGGGCGCGGGCGCGGCCGGGATCGCGATCGCCGAGATCCTGGTCAACGCCGGGGCCGGCGACGTGCTGCTGCTGGACTCCAAGGGGATCATCCACCGCGAGCGCGACGACCTCAACGCCATCAAGGCCCGCTACGCCGTCAAGACCAACAAGGAGAACCTGATCGGCGGGATCCGCCAGGCCCTCGACGGGGCGGACGTGCTCGTCGGCGTGTCTTCGTCGAAGGTCGCGGAGGAGGACCTCGCGCGGATGGCGCCGGAGGCGATCGTGTTCGCGCTGTCCAACCCGGACCCCGAGGTCATGCCGGACGTCGCCGCGAAGTACGCCGCCGTCGTGGCCACGGGCCGCTCCGACTTCCCGAACCAGATCAACAACGTCCTCGCCTTCCCGGGGATCTTCCGCGGGGCGCTCGACGCCGGCGCCCGACGCATCACCCCGGCCATGAAGCTCGCCGCCGCTCAGGCGATCGCCGCGCTCGCCGCCGAGGACCTCGCCCCGGACCACATCGTGCCCTCGCCCCTGGACCCGCGGGTCGCCGACGCCGTGGCCGCCGCGGTCGCCGAGGCCTCGCGGGAGCAGTAGCGCCCGACCCCGCCGGGCAGGACCGGGGAACGACGCCGGGGCCGCACCTTCGCTTCAGAAGGTGCGGGCACGGCGTGCCCACTTCACGTCGTCTCGGCGAGACAGCCGGCCGGCATCGAGAGCACGGGGTCTACCCCGCGCTCTGGCCGGCAGGCCATGAGCTCGCCGACAAGACGTGAACTGGGCGGGGGTCGGATGCCGTCATCGTGTCCGGGTCGGGGAGCGGGCGTGGACGGCCTGCCCACTTCACGTCGTCTCGGCGAGACAGTCGTCCGGCGTCGAGAGCGAGGGGTCTACCCCGCGTTCTGGCCGGCAGGCCATGAGCCCGCCGAGACGACGTGAACTGGGCCGGGTATGTCTCGACGGGCCCGCGACGTTCCGGCGTGATCGCGGGACGGCCGAGCAGCGGACGCAAGGGAACGACGCCGGGGCCGCACCTTCTGAAGCGAAGGTGCGGCCCCGGCGTCGTACTGCTGGGCAAGCGGCGTCAGCGGCTCACGAGCTCCGCGCGCTCCCGCGCCACCTTGGCCTCGTGCGCGGCCCGGATCCGGGCATGCTCCGGATTGCGGCGCAGCAGCAGATAGCCGGCCCCCAATGCCACAAACCACAGCGGCGTGAAGAGCAGCGCCTGCAGCGTGTCGGTCTGGGTCGTCAGCGCCCAGAGGATGAACACGAAGAAGCCCATGACGACGTACGGCATGAACGACCCGCCCGGCATCTTGAACTTGCTGGCCGCGTGCAGCTGCGGGCGGCGGCGGCGGTAGACGATGTAGCTGACCAGGATGATGGTCCACACGAACATAAAGCACAACGCGGAGACCGTCGTGACCATCGTGAACGCCTCGGAGACGCTGCCCTCCGCGTACAGCAGGACGACGCCCGCCAGCAGGAACATGCAGGAGAACAACAGCGCGTTTCGGGGCACGCCGCGGCGCGAGAGGATGCCGAAGCGCTTCGGCGCGTCGCCCTCCAGCGCCAGGCCGTAGATCATCCGCGACGTCGAGTAGATGCCCGAATTGGCGCTCGAGGTCGCCGACGTCAGGACCACGAAGTTCACGACGCCGGCCGCGCCGACCAGGCCCGCAAGGGCGAACATGCCCACGAAGGGGGACTCGTCCGCGGTGAAGCCCGTCCACGGCCGGACCGCCATGAGGATCACGAGCGCGCCCACGTAGAAGAGCAGGATGCGGATCGGGATCGAGTTCACCGCGCGCGGCAGGTTCTTCTCCGGGTCCTTGGTCTCCGCGGCCGTCGTGCCGACCAGCTCGATGCCGACGAACGCGAAGACGGCGATCTGGAAGCCCGCGACGAAGCCCATGAAGCCGTGCGGGAACATGCCGTCGTGGGCCCACAGGTTGGAGAAGGAGGCGCGCGCGCCGTCGTGCTCGAAGCCCGTGATGATCATCGCCAGGCCCACGACGATCAGCGCGAGGATCGCGACGATCTTGATCAGCGCGAACCAGAACTCGGTCTCGCCGAACGCCCGCACCGTGGGGAGGTTGAGCGCCACGAGCAGCAGGATGCACGCCAGGGCCGGAATCCACAACGGCAGGTCCGGCCACCAGAACGCCACGTAGTGCGCGATCGCGACGACGTCCGCGATGCCCGTGACCACCCAGCAGAACCAGTAGGTCCAGCCGGTGAAGAAGGCTGCCCAGGGGCCCAGGATGTCTCCGGCGAAGTCGCCGAAGTTCTTGTACTCCGTGTTGCTCAGGAGCAGCTCGCCCATGGCGCGCATGACGAAGAACAGCATGAAGCCGATGATCATGTACACGAAGATCACGGACGGACCTGCGACGGAGATCGTCTTGCCGGAGCCCATGAACAGCCCCGTGCCGATCGCCCCGCCGATCGCGATGAGCTGGATGTGGCGGTTGGAGAGCGCGCGCTGCAGGTGCGGGGCCTCGTCCTGGGGTCCTCCGCCGGCCGGACGCGCGTCCGTGGTGTCGGTATGGGTCATGGAACTTCCTTGGAACTCGGGTGGAACTCGGTCGGGGGCGCGCGCATCCGGACGTGATCCGGACAACACAGCAAACCGTTCGAGGGTACGCCCCGCAGCCAGGGGGACCGTGTGGCGGATCCCGGGGTCCGGCGTCGTCATGCGGTAAACGACGGGCCCCGCGCGGTGAGCAGCGCCCAAGGTGGGCCATGCCACAGGGCCGGGCATCGCCGTCGTCCGGCGGGGAAGGCGCGTCAAGCAGTGGAACGCCGCGCGCGCAGGTGAGTAGGCTGGACGCATGTCCCTCCGCAACCGCCGCGCGGCCTCCCTCCCCGCCAAGCTCTCCCGTTCCTGGCTGCTGGTGAACGCCGCCAAGCCCGAGACCTACGCCCCGGCGCTGGCCTCCGAGGCGGACTCCGTGATCTTCGACATGGAGGCGGCCGTCCCCGACGACCAGAAGGACGCAGCGCGGGCGAGCGTCGTCGAGGCGCTGAACAGCGGGATGACGGCCTGGGTGCGCGTGAACGGCATCGACACCGACTTCTGGGCCGAGGACCTCTCCGCCCTGTCCAAGACCAAGGGCCTGCGCGGCGTCATGCTGGCCATGACCGAGAAACCGGAACAGGTCACCTACACGGCCATGCGTCTGCAGGCCGGCACGCCCGTGCTCGCGCTCATCGAATCCGCGATCGGGATCGAGAACGCCACCGCCATCGCGTCCGCACCCGGTACGTTCCGCCTCGCGTTCGGTACCAACGACTTCCGCAAGGACACGGGCGTCTCCGACGACCCGCTGGCGCTCGCGTATGCCCGGGGCAAGCTCGTGGTGGCCTCGCGCGTCGGCCAGCTGCCCGGCGCCATCGACGGCCCGGCGCTCGGCACCGCGGCGCGCGACGAGGTCCACGAGGCCTGCCGGGTCACGGCGTCGATGGGCATGACGGGCAAGCTCGCCCTGAACGTGGACCAGGTCGACGACGTCAACAAGGGCCTCTCCCCGAGCGAGGACGAGCTGTCCTGGGCGCACGAGCTGCTCGTGGCCCATGCCGAGGGTGCGTCCGTCGGCGACGGCTCCTACCTGCCCCGCCTGGCCCGAGCGCAGAAGATCGCCGACCTGGCCGACTCCTACGGGCTCTGGAACGCCTGACCCGCGACCGCCGACTCACGGCCCGCCGGACCTGCCGCGCGGCCCCGCGCATTCTCACCCACTTCACGTCATCTGGGCGGCACCACGTTGATCGGGCCCCCGCGATTTGCCCAGTTGACGTCATCTGGGCGAGACCGCGGTTTGCTGGCGACCGCATGGCGTAGACCCCGTGAAGTCGCCGACGCTTCGTGAACTGGGCGGACGAGGGCGGGCCGCCTGACCGCACAACGACAGCTAGCTGGCAGCAAGGCCCGCCGTGCGGCCGGCCGCACGGATCGCCGGCTGCAGATGGGCGACGAGGCGGTCCTTGAGCCTGGGGTCGTCCAGATCCTTCCACCACAGGTTCAGCGGCTTGAGTCCGGCCTCCATGAGGGCGGCCTCCCGCTTCCTTTCGGCGAGCACCTTGGACTCGACGCTCCCGTCGAGCGCATACTTGCCGTCGCCGTGGACCTCGACGACCAGGCCGAACTCGGGCCACGCGAAGTCGGGCCGGTAGACGCTGCCGTTGATCAGGTACTCGCGCTGAAGCACCGGAGCAGGAAGCCCGAACTCATGCATCAGGAGGCGGAGCCTCGACTCGGCGGGCGACTCGGAGCGCCGGTCCGCGAAGTCGACGGCGAACGCGGCCCGACGGACGCCGCGCGCCTTGGGCGACTTCTCGAGGAGGTCACGCAGCTGTTGTCGGGAAACGCCCCGGCGCAGGACCGAGTCGAGCAGGACGACGGCGGCAGACATCGGCAGCACGCGGGCACAATCGGCCGCCGTCTGGAGGAGATCCGTGGTCCGCAACCCGTTGACGGTGGCCAGCCGCCGATCCGGATAGCGCAGGCTGTGGTTCACCGTGACGGGAGTTCCCTGGTCTCGTCCGCGCCGTCTGGGCCGTGCCACGTGGATCGCGGAGTCGACACGGTAGAGGTCAAGCTGCCAGATACGCGCTGCCGACGTGAAGCAGTAGATGGGCGGCGCCGCGGCGGTCAGCGCGTGCGCGTGGATGGATACCACGGACCGGTCCCAGGGCCGAAGGGGCGCGTAGGCGTCGGCCGATACGTAGACCCCGCGCCGGATGCGGATCAGTTGGCCCGATTCGCGGGCGAGCCGCACGTCGTGGGCCAGGAGGCCGCGGGAGGCAAGCTCGGTCGACGTCGTGAGCTCGTCGACCGCCTTCGCCAGCCGCTTCGGATAGTACGTCGTGGATTCTAGGAGAGTGTGCATGCGACGATGCTGCCCCGCAGTCCACCCGTCCTCCGGCCCGCATGCGCTGGTTGTGGATAACGACATCGTCTGGCCGGCAGTGGCGGGCGAGTCGACTTCACGTCGTCTCGGCGAGGGCGTGGGGTGTGCGGCGTGGTCTGGCCACCCCAAGGTTGTCTCGCCCAGTAGACGTGAACTGGGCCGGGGTGGGTTTGGACGGGCGTCGGGGGGTAGGTGCGTGGAGAGGCGGGCGGGCGTGGAGAGGCGGGTGGGCGTGGAGAGGCGGGCGGGCGTGGAGAGGTGGGGCCGGCGGGCGGGTCAGGGCTCGACCAGGATGCCGTCCTCGTCGCTCCACAGCCGGGCTCCCGGCCGGAAGACGACGCCGCCGAACTCGACCTCGACGTCCACCTCGCCGACCGAGTCCTTCGCCGACTTGCGCGGGTTGGAGCCGAGGGCCTTCACGCCCAGCTGGAGACCGGCCACGGCCACGCGGTCCCGGATCGCCCCGTGGATGACGACGCCGGCCCATCCGTTGGCCACCGCGGCCTCGGCGATCATGTCCCCCATGAGCGCCGACTCGAGCGAGCCGCCGCCGTCGACCACGAGGACGGCGCCGTCGCCGAGGGAGTTGAGGATGGACTTCACCAGCCCGTTGTCCCGGTGGCAGCGGACCGTCCGCACAGGCCCCGTGAAGCGGGGCAGGCCGCCCAGGTTCAGCAGCGGGAGGGAGACGGATTGCAGCGATTCGTCGGCGTCGAAGAGGTCGCACGTCGTGAAGTCCATGGGCCCAGCGTAGGCGAACCGACCGCGCCCTGGCAGGCCCGTTGCGCCGTGCGGGCGGGCGGTGGAGACTGGCGGCAACGAGCAGCGGCCAGCGGTGGAAGGAGGACGCGTGGGCCTCTACGCCAAGCACGTCCTGCCGCGGCTCCTCCACGCCAGCTGCGGCAACCACGAGCTGGACGCCCTGCGCGCCGAGGCCTGCGCGCCCCTGGCGGGCCGGGTCGTGGAGATCGGTTTCGGCTCCGGATCCAACGTGCCGTTCTACCCGGACGCCGTGGAGGCGGTCGACGCGGTCGAGCCCTCCTCAACCGCCTGGAAGCTGGCCGGGCCGCGCCTCGCGGCCTCGCCCGTCCCGGTCCGGCGCAGCGGGACCGACGGCCAGGCCCTGCCCCATCCGGACGCGTGCTTCGACGCCGCGCTGAGCACGTGGACGCTGTGCACCATCGAGGACCCAGCGCTCGCGCTCGCCGAGCTCCGCCGCGTCCTGGTGCCGGGCGGGAGGCTGCTCTTCCTCGAGCACGGGCTGGCCCCGGACCCCGAGGTGCGTCGGCTCCAGCACCGGATCGAGCCGTGGCAGAAGCGACTCGCCGGCGGGTGCCATCTGACGCGCCGGCCCGTGGAGCTCCTGGAAGACGCCGGCTTCGAGATCACCGTGGTGGAGTGCTTCTACCAGCCCCGGGTGCCGCGGTTCGAGGGGGCGGTCTGCCGCGGGACCGCGGTCAGTCCCTGAAGCCCCGGCCCTGTGCGGCCAGGGCCTCGCGGAGGATCGCCACGGCCTTGGGTCCGACCCCGTGGAGGGCCAGGAGCCCGCGTTCGCTTCGGGCGGCGACGTCGTCGAGCGTCGTGATGCCCTCCGCCCTCAACGCGGCGGTCGCGGGCCGCCCGATCGCCGGCAACGCGTCGCCGCCCCGTGGATCGCCCCCGGCCTCCGAGCCGCCGCCGAACCGCTCGGCTTCGAGGCGTTTCGGCGCCTTGGCCAGCCACGCCTGAAGGAGCAGCCCGTTCAGATCCTTCCCGCCGATTCCGTCGAGGGGCACGCGGATGCCGATCGGCGTCCCGTTCCGCACGAGCTGCTCGGCCACCGGGTGGGCGGCCAGCGCGGCGCCGGCGTCGGCGTCGGACAGGTGGAGCTGGACGTGGGCATCCCGGGTGAGCACGGCGAAGTTCCGCCCGCGCACGGCGAACGATGGCAGGCCGAAGTGCGTTCCCTCCTCGACCTCGGGCAGGGACAGGGCGCTCTTGCGGGCGTGGGACCGGGTCGTCATGTCACTCCGCGACGATGCGGTTCCGCTGCGTGCCGAGGCCCTCGATCTCGGTCTCCAGCACGTCGCCGTCGACGAGCCACGGGTGCCGTCCGGCCTCGTTCCGCCGGCCCAGCGCGACGCCGGCCGGCGTGCCGGTGAGGATCAGGTCGCCGGGGCGGAGGGTCACCATCGTGGAGAGGTAGGAGACCAGCTGCGCCGGCCCGAACACCTGGTCCGCGACGGAGTCCTCCTGCACCACCTCGCCGTTCACGCGCGTCGTGATCCTCGCGGCGGGATCGAACTCGTCGGGCGTCACCAGGAACGGGCCGACGGGTGTGGAGGCCTCCCAGCACTTGCCCTGCGTCCACTCGCTCGTCCGGCCCTGCCAGCCGCGCATCGAGACGTCGTTGGAGACCGCGAAGCCGGCGATGTGCGCGGGGGCGTCGGCCTCGGAGATCCGCCGCCCGGCGCGCCCGACGACGATCGCGAGCTCGCCCTCCCAGTCGATCCGGTGGTCCTCCGCCGGGATCCGCACGTCGTCGTGCGCGCCCGCGAGCGAGTCGGCGAACTTCGTGAAGACGGTCGGGAAGCGCGGCTCCTCGCTGCCCGTCTCGGCGATGTGGTTGCGGTAGTTCAGCCCGATGCAGAAGACCTTCGACGGCGCGGTGACCAGCGTCGCGAACGCCGCGTCCCCCAGCGGCACCCGCTCGGCCGCCGCCTCGAGCGCGGCCCGGCGTCCGGCGTCGTCCGCGGCCAGGAAGGCGCCCACGTCCGCGAAGCCCGGCAGGAGCGCGGCGGTGTCCCCGAGGACGACGGCGGCGCTCGTCCCGCGCGTGATGCCCGCCTCGGCGGGCGGCTCGGGGGAGGGCTGGCCGGCGGGCAGGCGGAGCGTCGCGAGTCTCATGGCCCCATCCCATCACACGGCCGGATTCAATATGAACAGTACGGCTGCAGGGCCGTCATGTGCCGCGGGCCACCCGGTGTCCTTGCTAGGTTGACTCATCGAGTCAAGAACGTGCTGGCCGCGCCGAACCCGGCCGGCCGCGGAGAAGGAGGCAGGCATGACGAGCGTCAAGGAAGGCGAGCCGTCGCTGAAGAAGGTGCTGGGGCGCCTCGACGTCCTCGCGCTCGGCTTCGGGGCGATGATCGGATTCGGCTGGGTGGTGCTGACCGGAGACTGGCTGTCCAACGCCGGCACGATGGGCGCCGTGCTGGCCATGGTCACGGGCGGCGTCATCATGGCCGTCGTGGGGCTCACCTACGCCGAGCTCTGCGCCGCGATGCCCAAGGCCGGCGGCGAGCACAACTACATCATGCGCGCGATGGGCCCGCGGCCGTCGTTCATCGGCTCGTGGGCGATCATCGGCGGCTACGTCACGATCGTGGCGTTCGAGGCCGTGGCGCTGCCGCGGACCGTTGAGTACATCGTGCCCGGGCTCAGCCAGGTCCCCCTGTGGACCGTGGCCGGCGACCACGTGCACCTGACCTGGGCGCTCGTCGGCGCCGTCGCCGCCGTCGTGATCACGTGGATCAACATCCGCGGCGTGAAGGAGGCCGGGATCGCGCAGAACTTCGTGGTGCTGTTCCTCCTGGCCATCGGCGCCGTCATGGTGGTCGGCGCGTTCACGGGCGGCGAGCCGGCCAACATGGAGCCGTGGTTCACGGGCGGGACCGCCGGGTTCTTCGCCGTGCTCGTCGTCGTCCCGTTCCTGTTCATCGGCTTCGACGTCATCCCGCAGTCCGCCGAGGAGGTCAACATCCCGGCCCGGCAGATCGGCCGGCTCGTGGTGCTCTCCGTGGTGCTCGCGACGGTCTGGTACGTCATGGTCATCCTGACCACGTCCTCCGCGATGCCGGCCGGCGAGCTGGCGGGGGCGGACATCGCCACCGCCGACGCCTTCGGCGTGCTGTTCGGCTCGGACATCATGGCCAAGGTCCTCATCGCCGGCGGCATCGCGGGCATCCTGACCTCCTGGAACTCGCTGCTGCTCGGCGCCTCGCGGCTGATGTTCTCGCTGGCCCGCTCCGGCATGCTCCCGGCCTGGTTCGGCCGCCTGCACCCCAAGTACTCCACGCCGCACAACGCCCTGATGTTCATCGGCGCGCTGAGCTTCATCGCGCCGTTCTTCGGGGCGGAGATGCTCGGCTGGCTCGTGGACTCCGGGGCGCCGAGCATCGTGCTGGCCTACACCCTCGTGGCCGTGTCCTTCCTGATCCTGCGCCGGCGCGAACCGGGCATGGACCGGCCGCTGCGCATCGGCGGCCGTGGCCAGGGCGGCATCGCGATCGGCATCGCCGCCGTGATCCTCGGCGCCGCGCTGTTCAGCCTCTACATGCCGGGCATGCCCGCGCAGCTCGGCCTGCAGCCGTGGATCCTGTTCGGCCTGTGGTGGGTCGTCGGACTCGTCTTCTACCTGCGCGTTCCCGGTGGGGTCGCGGCCGGGGAGGACGCGGAGGAGCGTTTGCTCGCGAAGCTGCGCGGCAAGTAGCCCGTGCCCGGTCCGGACTGCGGCGTCCGGTTCCGCGCAGTCCCGTCCTGCGGGGGCTCGTTTCGCGGCGCTCCGGCCCGTGGCGCCCCGGCCCGCCACGCCGCGACGGCGGCGAGCAGCAGGCCCGCGCACAGGACGGCGCCGTGGGCGATCCGCAGGCCGGCCGGGGCGAAGAACTGCGGCAGGTAGAGGGCCAGGGCGCTCCCGGCGAGGACCCCGCCCCAGCGCGCGAGGGGGCCGGAGCTCAGGAGCGCGCGGGCGAACTGGACGCCGACGACGGCGAGGCACGCCAGGCCCAGCCCGAACGTGGTCATCGCGAACGGCGCGTAGCGGAATGCGTCGGCGATGGACAGGACCGCCGGGTCGCCGGTCTCGACGGCGTAGCGCCCGAGCTCGTTCAGGCCGTACGCCTCCGCCCCGTAGTAGGGCAGCAGGAGGACGACGGCGGTCCACGCCCACGCCTCCATCGCCCGCCCCGGGCTCGGGGGTCCTTCGGAGACGTGGTGGGCGGCCCTGCCCGGGCCGGCCGTGCCCGAGCCCGCGGAACTCGTCCGGTCCGCGCCGGCAGCTCGGCTTTCGGCGGCGGCGCGGAGCCCGAAGGCCAACAGCGTGAAGCCGGCCATGCCCAGCGCGTGGGACGCGAGCCAGGCCGTCGAGGCGAAGTCCGCGGCGCCCTCGGGTCCGGCCTCGGGGCCGTAGGGGCGCAACGCCGGATAGAGGATGAAGGCCAGGCCGGACGCGGCGTAGAACGCCGCGGTCGTGCGGTCCGGAGTGAGATGGCGGCGCATGGACTGCCCTTTCTGTGAGCGCTGCTCTCTATTGATGGTTCGAGTGTCCACCCGGCGTCGGCGAATTGCAAGAGCGGTGCTCACTTAAGTGACCGGTGATCCCGAATATGGCAAGCTGTCTCCATGCCCCAGGGACCCACGCCGCGGCAGCGCGCCCGCGCCGACAACATCGCCCGGATCAAGGAGCTCGCCCTCGGGCAGCTCGCCGAGTCCGGGGCCGCCGATCTCTCGCTCCGGGCGATCGCCCGCGAGCTGAACCTGGTCTCCAGCGCCATCTACCGCTACTTCCCGAGCCGCGACGAGCTCATCACCGCCCTCATTGTCGACGCCTACAACGACCTCGCCGCGTCCCTCGAGGCGGCCGGCTCCATGCGCGCCCCGCATCGCGTTCGGTGGTCGGCCGTCACCGGCGCCTTCCGTTCCTGGGCCCGGGAGCAGCCGCATCGATTCGCGCTGGTCTACGGCTCGGCGATCCCCGGCTACCGGGCCCCCGGCAACACGATCGAACCCGCGGCCCGCGTGGTCCGCGCCTTCTGCGCCCCGGCGGTCCGGGGTCCGGGCGCCCGGTTGCCGGGAGGGGCGGCGGATGGGCTGGCCGGGCAGCTCGACGTCTTCGCCGACGCCGTCGGCGTGGAGCGCGACCCCGATGCCGTGCTCGATCTCGCAGCGGCGTTCGCGAGGATGGTCGGCGCCGTCCAGCTCGAGCTCAACGGCCATTTCGTCGGCACCTTCGACCCGGCCGACGCGCTCTTCTCCCGGCTCGCCGAGCGCGAGGCGGATGCGCTGGGACTCTAGCCCCGGCGTCGTCCTCCGCCGCCCCGCCCGTCCCCCGGCGCCCCGGGACTAGAGCCGGTCCACCGGCACGATCTCGACGTCCCGCAGCGCGCCCGCGTCGGCGACCGCCCGGAGGTAGGTGCAGGCAGGCTGGCGGCGGCGGTCGGTCGGGGAGCCGGGATTGAGCAGGCGCAGGCCCGTCTCCGCGACCGTGTCCCACGGGATGTGGCTGTGCCCGAACACCAGGACATCGGCGTCCGGGAACCGCTGCGCGCAGCGCGCCTCCCGCCCGCGCGCCGGCCCCGTCTCGTGGGTCATCGCGAAGCGGACGCCGTCGAGCTCGAAGCGCGCCGTCTCCGGCAGCCGCGCGCGCAGGCCGGGCCCGTCGTTGTTCCCCCACACGCCGATCAGGCGCCGCGAGCGCGCCTCGAAGGCGTCGAGCGTGGCCTCGTCGACCCAGTCACCGGCATGCAGGACCACGTCGGCGTCCTCGATCCGCTCCCAGAGCTCCGGGTGCAGTCCGCGGGCGCGCAGGGGCAGGTGGGTGTCGGCGACGATCAGCAAGCGGGTGGCCATGCCCCCATCGTGGCACGGGGCGCCGGGCGTCCGGGGCCCGCCTAGCATGGTGGGCATGGAGCGGACGACGGCGGAGCGCGCGGCCTGGTGGATCAGCGAGCTGTATGCGCCCGCCGTCGTCGCGACCGCGTACCTGCTGAGCCGGCCCCTCGTCGTGCCGGGCATCGGCTGGCCGCACGCCCTCGTCGCGGTCCTGTTCACCACGGTGCTGCCCTTCCTCGGGGTGCTGTGGTTCGCCCGCGGCGGCGTCGTCTCGAGCCGGCACATCCCCAAGCGGCGGCAGCGCTACTGGCCGTTCCTGACCTCCGGCTTCTCGATCCTCGGCGGGGTGTGGACGCTGCGCCTCATGGACGCGCCGGACGCGTTGTTCCTCGATCTCGGCGGGATCTTCACGGGGCTCGTGCTGTGCCTCGTCGCGAACGCGTTCTACAAGGTCTCCGTGCACACGGCCGTCGCGGTCTACGTGGCGCTGCAGTTCCTGGGGCCCGTGCCGGCCGTGGGGGTCGCCGGGCTCGCGGCGGCGGCCGCGGTGGGCTGGTCGCGCCTCGTCCTGCGGGCGCACACCCCCGGCCAGGTGGCGGCCGGGGCGGCGATCGGCGTCGCGACGCACCTGCTCCGCACGCTCGTCTACGGCTGAGGCCCGCCGCCCCGGCCCCGCATCACGATCCCGATTTCCGTTGTATGAGCGGCCCATCACCGCCCGGGAGTGGATAACGTGGGGGGATGGCGGGTGACGGATCGCGATTGGTGTTCGGCTGCATGGGACTCGGCGGCGGGTGGGACGACGCGCCGCCGGACGCCGGCGACCTGGCCACCGCCCACGCCGCGGTCGACGCGGCCCTCGAAGCGGGCATCACCCTCTTCGACCACGCCGACATCTACACGCGCGGCAAGGCGGAAGAGGTCTTCGGCCGGGTCCTCGCGGAGCGGCCCGGCCTGCGGGACGATATCGAGCTGCAGTCCAAGTGCGGGATCGTGCTCGCGGGCCCCGACGGGTCGGGCGGCCGCTACGACTCCTCGCCCGCCGTCCTCACGGCCCGCGTCGAGGACATCCTGCGCCGGCTCGGGATCGAACGGCTCGACGCGCTGCTGATCCACCGCCCGGACCCGCTGACCCCGATGGAGGACGTCGCGGCCGCGTTCGCCGGGCTGCGGGACGCCGGCAAGGTCGGCCGGCTCGGCGTCTCGAACATGTCGGCGGCCCAGATGCGCGCGCTCCAGGACGCGCTCGGCGAGGCGCCGGCGGTCAACCAGCTCGAGATGGGCCTGCACCGGCGCGATTGGCTCGAGTCCCAGGTCCTCGTCAACCACCCCGAGGGCGGGGCGCTCTCCTTCCCCGAGGGCACGATCGAGTACTGCCGCGCGGAGGGCGTGGAGCTGCAGGCGTGGGGCGCGCTGGCCCAGGGGCGCTACTCGGGCAGGAGTACGACGCCGGAGCCCGGCCCGGGTGCCGCGCCCCGCCCCGGGAGCGGGGCGGCGTCGCCCGAGGAGGAGGCGTCCGGCGTCGTCCGGGAACTCGCCGACGGCCTCGGCTGCGCGCCCGAGGCCGTGGTGCTGGGATGGCTCATGCGCCACCCGGCCCGGATCCGCCCGGTCATCGGCACCACGAACCCGGCGCGGATCGCCGCGTGCGCCGGCGCGGAGCGGGCCGCCGCGGCCATGGGGGCCGTGGACTGGTACCGCTTGTGGACCGCGGCCCGGGGGCGCCCGCTGCCGTAGGGTCCCGCCGTCGTCCGGCCCGCCGCGGCCGCTCGGGCCGGCCTCAGTCGGCGTTGACCGCGAGCTCGACGCTGACGGGGGTCGGCCGGGCGAAGAGGTCCAGCACCGGGCAGCGCGCGTCGACGACCTGGTGCAGCTCCTCGTAGCGCTCGGGGGTTTCCGGCCCGTTGAGGTGAACGGTCAGGCGCACCGCCGTGAAGCCGGGGCGCGTGTCCGGATCGGCGCCGAAGATCCCGCGGACGTCGAGGTCGCCCTCCGCCGTGATCTCGAGCGAGTCGATCGCGACGCCGAGCTGGTGCGCGTAGAGCCGGTAGACCACGACCTGGCAGGACACGAGCGCGCCGAGGGCGTACTCGACGGGGCTCGCGTCCGAATCGTCGCCGGCCAGCGCGGCGGGCTCGTCGACGACGAACTCGTGGCGGCCCGCCGTGACGCGCGTGGCGACGGAGCGCTCCGAGACGCCGTGGGCGCGGTAGACGGCCTTCGCGTTGGCCGTGTCCTCGCCGATGCGGCCCGCCCAGAAGGACGCGGCGTCGTCGAGGCGGCGGGCGCGCTCGGCGTCGAGGTCGGTGGTCCTCGGGGTGGCGGATCCGGTGGGAGACTGCTGGCCGGTGCCCGCAGCCTGTTCTGTGGTGGAGGTCATGTTGGGTCCTGCCCTTCGCGTCGTGGCGCATGCGGGCGCGTGCGCCGTACTTACGCCCGCCGCCGCGGCGGGCGTCGAATCGTCACCTGGGGCACCCCGCTACAGCGAGGAGGGTTGCCGCCCGACCGGCCAGGGCCTTCAGGCCGGGTCTCTTGATTCCTGGCCACGAGTCTCACGCTCCGGCCCGGGCCGCGGCAAGGACTTCCGTCACGCGGGGTCACCTCGTCATCCGCCGTCACGGGAGGCGGCCAAGGTCACGTGGCCTGCAGTTGTGCAAAGATTGCACTGGTGCATAAACTGTACCCATGCATGATTCACCCCTGAGCCTGCGCGAGCGCAACCGCCTCGAGACCTGGCGGGCCGTCCACGAGGCGGCCTCGGCCCTCGCCCTCGAGGACGGCCTCGCCGCCGCCACGGTCGATTCGATCGCCCGCCGCGCCGGCATCTCCAAGCGCACGTTCTTCAACTACTTCCCCTCCAAGGAGGACGCCGTCCTCGGGATGCGCGCCCCCGAGCTCCGGCAGGAGTTCATCGAGCGCTTCCGCGCCTCGGACGCCGAGCTGCTCGAGCGCACCGTGCGGCTCATGGCGGAGGTCCTGTCCACCGTGGTCGGCGATGGGAGCCGCTTCGAGCGCCGCAAGGAGCTCGTCGGCCGCTACCCCGAGCTGCGCGGGCGCGTGGTCCAGCACCTCAACGACGCCGAGGTCCTCGTGGACTCGGCCGTCAACGACCGCCTCAGCGAGGACCCGGCCACCGTCTCCGCCGAGCTCGGCGAGGACCCCGCGGCCCGCCGCGCGCTGCTCATGGCCGCCGCCACGATCGTCCGCTTCACCTACCGCCAGTTCCCCGGCGCCCCGCTCGAAGAGCTCGGCGCCCACCTCGGCGAATCCACCGACGTCTTCAGAAAGGTCCTGCGTCCCCGGCCATGACCACTTCCACCACCACGCCCGGCACCACCGCGCAGCCGCCCGCCCCCGAGGCGGACCGCAAGAACCACCTCGTCCTGCTCTTCGGCGGCCTCATGGTCACCATGCTGCTCGCCTCCCTCAACCAGACCGTGCTCGCCGCGGCCCTGCCGACGATCGTCGGCGAGCTGCACGGCGTCGAGCACATGGCCTGGGTCATCACGGCCTTCATCCTGGCCTCGACCGTGATGATGCCCGTCTACGGCAAGCTCGGCGACATGTTCGGCCGCAAGCCGCTCCTGCTCTTCGCGATCATCGTGTTCATCGGCGGCTCCGTGATCGGCGCCCTCGCCCAGGACATGAACGTGCTCATCCTCGGCCGGGCCATCCAGGGCATCGGCGGCGGCGGGCTCATGATCCTCTCGCAGGCGATCATCGCCGACGTCGTCCCCGCCCGCGAGCGCGGGAAGTACATGGGCATCATGGGCGGCGTGTTCGCCTTCTCCTCCGTCGCCGGACCACTGCTCGGCGGCTGGCTCACGGAGGGCCCGGGCTGGCGCTGGACGTTCTGGATGAACATCCCGCTCGGCGTGCTCGCCGTCCTCGCCGCCGTCTTCCTGCTGCACATCCCGCGCCCCTCCGCCGCCCAGCGCGGCCGGATCGACTACCTCGGCATGGCGCTCCTCGCCGTCGCGACGAGCGCACTCGTCCTCGCCGGCACGTGGGGCGGCGGGACCTACGCGTGGGATTCCCCGACGATCCTCGGCCTCTTCGCCGCGGCCGCCGTCGCCGGCGCCCTGTTCGTGTGGGTCGAGTCGCGCGCCGCCGAACCCGTCCTGCCGCTGGCCCTCTTCCGCAACCGCAACTTCAACCTGACCACGGTCGCCGGGCTCATGACCGGCATCGCCATGTTCGGGGCGATCGGCTACATGCCGACCTACCTGCAGATGGTCACGGGCTTCGGCCCCACCGAGGCCGGCCTGCTCATGATCCCCATGATGGGGGGCCTCCTGGTCACCTCGGTCCTCGTCGGCCGCCGCGTCTCGGTCACGGGCCGGTACAAGGCCGTCATGATCACGGGAACGCTCGTCACCGCGCTGGGCCTGGTCCTGCTCTCCACGATCCACGCGGACGCCCCGGTCGCCCTGATCTGCGCGTACCTCGCCGTCATGGGCATCGGCCTCGGCGCGAGCATGCAGCTGCTGACCCTCGTGGCGCAGAACTCCTTCCACCTCTCGATGGTCGGCACCGCGACGGCCGGGCAGAACTACTTCCGCCAGGTCGGCGCGACCCTGGGCTCGGCCGTCGTCGGCTCGCTCTTCGCCAGCCGGCTCAAGGAGCTCCTCGTCGAGAAGATGCCGGCCGGGGCCGGTGCGGGCGACGGCGGCAACTCGCTGACCCCCGCGCTCGTCGCCTCCCTGCCGGAGCCCGTGCGGGAGCTCATCGTCGCGTCCTACAACGAGGCCCTCGTGCCGCTGTTCCTGTGGATCGCGCCGCTCGCGCTCCTCGCGGCGCTCGCCCTGGCGTTCGTCACGGAGGACCCGCTCGCGACCAAGATCGAGCGCGATCTGCCGGCCGAGTCCCTCGGCGAGGGCCAGCTCGGCCACCTGCATGACACCCCGCAGGGCGGCGCCGGCGGGGAAGACGAGGGCGCGACCCCGCCCGTCGCGGCCGCCCCGGCTTCCGCGGGCGCCGCGTCCCCGGCCCGCCACGTGGCGGAGCCGCACCGGGACGCGAGGGGCTAGCTCCGGCGTCGTCCACGTCCCGCGCCGCCGCGGCATCCCGCGCGCGGCACCAGGGGGCCCGGTTTGCCGCCGCGGCCCCCTGCGGTGTGGGATGGAGGGGAACCCGCCGGGACCCCGGACGGGCAGCGTGAAGGAGCAGAGATGGCCGAGCCGATGAACGTCGGGTCCGTGGACGAGATCCCCGAGGGCGAGGCGATCGTCATCGAGGGCCAGGACAACCCCACGGGGAACGACATCGCCGTGTTCCACACCGAGTCCGGCGACTTCTACGCCCTCGACGACGAGTGCACGCACGAGACCGCCTCGCTCGCCGAGGGCTGGATCGAGGACGACTGCGTCGAGTGCCCCGTCCACGCCGCGAAGTTCTCCTTCGCCGACGGGGCCGCGCTGTGCCTGCCGGCCACGACCGGGGTCAGGACGCATAAGGTCGAGGTCGTCGACGGGCGGGTGCTCCTCTACCCCGGGACCCCCGCCGGATAGCCCGGCCCCTGGCTAGGACCAGGCGACGACGAGCCGCGCCGCGTCGCGGGGGATCGTCGGGTCGATGCCGGTCAGCTCGGTGAAGCGCCGCAGCCGGTTCATGAGGGTGTTGCGGTGGCAGAAGAGCCGCACGGCCGACGCGGAGACGCTCCCCGTTTCGAGGTAGGCGCCGACGGCCTCGCGGAGCCGGACCCGCTCCACCTCGCCGCAGCCCGCCAAGGCCAGCACGACGTCGGAATCGGCGCCCAGCCCGGCCTCGCCGAGGCGCACCCTGGCCAGACGCGCCCAGGCGGTGAAGGGGGTGAGCGCGGCGGTGTCGTCCGGAGTCGTCAAGAGGGCGAGCTCGCGGGCCAGCCGCGCCGCCGACCACAGGCCGGCGAGGCCCTCCACGGACGGGACCAGCCCGCAGCGCAGGCCCAGGACCCGCTCGAGCGCCTCCTGCCCGGCGGCCCCGCGGCCCGGCCCGGGCACCCAGAACGCCGCGAGCGCGTCGGCGAAGGGATGCGTGAACACCTCGAGCCCGCGCCGGGCGGCCAGCGCGAGGGCGACGCGGAGCCCGGCCGCGTCCTCCCCGGCAGCGACGGCCACGGCCAGGGCGGCGTCGGGATCGAGGCCGAGGCCGTCGGCGACGCGTTCGAGCTGCCCGGGCGGGGCGAGCGAGGGGCCGAACAGCGCGGCGACGAGGCCCTGCTTGACGGAGGACTCCTCCTGGGCCATCCGCGTCCGCTCGGCCATGTAGACGCCCTGGGTCTGGCTCGCGTAGCTGTCGACGACGTCCCACACGAGGTCCGCCCGGCCCACGAGCAGCGGCGCGTCCCCGGGGCCGGCGATCGCGGTCAGCGCGCCCCACAACACGGAGAAGTCGAGCCGGATCGCGGTCATGAGCGACTCCACCGGGATGCCGGCCCGCGCGCGGGAGACCCCGACGTCGGCGGCGATCCCCGCGAGGACCTCGGAAAGCCGGGCCGAATCGGGGTCCGGGCGCAGGCTCTCGATGAGCGCGGCGAACGACCCCGTGCCCGTGCGGCGGATCTCCGCGACGGGCAGGAGCGCTTCGGAGTAGTCGGAGAGGCCCAGGACGCGCTCGAGGAACGCCTCGGTCAGCGCGTCGACGGAGAGCCGGTCGAGCAGGGCGTCCCAGCGTCGGTCGAGCTCCTTGTTGTGTCCATCCACAGAACGTGATGCCTTTCGAGGGGTCACATGGGCACAAATTGTGCTTTTGCACACCATCGTGCGTCATTTCCGGGGCGAAACCAAGCCCCGTGACGGCCCTCACAGTGGAATGCTGGACGCAGGATCCCTCCCGTTCCGATCCCCACTCGTTCCCCTTCCCCACCAGCACCCCTTGCGGAGGCACAGCATGACCCAGACCAACCTCGAGGCCGGGGCCACCCGGACCATCACGGACAAGGAGGCCACCAAGGTCGCGGTCGGCGCCCTCGTCGGCACCGCGATGGAGTGGTACGACTTCTTCCTCTTCAGCGCCGCGGCCGCCCTGGTCTTCAACGTCCAGTACTTCACCAACGAGAACGCCACCGCCGCCGCGATGGCCTCCTTCGCCACCTTCGGTGTGGGCCTCGTGGCCCGCCCGATCGGCGGCATGATCTTCGGCGCGATGGGCGACAAGATCGGCCGCCGCAAGACGCTCATGGTCACGATCGTCGGCATCGGCATCATCACGGGCTTCATCGGCCTGCTGCCCACCTACGCCGCGATCGGCATCGCCGCCCCCGTCCTGCTGGTCCTGCTGCGGATCGCCCAGGGCCTGTTCGTCGGCGGCGAATGGTCCGGCGCCATGACGATCGTCGTGGAGAACGCCCCGCTGCAGCGCCGGGCGCGCTACGCCGCCCTGCCGCAGATCGGCTCCCCGATCGGCACGATCTTCTCCTCCGGCGGCTTCTTCCTGATGACGCTGTTCTTCTCCCAGGAGTCCTTCGATTCCTTCGGCTGGCGCATCCCGTTCCTCGCGGCGTTCCCGATGCTCCTGATTGCCCTCTACATCCGCTCGCGCCTCGACGAGTCGCCCGTGTTCCTCGAACTCCAGGAGCAGGAGCAGACGGAGCACGCCCCGGTCCGCACCGTGCTGCGCGAAAGCTGGAAGCACATCATCATCGGCATGGCCGCGGCCCTGCTCGGCGTCGGCGGCTTCTACCTGGTCACGGCGTTCGTGGTCTACTACGGCACGCAGATCCTGGGCTACAGCGCCTCCCTGATGCTGGCGGGCACGGTCATCGCGGCGATCGTCGAGATCCCCGTCCTGATCGCGGGCGGCCGCCTCGCGGAACGCTTCGGCGCCTCCAAGGTGATCATCTACGGCGGCATCGCCTCCGCGATCGCCGCGATCCCGGCGTTCCTCATGCTCGAGACGGGCGTCGACGCCCTCGTGATCGGCGGCATGGTCCTGGCCGTCTCCACGCTGTCCTTCCCCTACGCCGCGTCCGGCACGGTCCTGACCGGCCTCTTCCCGGCCCGGACCCGCTACACCGGGGTCGGCTTCGCCCAGAACGTCGCGGGCATGGTCTCCGGCTTCATCCCGCTCGCCGCGACCGGCTTCGTCGCCGCCGCGGGCGGGCACTGGTGGCCCGCCGCCGCGATGCTCGCCTTCCTCGGCCTGTTCACCGCCGTCGCCGGCTCGATCGCCCCGCGCATGAGCGTGGACCTGCCCGGCTTCAAGCACTAGGACGACGCCGGCGCGCGCCCCGGGCGCGCGCCGGTTCCGTCTGGCGGCCATCGGTTCCGCCACCGCCGCCGTTCTCCCCGATGTCCCCGAAAGGACCCCGCATGCCGACCTCCGCCGGCCACCTGATCGTCCGCCAGCTCGAAGCCCACGGCGTGCAGCGCGTGTATTCGCTGCCGGGCGAGAGCTTCCTGGACGTGCTCGACGGGCTGCACGATTCGCCGATCCGCACCGTCGTGGCCCGGCACGAGGGCGGCGCCGGGTTCATGGCGCTCGCCGAGGGCCGGCTCACCGGGTTGCCGGGCATCGCCATGGTGACGCGGGGGCCCGGGGCCGCGAACGCGCTCATCGCCGTGCACACCGCGTGGCAGGACGCGACCCCGCTCGTGCTGTTCGTCGGGCTCATCCCCGTCGCCGACCGCGGCCGCGACTCCTTCCAGGAGTTCAGCCTCGAGGGCTGGTTCGGCTCCACCGCCAAGCGCGTCCTGGTCCTCGACGACGAGCACCGCGCCGCCGAGCTCGTCGCCGAGGCGATGCATGCCGCCGCGTCGGGCCGTCCGGGTCCCGTGGTGGTGGGCCTGCCGGAGGACGTCCTGGTCCGGACCACGGAATCGGGCGCCGTCCCGCCGCGTCCGGTCCCGGCTCCCGCGCCCGACGCGGGGACCGCGGCCGAGCTCGCGGCCCGCCTCGCCACGGCCGAACGCCCGCTGATCGTCGCCGGCGGGGACGGCTGGACCGTGCCCGTCACGGGATCCGGGAACGACGCCGATGCCTCCTTCCCCGGGCGGCCGGCCTCGGGCGCGGCGCGGGACGATGCCGCGGGGGCGGGTCCACGGACCGCGGGCGCCGTCCTCGCGGCGTGGGCCGAGGCCGCGCACGTCCCGGTGGCCGCGGACTGGAGGGCGTACGACGCCGTCCCGCACTCCAGCGGCGCCTACGCCGGCTACCTGGGCTATTACCGTTCCGACGAGCTCGCCGCCCGCTACCGCGAGGCCGACCTGCTGGTGTTCGTGGGCTGCGGGCGCTCCGACGTTCCCTCCGATGGATACACGGCCGGGCTCGACGCGACGACCGTCGTCGTCCTGCCCGACCCGGGCGCGGCGACCCACGCGGGCCGGATCGACCAACAGATCGTGGCCACCCCGGCGTCGTTCGCCTCCGCTCTCCCCGCGCCGCGGGACGCGCGCGGCACCCGCGGCAGCGCGTGGATGGACGCGCTTGACGAGGCGAGGCGCCGCTTCGCCGACGCGGCCCCCGAGGACCCGGCGTCCGGCGTCGACCTCGGCGTGGCGTTCGGCCTGCTCGAGCAGAAGCTGCCCGCGGACCGCACCGTCACCTACGGCGCCGGGAACGCGACCCTGTGGGGCCACCGCTACCTCCGCCACGCCGGGCCCGGCACGCTCGTCGGCCCGCGCAACGGGGCCATGGGCGTATCCGTGCCCGCCGCCGTCGCCGCGTCGATCATCGACCCGGACCGCCTGGCCGTGGCCGTTTGCGGCGACGGGGACTTCCTGATGAACGGGCAGGAGCTCGCCGTGGCCGCGGCGCATGGCACGGCCCCGCTCGTCGTGGTGGTGGATAACGGGGTGTTCGCGACGATCGTCCAGCACCAGGAGAAGCACTACCCGGGCCGGCCCTCCGGCACCGGCATGACCAACCCGGACTTCGCCGCCCTCGTGGCCAGCTTCGGCGGCCACGGCGAGACCGTGCGGGACACCGCGGGGCTGGCCGGCGCGATCGACCGCGTCGTCGAGGCCGCCACGGTCCGCAGGGTCCCCGCCCTGCTGCACCTCGTGATCGATCCGGCGACCATGCCGCCCTCGACCGCGGCGGCGTCTTCGGCCGGGGAGCGCGCGTGAGGCTCGACCTGATCCTGCGCGACGCGGACATCGTCACCCTCGAGGCCGGGCGCCCGCGCGCCCACAGCGTCGGCGTCCTGAACGGGCGGATCGCCGGCTTCGACGAGGAGCTCGACGGTTGCACGGCCGATCAGGACCTCTCCCTCGGCGGCGCCACGGTGGTCCCCGGCTTCATCGACGCACACTGCCACACCACCTGGTGGGGGCTCGGCCTGGGCTCCGTGGACCTGTCCGCGGCGCGCGGGCTCGATGAGGTCTACGCGCTCCTGGAGGAGGAGGTCCGCCGGCTCGACGCGCAGGCGTCCATGGAAGCCGCCGCTCCCGCATGGGTCCACGGCACGGGCTTCAACCACGAGCACCACGGCGGCGCCTTCCCCGAGCTGGCCCGGCTCGACGCCATCACGGGCGGCCGCCCCCTTTACATCCGCCACACCTCGGGCCATCAGTCGGTGACCAACACGGCGACGCTGCGCCTCGCCGGGGCGCTGGTGCCGGGCTTCGAGGATCCCGTGGGCGGTTCCGTGGTCCGGGACGCGGATGGCGCGCCCACCGGCGTCGTCGAGGAATCCGCGCAGGCCCTGATCCAGGCGCTCCTGCTCCCGTACTCCCGGGAACGGATCGTCGAGGCGCTCGACGCCGCCACGTCCCGCTACGCCGCCGAGGGCATCACGAGCTTCACGGAGGCCGGGGTCGCCGGCGGGTGGATCGGGCACAGCCCGCTCGAGGTCGCCGCGTACCAGGCCGCCCTCCGCACGGGTCGGCTGCATGCTCGGGCGCAGCTCATGCCCACGCTCGACGCCCTCCACCCGGTCGCCGGCCACGCCTCCGACCTGCACGGAGCCGGCGAGGGCCGCGGCCTGGACCTCGGCCTCGCGGCCGGCTTCGGCGACGAGCGGCTCTCGCTCGGACCCGTCAAGGTGTTCCTCGACGGATCGCTGCTCGGCGCCACCGCCGCCGTGACGGAGGACTTCTGCGGGCACCCGCACAACCACGGCTACCTGCTGGACGACGCCGCCGCCTTCCGCTCCCGCGTCGACGACGCCTATCGCGCGGGCTGGCCCGTGGCCCTGCACGCAATCGGCGACGAGGCGATCGACCTGGCCCTGGAGATCATCACCGGCTGCCAGGAGGCGTACGGGCCCAACGCGCTGCCCAACCGGATCGAGCACTTCGGCATCGCGAGGCCCGATCAGGTCGAGGCCGTCGCGCGGCACGGGATCGCCGTGACCCCGCAGGCCTCGTTCATCGGCCCGCTCGGCGACCAGATGGCCGCCCTCGTCGGGCCGGAACGCGAGGGCTGGCTCTACCGCGGGCGGTCGCTCGTCGACGCCGGGGCGCTGCTGGCCGGCTCCTCCGACCTGCCCGTCGCCGACAACCGCGTCCTCCGCGCGCTGCAGTCCAGCGTGGACCGGCTGACTGACGGCGGGCGCGTCCTCGGCGGGACGACGGACGGAGTCCCGGCCGAGGGCCTCACACCCGAGGAGGCCCTGCGCAGCTACACCGACTGGGCCGCGAGGGCCACGGGCTGCGGCGCGGACAAGGGCACGCTGCGCGCCGGCAAGCTCGCTGACTTCGCCGTGCTCTCCGGCAACCCCCTCGAGGTCCCGGACATCTCCGCCCTCGAGGTCCTCGCGACCCTCGTCGGCGGCTGCTTCACCCACAACGCGCTGCCCCTCGACACGTCGACCCCCGACACCCCGACCCACCATGCGCTGCCCGGCGACCCGCCGGCGGCCAACGACCCGACCCTTCCCGCGCACGACGCGGCGTCCGGCACCCGGCCGGGCCCCGGCGTCGTCCTCCCCGCATCCTGACGAACGGAGCCGTGACATGAGCACCACCGCCACCACCACCCAGACCGCCCGCGCCGCAGAGGCAGCCCGGGCCTTCCTGGCCGACTTCCGTTCCATGAGCACCTTCGGCGCCACCGCCGGCGGGGGAGTGGACCGCCAGGCCGCGACCCCCGCCGACGGGCAGACCCGCCACTGGTTCCGCGGGCTCGTCGAAGGCCACGGCTTCGAGGTCCGCTACGACGCGGTCGGCAACCAGTTCGCCCTGCTCGAGCTCGTGCCCGGCGCGCCCTACGTCGCGATCGGCTCCCACCTGGACTCGCAGCCGCTCGGCGGACGCTTCGACGGAGCCTACGGAGTGCTCGCCGCGGCGCACGCCGCGATCCGGCTCCAGGAGCGCTTCGCGGCAGAGGGGGCGCCGGCCTTCAACCTGGCGGTCGTGAACTGGTTCAACGAGGAGGGCTGCCGCTTCAAGCCCTCGATGATGGGCAGCTCCGTGTTCACCGGCAAGCTCCCGGCCGAACAGGTCCTCGCCACGACCGACCCCCAGGGCGTCACCGTGCGGGAGGCCCTCGAGGCCATCGGCACGGTCGGCGACTTCAGCCTCGACGTGGCCGCGTACCTGGAGATCCACATCGAGCAGGGGCGATCGCTCGAGGACAACGGGCTGACCATCGGCCTGGTCGAGTCCACGTGGGGGGCCAACAAGTACGAGTTCGTGGTGCACGGCGAGCAGGCCCACACGGGCGCCACCGTGATCGCCGACCGCCACGACGCGCTGCTCGGCGCCTCCGCGCTGGTCGTGGCCGCGCGCGAGATCGCCGAGGAATTCAGCACCGAAGAGCACGCCGTGATCACCTCGTGCGGGGAGTTCACGGTGTTCCCGAACTCGCCCGTCGTCGTGGCGAGCCGCGTGAACCTCCTCGTGGACCTGCGCAGCACGGACGCCGAGGTGCTCGCCGCGGCCGACGCCGAGCTGCACCGGCGCGTCGCGGCGATCGAGGAGCGGGCCTCCGTGCGGATCGAGCGCGGGGCGGAGCACGTGTGGGCGTCCAAGGCCTACGACGCCTCCGGCATGGAGCTCGCCGCCGCGTGCGCCGAGGACCTGGGGCTGCCCTACGGCACGGTCCGCACGCTCGCCGGGCACGATTCGACCAACATGAAGGACATCGTGCCCACGATCATGCTGTTCGTGCCGAGCGTCGAGGGCGTCTCCCACAACGAGAAGGAGCTCACGAGCGATGAGGACATGCTCGCCGGAGTCGAGCTGCTGACCGAACTCGTCGGCCGGGTCGCCCGCGGGGAGTTCGTCGACGCCCCGGGCCGATAGGCCGTGCGGTGCGCCCGGATCCCGTGAAGTCGGCGAGACTGCGGTCTGGAGCTCAGTTCACGGGGTAGACCCCATGGTTTCGGCAACGGCCCGCGGTCTCGCCCAGATGACGTGAACTGGGCACGGGATGGGCATGCCGCGGACAGCATTCGACCCTGCCTGCGCCGTCCCGTCCTGATCTGGATGGCCGGTTCACGCCGCGGGTCGGCGCCGTGCCCACGTGAGCCGTCTCGCCTCTGACTGGTCCCGCGCGGTGCGCCCGGATCCCGTGAAGTCGGCGAGACTGCGGTCTGGAGCTCAGTTCACGGGGTAGACCCCATGGTCTCGGCAACGGCCCGCGGTCTCGCCCAGATGACGTGAACTGGGCACGGGATGGGCGGGCCGGGATGTCACGAAAGGGTCACGGTCTGACCGGTTTGACCGGATGAGCGCCCGGCGCGTCGAACCCTGTGTCTAGGGTGGAAATCCCTGACGAGGACCTGGAAAGCCCTGTCGGGAACTACGCAACCAGGGTGAAGAAGGTCAAAACGTGTGGGAATTCGTGGGCGAGAGGTCTCGCCAAATACTGTTTGCCTCGTGGCAGCACTTGAGCCTGGTGGTCCAGTGCCTTGTGCTCGCGACGGTGATCGCCGTCGTCATCGCCGCGCTCGTCTACCGCAGCAAGGCCGCCAGCAGCGCGGCCAACAGCGTCTCCGCGATCGGCCTGACGATCCCGTCGTTCGCGATGATCGGCCTCTTGATCGCCCCGTTCGGTTTCGGCGTCCCGCCGGCGGTGATCGTGGTGGCCTTCTTCGCCGCCCTGCCGATCCTGCGCAACGCCGTCGTCGGCCTGAACGGCATCCCCCCGAGCATCGTCGAATCGGCGCGCGGCATCGGCATGAGCCGGATGCGCACCCTGGCCACCGTTGAGATCCCCATGGCCTGGCCCGTGATCCTGGCCGGCGTGCGCGTGTCCGCGCAGATGGTCATGGGAGTCGCCGCCGTCGCGGCCTACGCGCTCGGCCCCGGTCTCGGCGGCTTCATCTTCTCCGGCCTGTCCCGCCTCGGCGGCGCCAACGCGTTCGAATCGGTCCTCGTCGGCGTCGTCGGCGTGATCATCCTGGCCTTCCTGCTCGATCTTCTCCTCGCCGGCCTCGGCCGGCTGACCACCCCGCGAGGTATCCGTGTCTGACACCCAAACCACCCAGGCCCATCGTCCCGAGGGCGTCACCGGCGCCTCGATCCTCCTACAGGAGGTCACCAAGCAGTACCCCGGGCAGGTCAAGCCCGCCGTGGGCGGCCTGACCCTGGAGATCCCGGCGGGCAGCGTCGTGATGTTCGTCGGCCCGTCCGGCTGCGGCAAGACCACCACGCTGAAGATGATCAACCGGCTCATCGAGCCCAGCAGCGGAAGCATCGTCATCAACGGCGAGGACGTCACCGGCATGGACGGGGACAAGCTGCGCCGCCAGATCGGCTACGTCATCCAGGCGGGCGGGCTCTTCCCGCACATGAGCGTCGCGACGAACATCGGACTGGTGCCCAAGATGCTCGGCTGGGACAAGGCGCGGATCGCGGCCCGGGTCGACGAGCTGCTCGAGCTGGTCTCCCTCGACCCGGACACCTACCGCGACCGCTTCCCCAAGGAGCTCTCCGGAGGGCAGCAGCAGCGCGTCGGCGTGGCCCGCGCGCTCGCCGCCGATCCGCCCGTCCTGCTCATGGACGAGCCCTTCGGCGCGGTGGACCCGATCACGCGCCAGCGCCTGCAGGACGAGCTGATCAATATCCAGTCGGAGCTGCAGAAGACGATCGTGTGCGTGACCCACGACTTCGACGAGGCCGTGAAGCTCGGCGACTGGATCGCGGTGTTCGACGAGGGCGCGCAGCTGGTCCAGTACGACTCTCCGGACCGCATCCTCGCGAACCCGGCCAACGAGTTCGTGGAGAACTTCATCGGCTCCGGCGCCGGCCTCAAGCAGCTCACCCTGGCGCGCGTCGACGACGTCGAGCTGGCGGAGGCCGTCACGGCGTCCCCGGGTGACCTCGCGAGCGACGTCCTCTCCCGCCTGCAGGGCGCCGGGCACAAGAACGCGGTGGTCCTGGACC
Organism: Zafaria sp. Z1313; assembly: GCF_050563205.1. Taxonomy (NCBI): domain Bacteria; kingdom Bacillati; phylum Actinomycetota; class Actinomycetes; order Micrococcales; family Micrococcaceae; genus Zafaria; species Zafaria sp. Z1313. The sequence continues at coordinate 165,615 of NZ_JBNWUK010000006.1, forward strand.
GGCGCGACCGCCCCATCCAGTGGCTCTCGCGCCGTCAGCTGAGCCGCATGCAGGTCGTCACGGAGCAGGTGGACCCGAACCTCCCGCTCGTCTCGGACCGCTCCACGCTCAACGACGCGCTCGACGCGATGCTGGTCGGCAGCGCGAGCGCGGCCCTGGTCACGGGCCGCCGCGACGTCTTCCGCGGTCTCGTCACCGTGGACACGGTCATGGACTCGATCCGGGCCGCGCAGGAGGCCGCCCTCGAGGACTCGGATTCCCCGGTGGGCCTGAACAGCGGCGCCCTTCCGACGACGGCGGCGGCCTCCGCGGTCGCCGCGGCGGGGAACGACGACGGGGCCCCGCCTGCCGCTTCCGGCCCGGCCCCCACGACGCCCGGGGACGGCCCGGGGGAGGGAGGCGGGCGATGAGCACCGCCGCCGTCCCCGCCGCCGGCGGGCCCCGGGAGGTCGACGCCGGCCTCGCGACGTGGAAGGCGCTGTGGTGGCAGATCGGCGGGATCGGCCTCGCCTTCGCCGTCGTCGTGGCCTGGCTGCTGACCGCGGACCTCACGGAGACCGAGCGCACCACCCTGGCACCGTCGGCCCTCTGGGGCTACACGGTCGAACACCTGCAGCTCACGGCCGCCTCCGCGCTGATCGTCCTGCTCATCGCCATCCCGCTCGGCATCCTGCTGACGCGCGGACGCATGCGCCGCTACGCCGGGCCCATCATGGCCGTGGCGAACTGGGGCCAGGCCGCCCCGGCCATCGGCCTGATCGTGCTGCTCGCGATGTGGCTCGGCTTCACCGCGTGGACGGCCGTCGTCGCGCTCGTCGCCTACGCCGTGCTGCCCGTGCTGCGCAACACCATGGTGGGCCTGAACCAGGTCGACGCGCGGCTCGTCGAGGCCGGCCGGGGCATGGGCATGAGCGCCTCCGCGGTGCTCTTCAAGGTCGAGCTGCCGCTCGCCGTGCCCGTGATGCTCTCCGGCATCCGCACCGCCCTCGTGCTGCTCGTCGGCACCGCCACGCTCGCCACGTTCATCAACGGCGGCGGCCTGGGCATCCTCATCACCACGGGCGTGAACCTGAGCCTGACCACGGTCCTCGTCTCGGGGTCGGTCCTCGTGGCCCTGCTCGCGCTCGTCGTCGACTGGCTGGGCCGGCTCGTGGAGCACCTCGCCCGCCCGAAGGGACTCTAGACATGCAGAAGAATCCGCGCCGGAAGCACCTCCGGCGTCGTACCCTGGCCGCCGCCGCGGCGCTGACCGCCGGCGCCCTGCTCGCCGGATGCGGGCTCCAGCCCGCCGCGTCCTACGTCCCGCAGGCCGGGCCGGGCAGCATCGCCCCCGTCGAGGGCCTGCCCGAGGGCGCCGCCATCACCGTGACGAGCAAGAACTTCACCGAGCAGCTGGTCCTCGGCAAGATCGCCGTGATCGCGGCCCAGGCCGCAGGGTTCGAGGTCACCGACCTGACCAACGTCCCGGGCAGCCAGCCCGTGCGCGAGCTCATGGTCTCGGGGCAGGCCGACTTCACGTGGGAGTACACGGGCACCGCCTGGATCACTTACATGGGCGAGGAGGAGGGCATCCCGGACCAGCGCGAGCAGTTCGAGGCCGTCCGGGACGCCGACGCCGCCAACGGGCTGGTCTGGGGCGAGCCGGCCCCCCTGAACAACACCTACGCGATGGCCGTGCGCAGCGAGGCCGTCGAGGAGCTCGGCGGGATCTCCGCGATGTCCCAGATCGCCGAGCTGCCGGTCGAGGAGCGGACGTTCTGCCTCGAGCCGGAGTTCAATTCCCGCCCCGACGGCTTCAACCCGATGCTCTCCGCCTACGGGCTCGAGCGCGGCGCCGCGGACGGCGTGCCGGATGCGAACGTCGGCATCTACGACACGGGCGCGGTGTACACGGCCACGGACAACGGCGACTGCAACTTCGGCGAGGTCTTCACGACCGACGGCCGGATCGACGCGCTGGACCTGACCGTGCTCGAGGACGACGCGATGTTCTTCCCCGCCTACAACGGGGCGCCCGTGTTCAACGCCGAGACCCTCGCCGAGTACCCGCAGCTCGAGGAGGTCTTCGCGCAGGTCTCGCCGCTGCTGACCGACGAGGTGATGCGGCAGCTGAACCTGCGCGTGGACGTCAACGGCGAGGAGCCCGCAGACGTGGCATTCGACTGGATGGTCTCGGAGGGGCTCGTCACCGAGGCGGGGTAGCGGGTCCGTCCTCCGCGTCCCGCGTCAGCAGTTCCAGAAAGCGGGTGTTGATGAAAAGAAGCTCCCGGCCGGCATGGACCTCTTCGAGCACCCCGTGCTGGACCAGCGACTTCAACCACTTCGTGGCCGTGGGCCTCGAGACTGCGCAGGCGTCCATGACATTGGCGATCCGGCAATAGGGCTGCTCGAACAAGACGTCCAGGAGCCGGATGTTGGCGTTGGGGATCGTCCGGCCGATCTGCTGCTTCACGGTGGACTGCAGGACGTGGGTGCGGGCGGCCTTCTGCAGGGTCGACGACGAGGTCTGCCGGACGCCCTCGAGCACGTACTCCACCCAATCGGTCCAGGCCTCGTCGGACGTGACGGCGCGGAGCGAGGCGTAGTACTCGTCCTTGTGTCCGATGATGTAGCGGGACAGGTAGAGCACGGGCCGGCTCAGCAGGCCGGCGGCGACGAGCATGAGGACGTTGAGGATCCTTCCGGTGCGGCCGTTCCCGTCGTCGAAGGGGTGGATGGCCTCGAACTGGTAGTGGGCGAGCGCCATGGCCGTCAGGGGATCGAGCTCGTGATCCGCGTTGACGAACTTCTCCCAGGACCCGAGCTTCTCGTCGATGACGGCCCTGCCCTCCGGTGGGGTGTAGGCGGCCCGGCGCGTCACCGGGTCGTCGATGAAGGTGCCCAGTCCGGTCCTGAGGTCCATGCGGCGGCCCTTGATGATCGAGCACACCTCGCGGGCGGTGTTCGTGGTGACGATGCCCCGCTGCGATACCAGGGCGAAGCCTTCCATGAGGGCCGTCCGGTAGCGCAGGGCCTCGCGCGTCGCCGGGTCTGTGGACGAGGCGTCCTGGGCATGGCGGAAGAGGTCGTCGCTCGTCGTGACGATGTTCTCCACTTCGGAACTCGCCTGGGCCTCCAGCAGGGGAATGGCGTTGATGAGCACGCTGGGATTCGCCATGGTGGACACGGCCTGGTTGAGGGCGGCGAGCGAAGACCGGGCTTCAATGGCGAGCTTGAGGACCGGCCTGGTCTCGACCTCACGGCGGGGAGGCAGTGGAGGGAGGTCGTTGAAGGGGGAGTCGGCGCGCCAGGAAGTCATGCGCAGAACGTAGCACTGTTGCATATACATGCAAAGTATTAGCGGGATTTTTTGCATGTTTTATCGAGCGATGTTCGCGGAGACGGAGCGTCGACCGCCGCGGGAGCCAACGCGGGGCGGAGGCCCCGCACCACCCCCAAGCGTGTGGTGCGGGGCCTCCGCGGGCCGGGATCGGCGTGCCGCTCAGCGCACGACGATCGTGATCGCCCGGTTGGCCCGGTCGACCGTGACGCGGTCCCCCCGGGCCGCGTCCGCGGGCGCCGTCCCCACGGCGCCCTCCTCCGGCCCCGGATCGAGGGAGTCGTCGCGGCCGGAGCCGCTGCCCTCGAGGGTCTGGCCCGTTTCCTGCTGCCCCGACGATTCGTCGAGGGCACCGGTGGCCGTCCCGGGTTCCGCCGCCCCGAGCGGGAACAGCGGCGCCCCGGGCCGCCAGAAGGTGTAACCCCAGTTCACGGACCAGGAGTAGGACCAGCTGGCCCGCGTCCCGTTGGCCCGGAACAACAGGTTCGTGAAGCGGGCGTCGTGTCCGCTGCGCGCCAGCATCACGGGTCCCGGGTTGCCCTGGAACGTGAACTGGTCCCGCACGGCGCCGGTCGTGGAGTGGGACCGGAACGTGAGGCCGTTGAGCCGCACGGTGTTGATGCCGGGGTTGAACATCCTGATCGAGACCCGGATGTAGGCCTCCTGGCCGGAGCCGAGGAACACCGGCGTCACCTGGATCGAGGACCAGATCCGCGAGGCCGCCTCGAGCGCCGCCCGGGCGTCGATCCGGCCGAATCCGAAGTGCTGGTCCCGGCCGGCGGTGCCGAGGTCCCGGGCGGTGAGCTTGATGATGTCCTCGACCTCCCAGGAGCGCAGCGCCGGATCCACCGCGAGGATCAACGCCATCAGCCCTGCCACGTGCGGGGTCGCCGACGAGGTGCCGTTGAAGGTGTTGATGTAGTTCCCGGCGCCGTAGCCGCCGGCCCCCATGATGTCGGTGGTCGGGATCTTCACGCCCGGTGCCACGACGTCGACCTCGGGGCCGTAGTTCGAGCCCCACCAGTTCTCGCCGTCGAGGCTCGTCTTGCTCTTGCGCTGGTCCCACTGGTTGCTCGCCCCGACGGCCATGAAGCCGCGGATGCCGGGGGAGAGGCGGGCCGGGTAGCCGACGCCGAGGACGTCGCCGTTGCCCGTGGCCGCGGCGATCACGGTACCCCGCCCCCCGCGCCCGGTGGTCTGGGCGTAGACGAACGCGTTGGTGACGACCGTGCTGGCGCCGCTGCCCCAGGAGTTGTTGAGCACGTCCGCGCCGAGGTCCACGGCGCGGCGGATGCCCGCGGCGAGGATGGCGTCGGTCGTGGACCAGAAGCCTCCGCCGATGCCATAGGCGACGCGGATGTGGCGGATGCGGCTGTTCGGTGCGACGCCGGCGACGCCGCGCCCGTTGTGGGCCGTCGCGGCGGCGATGCCCGCGCAGGCGACGCCGTGTCCGTCGGCCGGGTTCGGCGTCGGATCGTTGTCGTTGAAGCGGGCGTCGAATCCCGGAGCCAGGACGTAGTCCTCGTGGGCGTTGCCGCCCTCGTCGATGACGGCGACCGAGATGGTGGAGCTGCCGCGCGAGATGTCCCAGGCCTCCGGGCAGCGGATCTTGGCGATCCCCCATTGGGCGGACAGGAGCGGGTCGTTCGGCGTGAACGCGGGTCCCGCCTCGTCGTGGACCGCCCCGTTGAGCCGGGCGAGCTCCTCGAGCTCGTCGACGGGGGCGGAGAGCCGCGGCTGGAGCCTCACGAAGTTCGGGACGGCGTAGTCGACGGCGTCGAGCTCGTGCAGCTCGTTGGCGATGGCGACGGCCGAGTCCTGCTCGCGGAGGGTGCGGACCAGGAGCGCGCCGGGCTCCGGGTAGTCCGCCTGCACGGTCTCGAGGTGGTGCTTCTTGAGCAGGCGCGCGGCGTCCGTCTCCTGGGCGGTCTTGACGATCAGCTCGCCGTTGTCGACGAGGGCGGCCGGCGCGTCCACGCCGTCGTCCTCCGCCGTCTCGTAGACGTCCGGCCCGGTGGCGTCGCCCGCGGCACGGGCGGCCGTCGCCGCGGTCGCCGCGCCGTCGACCTTGAAGACCACGAGGTCCTGGTCGGGAACGCGGAGGACCTGGACGGGCTCCTGCGGATCGGTGGAGGCGGCCGCGGACCGTTGGGCCAGCGACTCGGCCTCCTCGGGGGTCGCTCGGACGGCGACGAAGTGCGACGACGGGACGAGCGGCACGCGCTCCCCGTCGGCGTAGTAGTAGGCCGGGGCCTGCGTGGTCTCTGGCATGGCGCTGCTCCTCTAGCTGCTCCTGGTGCGCCGCGTCTTTGCGTCGCACCAGCTAAGAGGGGCCTCCGCGGTCCCTGATACAGGAAGTGCCGACTTTCTTTGGTCTGCAGATCCTGTGGGCTCCCGAGCCGGAGCCGCGCATGATCTGCACTCCAAACCGGCTCAGCCCACCCGCCAGCCGGAGCCGAACCACGCGAAGCTGCCGTCCAGCATGCCATCGGCCGCGGCGGCGAGCGCCGACGGCCCGTCCTGTCCGGCGGCGAGGCGCGAATGCAGCTCGGGCATCAGGCGCGCGGCCACGTGGTCCGGGACGTCGGTCAGCGGCGCCACGACGGCCTTCACCCCCATGGCCAGGAGACTCGAGGTGAGCCCCAGGGCCTCGTCGCCGGGCCGCAGCCGCCCGCGCCCGGCGCCGCACGCCGACAGCACCACGAGCGAGGCCCGGATCGGCACCTGTTCGAGCTCGTGCGCGAACAGCGCGCCGCCGTGCAGCCGCAGCGAGGAGAACAGGGGGCTGTCCTCGCGGTGCCGCCCGTGCGCGGCGAGGTGGACGACGTCGTACGCGGCCAGCGCCGCCGTGACCGCGGCCGGCTCCGCAGGGATCGTCAGCGCCCCGGGCCAATGGCCCGCGACCCGCGCGCATTCGTGGCGGGCCAGCGCCAGCCCCGGGCCGGCGGCGACGGCGACGCGGGGCGGCCGGCCGAGTTCCGTGCGGCCCGCGTCCCACGCGCCGACGGAGCGGCTCAGCGTCACGCCCCGGCCGCGCAGGCCCGGCAGCATGCCCCACGGCAAGCGGGCCAGCGCCCCGCTGGGGACCACGACGATCGGCCCTTCGGCGACCGGGCCGGGCAGGATCGCGTCCTCGAGCCGGGCGAGGGAGTCGCCGAGGGAGGACAGCACGACGGCGGCGAGCGGCCCCGCGGGTGCCTGCGCCGCGGCGGCCGCATCGGCGACGGCTCGGTCCACGAGCTCGGTGATCCGGGGCCGGTCCCCGAGCCGCTCGAGGCGGGCGGGCCGCCCCGGTTCCACGGCCACGACGTGCAACGCGTCCCCGGCCCAGAAGTAGCTCAGCACGCTGGCCGGCCCCCACGCGGCGCGGGAGAGGCGCGGCCCGGGCCCGGCCCGCGCCTCGGACCGGCCGGACCAGTAGTGCTCGCGCAGACGGTGTTCGATCCCCGCGGCCTCGGCCCGCAGCCGCCCCGCCTCGGAGGGCCCGGCCGTGCGGACCTCCTCGTGGTGCCGGCGCAGGCTGGACCACAGCCCGGCGACCCGTGCGTCGCCCGGTGGGTGCACGGAAGGGACCCCCTGGAGGGCGTGGCGCCAGCGTTCGGTGGCGCGCAGGGCGGCCCACGCGTCGCCACCGGCCGCGGCCCGGGCGAGGTCGATCCGCATGACGGGCGCCAAGTGGACCGCGACGGCGGTGCGCAGGTCCAGGCTGGCCACGCCGGCCCGGGCGGCGGCCGTGTCCCGGGCGGCGGCTCGCAGGAGCCTCCCGCGGGCGGCGGGATCCTGCGCCGTCGCGAGCTGGGCGAGCACGGCCAGGATCCGCGTCGAGAGGTATGGCGAGGCGCGCATCCGCCGCAAGCGCGCCGCGGCGTCGGGCGGCAGGGCGGGGGAGTCCGACGCCGGGGCCCCGCCCGGGTGCCGCGCCGCGCCGAGGGCACGGGGCGGCTCGGGCGGCGAAGGGGTGAAGCCAGCGGGGTCGCCGATGGGGTCGCCGACGGGATGGCCGGGCCCGTCCGCACCGGAGGTGGCGCGGCCCGTGGCGATGAGCGCCAGCGCGATGGCCCGGTCGGCGAGCCACGGCCTGCCGGCGTGGCGCGCCGCCGCGGCGAGGGCGGTGGCCTGGGCGGCGAGCAGGGCCGGATCCATGGACTCGACGGGAGCGGAGCCCAGGAGCAGGGCCTCGAGCCGGACGGCCTCCGCCTCCTGGGCGCGGGCGTCCTCGCCGCGCTCGGTGGACTCGGCCACGACGGCGGCGGCGAGCCGGACGGCATCGGCGGGGCGGCCGGCGAGCACCGCGCAGCGCGCCTGGTCCAGCCGGGCCTCGCCGCATTCCGCGGCCAGCCCGGCGTCCCGCAGTTCGCCGACCGCCTGCTCGATCAGCGGTGCGGCGTCCTCGACGAGCCCGGCCTCCATCAGCACGCGGGCACGGTCGTGGCGCGCGACGGAGCGGTCGACCTCGACGTCCAGCCCGTCCGCCTCCGCCATGATGCGCAGGGCCGCCGGCAGGTCGCCGCGCAGGTACTCGACGAAGCCCAGGTTGTGGAGGGCCATAAAGCGGTAGGCGGGCAGGGCGTCGGAGAGCCGGGCGGCCTCCCGGAGATCGTCGGCCGCCTCGGCGAGGGATCCGGTGCGGGAGCCGATCGTCCCCTTGTTGAGCAGGAGCCGCACGCGGTCGTCGACGGGCAGGGATCCGGAGAGTCCGACGGCGGGGCGCAGCTGGCCGAGTGCCGCGTCGAAGTCCCCGGCGCGGGCCAGCAGGACGCCGGATTGGATGTGGGCGAGCGCGCGGACACCGTCGCTGCCGGCGGCGGCCGCCTCGGCGCTCACGGCGCGGATCGCCGCCAGCGCGGCGGGCAGCCCTTCTTCGTCGCACGTGAGCCACGATTCGGTCAGCCGGATGCGCCAGCCGAGCTCGCGCGCGGCCAGGGCCTGATCTCCGGCTCCGCCGATCTCGTCGTCCCGGCCGGCCCCGCGCCTTCCGCCGCCGGCGCTCCTGCCGACGCCGCCGCCGGGCCCGCGGCCGGAACCGGTCAGCGGCTCCGCGCCCGCCGGAGGCCAGGATTGGCGCAGCCTGCTGCGCGCCTCGTCCAGGTGTGCGCGGGCCTGGGGCAGCCGGTACTGGGCGATCGCCGCCCGCGCGGCCTGGTACGCCTCGTCGGCGGCGGCCAGCGGGTCGGTGGAGGGCATCTCAGAACTCGATCACCGGCGTCATCACGGGCTTGCCGCCCGGTTCGGCGGGGTGGAGCAGGAACCGCAGCGGCCCGCGGGGGACGTCCCGCCAGACCAGCCGGCCGTGGGCGTCGGACGTGGTCCAGTGCGCCGTGGTGCCGGAGATGAGCGCGACGTCGATGCCGCCCCCGGTGACCCAGCCGTCGATCCGCAACGCCCCGGCGTCGTCCTCCGCCGTGCGCAGCATGAGCTGCAGTGCCGAGCTCGTGAACGTCACCGTGTCCGTGGGGCTGGCCTCGCCGGCCCGAAGCGCCAGGTGCGCCCCGTCCAGGAGCGTGGCGATCTCGGCGTCGACGGCCGCGAGCGAGACCGCGAAGACCACGTCGTCGTCGAGGGACGCCGGGGGCGGGTCGGCGGCGTCGTAGAGCCGGGCGATGTCCTGGAGCAGGGCCGCGTCGACGGCGTCGAGGGGGGAATCGTGCTCGTTCATGAGGGGCTCCAGGAGGGATCGGCGGCGAGTGAGGCGCGCAGCGCCGCGAGGCAGCGGCCGCGGGTCGGGCCGATCGACCCGACGGGGATGCCGAGTGCCTCGGACAGGGACGCGTAGTCGGGCGGGCCGCCACGGCTCACCACCCGCAGGATGGCCTGGCAGCGCGGCGTCAGGCGGGACACGTGCGTCCAGAGGACGCGTTGCGCCTCGTGGCGCAGCAGCGCCTCCGCGGGACCCGGCGCCGGGTCCCCGGGGGCCGGCCCGCGGCGGCCCGCCCCGTCGTCGTCCGCGTCCTCCCACGGCAGGGAGCGGCGGCGCTCGCGGCTGATCCGCCACGCCTCGCGGCGCACGGTGGTGCCGAGCCACGCGAGCACGGTGCGCGGATTCCGCACGGTGTCCGCCTTGTCCACGAGCCGCAGCCACGCCGTCTGCACGACGTCCTCCGCATCGGCGCGCTCGAGCCCGCACGCGCGCGCCACGTGCCACAAGGTGGGGTTCAGCAGCCGAACGAGCGGCTCGATCCGCCCGCGGCGGCCGTCCTGGAACGCCGCGAACAGCTCCGCGGCCTCCTCGACGAGGCTCGTGGTGGCGGTCATGGCCTCTCCCAGTCCAGCGTGTGGGCGAGGGCGTCCCAGGCCCGGTCCAGGCGGGCGGCGACGTCGACGGCCGTGGAGTCGAGCAGCCCGGCGGCCAGCTCGGCGGCGAGCACGGGGGCCGCGAAGGACGTGCCGCTCCAGACGCCGAAGCCGCCGGAGAAGTCGTCCGGATCCAGTGTGGCCCGGCGTGGTTCCACCTCCCGCAGCGCCGCCGACATCTGCAAGTGGCCGCGCAGGTGGATGGGCATGGTGGAGACCAGGGCGGCGCCCGGCCGGTGGCACGCCACCCACGCGCCCGCGTTGCTGAAGTACGCCACCGAGCCGTCCGGATTAAGCGCCCCGACGCCGACGAGGGGCGCGAGCGCCGGGTCGGCGGGGCCGTCGCAGAACCCCGCCGGGAACATCGGCGCCGTCGTGGAGTTGTTCCCGGCAGCGGCGACCACGAGGACGCCGAGCCGGCCGAGGTCCTCGAGCAGGGCGCGCAGCGGGGCGTCCGCGAGCCGGTCCCGCGGCTCCTCGTGGTAGTAGCCCAGGGACAGGCTGAGGACGTCGACGAGGTCTTCGGCGTTGCCCGCGGCGAGGGCGTCGATCTGGCGCGTGCGCAGCGATTCGAGGGTGGCGATGAGGCAGGATTCGGCGACCACGCCGTCGTCGGTCATGACCGGGATGCCGAGGATCCGCGCCGCCGGGCAGAGCTGGCGGACCAGGCCCGCGATGAACGTGCCGTGCCCGGCGAACGGGAGCAGCATCCCGTCGAGCGGGTTGCGCACCGGCTCGGGGACCGCGGATCCCGGGACCGTGCCGTGGCGGCCCAGCAGCTGCCCGTCCGCATAGACCTCGGCGGTGGCGGAGGCCGGGTCGCGGAACCAGGGATGGTCCTCGAGCCCCGTGTCCGGGACCACGACGACCGGGGCCCGCTTGAACCGCGGGGCGTTCGCCGCCGGGTCCGGCAGGACGACGGCGACCGGCGTGCGGCCGCCGAGGCCCGGTGAGGCGTATCCCGTGGACGGCGAGCCGACTCCCGCGTAGTAGGGCACCCCGGCGTAGTACGGCACGCCCGTCCAGTCAGGGCCTCCCGACGCGTCCGCGCCGGGCTCGCCCATGCCCGCGTAGTAGGGGACGGCCGTCATGAGGTGGTCGAGCGAGACGCCGTCGGCGACCCTGGCGCGACGCAGGGCCGCGAGCAGGCGCCAGGCGTCGGCGTCGTCCTCCTCGGCGTGCAGGAGCAGGCGCGAGGTCTCGGTTGCGGGCCCGAGCGAGGCGAGGGGGTCGGCGGCGGTGGCGGGATCGCCGGTCCCGCCGCTGGGCGTGCGGCCGGGATCGCGGCGCCGGGACGGAACGCCGAGCGGCGTCGGCTCGACCTTGATCCCGAGCTTGCCGGCGACCTCGTTGATGGCGTCGATGCGGCCGGGCGAGTCTCCGGCGGGGGCGTGCAGGAGCAGCGCGTGCGCGACGTAGACGGTCGCGGAGCCGCCGGGCGCCACCGCCACGCGGGCGTTCCAGGCCGCGGCGACGAGCGGATCGAGCTGCGGGAACGGGTTGCCGGCGGTTTTCAGGCGTTCGGTCATGACGGTCCTCTCAGGTGGTTCCTGATACCTAGGAGGGCCCCGGGACCGCGGTGATACATCCCCCGGGGGTTTCCGCTGATCCACCCTGCCGCCATGATCCCACCGACGCGGCGGAGAGAACACCCCGCGTGGCGTCCCGGCGCTCGCGAGGCTACGCCCAGTCGATCGCGTCCAGGAGCTGCCGGCCCTCGGCCAGGTAGGCCCCGCGCTCGGCCGCCGGGACCATGGAGCCGCCCGTGGACCAGACCACGTGGTTCGCGCGGGCCATCCGGGCGTCGTCGAGCCCGAACGCCGCCCGGTAACCGGCGTCCGCGAGTACGCGCCACGGCCCGGGGAAGCCGGCCGTCGCGGACGGTTCGACGGCGATGCCCTCCTCGGCGTGCAGGAGCGCGACGAGCGCCTTGAGGCGTTCGTCGGAGACGGTCGCGAAGCCGTCGATGAGCCCCCCGACGCGCTCGCCGACGAGCCGCGAGGGCCGCCCCACGGCGAGCCCGTCGGCGGCCGTGCGCCCGTCGAGGCCGATGTCGGCCACGGAGATCCTGTCGTGCAGCCCCGTGCGGACGCCGAGCGACATGCAGGGCGCGTGCGTGGGCTCGGCGAACACGCAGTGCACGTCGTCGCCGAAGACCAGCTTGAGCCCGTAGGCGACGCCGCCCGGCCCGCCGCCGACCCCGCACGGGAGGTGCACGAACAGCGGGTGGTCGGCATCGACGTCGCACTCCAGGGCCCGCAGCTGCGCCGCGAGACGCGCGCCGGCCACCGCGTAGCCCGCGAAGAGGCTCAGCGAGGCCTCGTCGTCGACGAAGTGCACGGACGGATCCGCGGCGGCCTCGGCGCGCCCGGCGGCGACCGCGGCGGAGAAGTCGCCGGAGTGCTCGATCACCTCGACCCCGCGGGCGCGCAGGAGCTCCTTCTTCCAGGCGCGGGCGTCGTGGGACATGTGCACGGTGGTGGCGAGGCCGAGCTCCGAGGCGGCGATGCCGATGGAGAGCCCCAGGTTGCCGGTGGATCCGACGGCGATGCCGTGCCGGGCGAGGACCCCGCGCGCCGCCGGGGTGGTGAGCGCGCGGGCGTCGTCGCCGGGGCGCAGGACGCCGGCGACGACGGCGAGGCGCTCGGCGAGCTCGAGGACCTCGTGGATGCCGCCCCGGGCCTTGATGGAGCCGCTCACGGGCAGGGCGTCGTCGCGCTTGATCCAGAGCCGGCCCGGCAGTCCGCGGCCCAGGCGCCGGCCGAGCGCGGCCTGCATCCGCGGCGCGCCCTGGAGAGGGGACTCGAGGATGCCGTGCGTGGGACCCGTGTCCGCGAAGCGCTCGGCGAACCACGGCGCGAAGCGGCGGAAGCGGGCGCGGGCCGCCTCGACGATCGCCGGGTCCAGTCCGGACCCCGCCAGGACGACGCCGGTGCGGGCCGGCTCCGCGCGGAACCACGCCGTCTCCTCGGCGCGGGCGAGGGCCGCGACGACGGGGTCGGCGAGGAGGTCGGGAGGGGCGTCTTGCCTCATATCAAGATGCCCGTATAGTTGTAGGCGCAGGACGCGATTCGTCGCCTCCAGCCCATCCGAGCCCCCGCCCACGCGGGGGTTTCGAGTTTAAGGCGACCATAGGTACTCCCGTCGAGTGATCTTCTTGAGGTCTTTACGGATGGAGTTCAGGGCCTTGATCGCCTCGGGATGCCGCTCAGGCTGTTCATGGCGGATACGAGTCAAGAAGAACGTGGCAAGGTCAGCCGCTTGCAAGAGCCGGCTGTGGTCCGAGGGGCCGAAGTAGATGGTGTCGAGGAAGTTGGACAGCGTCAGCCGTGTGAACCCGTTAAGTGGCGCGCGGCGTAGCCCGGCGAAGCGCGTTCGGCTGTCCTTCGCCGTGTGGTGTTCGTCGGCGATCACCAAGACGTTTGGTCCCTTCCCGCCCTTTGAGCTGGTGTGCTCTTGCATGGACTCGAGGGACTGGCACACCGCGAGCACGTGGGGATCGTGCGCCACGGAGTAGCGTTGGCGCAGGGCGCGGACGTCGACGCCGCGGAGGAAGAAATCCGCGCCTGAGTCCCCCAGTGCCTTGGCCGCCAAACGGCACGCTCGAGTCCGGATCGGGATGGGGACGGACTTCCACGCTCCACGGACTTGGAAGACATCGGTGGCGTGGAACTCCGTCGTCGGATCGAATCCCGGGATCTGGTCGGAAATCAGCTGGCCGATTCCGTTCATCTGTTCCTCGATGAACCTGGCTTGATGTTCGGTGACGAGAAGGGACCGACGTAGTAGAAATTCCCCTTCGCTCCTCGGCTCGACTCGTCGAGGTACGCCAACAACATGGCTAGCTTGGCTCCTTCCGTCGAAGAGACAGTCACGTGAAGCGAATCTATCCGACGCGTCCGACAACAAGCCTGCGGCGGTGGTTCCCTCCGTCGTTGAGATGCGCCGCGTCGACGGACGCACGGGGCCGGATTCGTCTGGCCCGCGAGGGCGCTCAGTCCGCCGGACCCGGCCGTCCGGCGTCGTTCCCGGAATCGCGGGCGCGCGCCGCCCGGGCGCCGCGGGAGCGCAGTTCGTCGATCCCCAAGTAGGCCAGGAGGCCCGCCGCGCCGATGAAGGCGATCGTGGGCAGGGGCGAGCCCGCGGCCAGTCCGGTGAACGAGGCCGCGAGGACCAGTAGCCCGGTCACGGTGACGAGGATCTTGAGCCAGAGGGGTGCGGAGCGCATGGATCCATCGTTGCACGGGGCGGGTTCGCCGTCGGAGAACGGGGCGGAAAACTATTGGCACTCTCGAGGGTAGAGTGCTAAATTCGAGACAAGTTGAGCGCATGACGCTCAACTCTGGCGGAGGCCGAATCCGCCACCGAACCGCCGATGGCACGCACGGTGCCACACCACAGGAGTTGATCAACATGGCTACGAACTTCGATCCGTTCCGCGAACTCGACCGCATGGCCGGCGCGCTGCTCGACAACCGCCAGGGCCTGCGCGAGATGCCCATGGACCTCTACCGCCAGGGCGACCGCTACATCCTCGACGCCGACCTGCCGGGCATCGACCCCGGTTCCGTGGACATCGACGTCGACGGCCAGCTGCTCACCATCCGCGCCGAGCGCACGCTCTCGGGCGCGGAGGGCGTGAAATGGCTCAACCGCGAACGCCGCGGCGGCAGCTTCCTGCGCCAGCTCAACCTCGGCCAGGGCGTCGACACGGAGAACATCACCGCCCGCTACGAGAACGGCGTGCTGTCCGTGGTCATCCCGGTCCGCGAGAGCGCCAAGCCGCGCAAGATCGCCGTCCGGACCGGCGAGCACGCCGAGGTCGGAGAGCTCGCCGGCTCGGAGGCCTCCGAGCAGTAGGCCGCACTCCTGCCGAGCGGCGCATCGCCGCCCGGTCCGACGCGCCCGGTTCCGGCGGACCTCCTGGTCCGCGGGAGCCGGGCGCCCGCGTGTCGGCGCCGCCCGCCGGCCCCTCCCGGCATCCCTCCGCGACGACGACCCGGAGGGGGATCCCGGGGGCATGATGGGTAGGTACAGCGGACGGCCGGCGGCAGTGAGGGGCGTATGGAACGGAACGACGGCGGGCCGCGCCGGGCCTGGGGCGTCGCCGCGGCCTGCGTGGCGGCGGGCGGCGGGCTGCTGCATGTCGTGCTCTGGATGCACGGAGCGCTTGCCCCCGACCCCGGCTACGTGTTCCACGCCGGACCCTCGGGCCACGGCTGGATGCTCGTCACCTACGTCCTGACCGCGGCGGCCGCGGTGGGGATGCTCGCGCTCGGCGGGACGTTCACGGAGGGTGCGCGGATCGATCCCGCCGCATGCGCCCTCGAAGGCGATGCTTCCGGGCTGCTGCTCGTCTGCGGGGAGGAGTCCATCGCGATCCCTCCGGAAGGGTGATGCCGGCGGCCCGGGCCGCGCCGGAGCCTCAGCGGCCCGCCGGCTCCGGCCCGGGGGCGGTTTCCGTGCCGGCGGCCTGCAGGGCCGCGGCGGTGATGCGGCGCACCATCGAGCCGAAGATGTGGCCGTGAAACGGGGCCACTGACCACCAGTAGAGCCGCCCGGCGAGCCCGCGGGGGAAGAAGACGGCCCGCTGGCGGTACAGGCTGCCGGATCCCCGCGGTTCGATCGTGAACTCGAGCCACGCGTTTCCGGGGACGCGCATCTCCGCGCGAAGCCGCAGGAGCCGGTCCTGCTCCACTTCCTCGACGCGCCAGAAGTCGACGACGTCGCCGAGCAGGAGGCGCGTGCTGCTGCGGCGGCCGCGCCGCAGTCCCACGCCGCCGGCGAGCTTGTCGATCAGCCCGCGGACGCCCCAGGCGCCCGGCAGCGAGTACCAGCCGTTTCCTCCGCCGATTCCCTGGACGACGCCGAACACGGCTTCCGGGGGAGCGTCGACGTCGAGCTCGCGGACGTCGACGTAGACGGGGCGCCCGGCCCAGTCAGGATCGCTGGGCAACGGGTCGGCGGGCTGGGCGACGGCGTGCGCGGTGGCCCACGAGGTCTCCACGGCGTCGGTGCCGATCTTCTCCAGGGCGAGTTCCACGGCCCGGCGGTAGGGCGTCAGTCCGCCGGCGGGGCGCGGGACGAGGTGGTCTATGCGCCGTTCGCGCACCACGCAGTCGTGTTGCAGGGAGCCGACGAGTGGAACGGCGAGCGAGCGCGGGATCGGCGTCACGAGGTTCACCCATTGGGCGGCCAGCCATGGCGTGAGGACGGGGAGCGGGAGGATCGCGGGCCGCCGCAGTCCCGCGGCCTCGGCGTAGAGGCGCATCATGTCGGCGTAGCTGTGCGCTTCCGGGCCTCCGACGTCGAACGCCCCTGAGGTTCCGGCAGGCAGCGAGGCGCACGCGCACAAGTAGTGCAGGGCGTCGCGCACGGCGATGGGCTGGACGCGATTGAGCACCCACCGCGGCGCGGGCATGACGGGCAGGACTTCGGTCAGGTGCCGCACCATCTCGAAGCTCGCCGAGCCGGATCCGATGACGAGCCCCGCCTGGAGGACCACCGTGGGGACTCCCGACGCGGACAGGAGCTCTCCCACGCGCACCCGGGAGCGCAGGTGCCGGCTGAGCTCCCCGTCGGGATGCAGCCCCGAGAGGTAGACGATCCGCCCCACGCCACGGGTCCGGGCGGCCTCGGCCATCACGCGGGCACAGCGTTCCTCGGCGTCTTCGAAGTCCGGATGCCCGCCCATGGAATGCACCAGGTAGTAGAGGGTGTCCACACCGGCGCACAGGCGTTCGGCCGCCTCCCGCTCCTCGCAGCTTCCCTCGACCACCTCGACCGACCCCGCCCAGGGGATGTCGCGCAATCGGGCCGCGCGGCGGGTGAGGACGCGGACCTCGTGGCCGGCCTCGATCAGCCGAGGCACGAGGCGGCCGCCGATGTAGCCGGTGGCTCCCGCGACGGCGATGCGGCTCATGCGTCGCCCGTTTCCCTCGGCCCGCTGGACGCCGGCGGGCGTCCACCCGCTTCTCCCGTTGCCCGAAGGCGTTTCACGGTGCGTTCCCGCCGCCAGCGCAGCAGGGCCGTGCCGAGGGCGACGGCGCCGGCCGCCACCGCCGCGGCCCACGCGATCGGCGGCGACGCCGGTCCGTCGCCCAGCCGGCCCGCAGCGATCCAGGCCAGTCCCCACGCGAGGGCCAGGGAGGGGCCGATGCGTCCACGCCCGTAGGCGGCGACCGCGAGCCCGACGACGACCGCTACGGCGAGCACCGCGATCCCGGCCGGCTCCACCCAGTCCGCCCAGTCCTGGCGCCCGCTTCCCGGGGCCGGCGTGCCGGTCGCGCCGACGCCGAGCGAGCCGAGCCAGCCGGCCGCGTTGGCGACCGTGGCCACGGACACCCAGCCCAGGTACAGGCCGAACGTCCCGTCCACCAGCACGAGCTCGGAACGCGCGGCGCCGCGGCGCTCGCCCAGGAGCATCAGGATCCGGCACAGCACGGCGAGCAGCACCACGATCACGATGAGGCTCAGCCAGAGGAGCCCGGCCTGGACCACCCAGATCCAGACGCCGTTGAGCAGGGCCGAGGCGGCGGCCCACGGGCGCAGTCGCGCGTGGAAGGCGCTGCCGCGCGAGAGCGGCAGGAGTTGCAGCACGGCGTAGCCCGCCAGCCCCGCGTAGATCACCGACCAGATGCGGAACGCCCCCGTGCCGGGTGCGAGGGGAGTGCTGTCGGAGTCCAGCCATCCGCCGGCGGCCTCCTGGATCGGCGTGCCGCCCGCCGCGCCGCTGCCGACGAACGCGAGGAAGATCGCCGCGGCGACCGCGGCGGCCGTCCCGAGGGCGGGAGCGATACCTCCGGCGGGGGCCCCGATGTGCGCGGCGCCGCGCGTGTCCGCGTGTGGATTTTCGGTCATGGCAATCAGTGTCCTCCTGCTGGCGGGACCGCCCGAACTTCTTGCTAGCCAATCTAACAATAAACTAAGTAAGATACTTCCATGGACGATGCGAGCGCGGACACCGCGACCCTGGCCCCGGACCGGCCCCCGGCGCCCGACGCCGGGACGATCCGACCGGCGATCGACGGCGACATCCACGCGGTCCAGTCCCTGCTGGCCAGCCAGCTCGCGCGGCAGAGGCGGCGGGCGGAACGGTTCTCCGCCGAGGCCGCCCGGCTGTGGCGCCGGCTCGAGTCTACGGTCCCGGGCGGCAAGATGACCCGGCCGCGGCTCGTGGCCCTCGGCTTCGACGCCTTCGGCGGAGGGGACCGGGAACCGATGCACCGACTGGCCTGCGCGTTCGAACTGCTCCACGCGGCCCTGCTCATCCACGACGACGTGATCGACCGCGACGTCCTGCGCCGCGGAAACCCGACCGTCGGGGCGTCCTACGCCGAACGCGCCGCGGCGCAACGCGCGCCGCACGCCCGCCACGCCGGCGACAGCGTCGCGATCATCGCTGGGGACCTGCTCCTGGCCGCCGCGGTCCGGCTGGCCGCCGACGCGGTCGCCGGCCGGCGGGAGGCGGACGACGTCCTCGACGCCTTCCACGGGGCCGTCGAGGCCGCGGCCGCCGGCGAGCTCGAGGACGTGCTGTTGTCCTGGGGCGACGAGCCCGCACCGCTCGCGGACGTGCTGCGCATGGAACGGCTCAAGACCGCCTCCTACTCCTTCGAGGCCCCGTTGCGCGCGGGCGCCCTCCTCGCCGGGGCGGATCCCGTCGCGGCCGCCGCGCTCGCCGCCGTCGGGCGGGAGCTCGGCGCCGCCTACCAGATCGCAGACGACGTCCTCGGGACGTTCGGGCACCCGGGAGCCACGGGCAAGCCGTCGGACTCGGACCTGCGCGAGGGCAAGAGCACCGTACTGACCGCCCTCGCCGTCCAGGACCCGGAGGCCGCGTCGCTCCTGCGCGCCGACCGGGACGCGCGGCGCCGCGGGGAGGACCCCGACCCCGCCGCGGCCAAGCGCGCGCTGCAGGCCAGCGGCGCGCCCGGGGAGGCGCGGCGCATCGCCTCCGCGCTCTGCCGGTCCGCGCTCGACCGCGCGGCCGGGCTCAAGCTGCCGTCCGGCGTCGTCCTCGAGATCGAGCGGCTCGGTGCCCTCGTGATGCAGCGGTGCAGCTGAGATGCGCCCGACCCCGCTCGGCCTCTACACCCGGACCGCCGCCCACGGCTCCGGCATGGTCCTGGAGGCCTACTCGACGTCGTTCTCGCTGGCCTGCCGGCTGCTCGGGCGCCGCACCCGCGCCCACATCGCCAACGTCTACGCCCTGGTCCGGCTGGCCGACGAGGTCGTCGACGGCGTCGCCGCCGAGGCGGGCCTGCCGCCCGAGCGGATCGCGGCCGTTCTCGACGGGCTGGAAGAGGAGACGGAGGCCGCGCTCGCCTGCGGCTACAGCACCAACCTCGTGGTCCACGCCTTCGCGGCCACGGCCCGCGCGCACGGCATCGGCCCGGAACTGACCCGCCCCTTCTTCGCCTCCATGCGCGCCGATGTCCACGCCCGCAGCTACACCGCCGCCGAGCTCGGGAGCTACATCTACGGCTCCGCCGAGGTCGTCGGGCTGCTGTGCCTGCGCGTCTTCTCCGCGATGCCCGGCACCGCACCCGGCCACGACGCCGAGCTCGAGGCCTCCGCCCGCGCGCTCGGCGCCGCGTTCCAGAAGGTCAACTTCCTGCGCGACCTCGCCGCCGACTCCGCCGGGCTCGGCCGCAGCTACCTGCCCGGCACTGCCGGCGGGACGCTCAGCGAGGCGCGGAAGGCGGAGCTCGTCGCCGAGATCCGCGCGGACCTCGACGCCGCCCGGTCCGGCATCTCCTACCTCGACCACCGTGCCGCGCGCGCCGTCCTGCTGGCCCACCGCCTCTTCGGCCGCCTGCTGCTCCAGCTCGAGCGCACCCCGGCGGCCGGGATCGCGGCCCGCCGCGTCCGCGTCGGCCCCGTCCGCAAGGCCGCGATCGCCGCCTCGGTACTCGCCGTGCCACTCCCGGGACGGGCGCCCTCCCGCGCCCCGCGCCCGGGACGCCCGGAACCCGAGGGGCGCCCGGAACCCGTGCCGGGCTCGGAACCCGTGCCGCGCCCGGGGCGGGCGGCGTGAGCGGGCCGGGCTCCGTCGTCGTCATCGGGGCGGGATTCGCGGGACTTGCGACGGCGGGGCTGCTCGCCGCCGCTGGCCACCGGGTCACCGTGCTGGAGCAGCATCCCGTGCCCGGCGGCCGCGCGGGGCGGATCGAGGACCGCGGCTTCCGCTTCGACACGGGCCCGTCCTGGTACCTCATGCCAGACGTCATCGACCACTGGTTCCGGCTCATGGGCAGCAGCGCCGCCGCCGAGCTGGACCTGGTCCGGCTCGATCCCGGCTACCGCACATGGTTCGAGGGCTCGTCCGAGCCGCTGGACCTCACCGCCGGGCCGCGGGCGCTCGAGGCCTTCGACCGGCTCAGCCCCGGGGCCGGGCCCGCGCTGCGCCGCTACCTCGACGACGCGCGCGAGAGCCACGACCTGGCGCTCGGGCACTTCCTCTACGAGGACTTCGCGACGCCGTCGGCCTTCCTGCGGCCCGAGGTGCTGCGCCGCGCCCCGCGCCTGGCCGGGCTGCTCGCCGGGAGCCTCGAGGGGCACGTGGCCCGGCGCTTCGCCGACCCGCGGCTGCGCCAGGTCCTGGGCTACCCGGCCGTCTTCCTGGGCAGCAGCCCGGCCCGCACGCCGGCGCTCTACCACCTCATGAGCCACCTCGACCTGGGCCAGGGCGTCCTGTATCCGCAGGGCGGTTTCGCGGCGCTCGTCGATGCGATGGTCCGCCTCGTCGAGGGCGCCGGGGTCCGGCTGGTCACGGAGGCGCGGGCGCGCCGGATCCTGACGGCGCGGCGCGGTGCCGCGCGGGCCCGGGTCACGGGCGTCCAGTACGACGACGGGGCGGGCACCGTGCGCACGATCGCCGCCGACACGGTGGTCGCCGCCGCGGACCTGCACCACGTCGAGACCGCCCTGCTCCCGGCGGAGCTGCGCACGCATCCGGAGCGGCGCTGGAGGCGGCGGGACCCCGGGCCGAGCGCCGTCCTGGCGATGCTCGGGGTACGGGGACCGCTGCCGGAGCTGGCCCACCACAACCTGCTCTTCACGCGCGACTGGGCGGACAACTTCGGCCGGATCCACGCGGGACGGCCGCTGTTGCCGGAGACCAGCATGTACGTCTGCCGTCCCAGCGCCACGGACCCCTCGGTCGCGCCGGCCGGCCACGAGAACCTGTTCCTCCTGGTCCCGGCACCGGCCCGGCCGGACTGGGGCCGCGGGGGAGTGGACGGGACCGGGGATCCGGCCGTCGAGGCCGTCGCGGACGCGGCCGTGGACCAGTTGGCGGCCTGGGCCGGGATCAAGGATCTGCGCGGGCGGATCACCGTGCGCCACACGCGCGGCCCGGCGGACTTCGCCGAGACGCTCAACGCCTGGAGGGGCTCCGCCCTGGGGCCCGCGCACACCCTGGCCCAGAGCGCGTTCCTGCGCCCCGGCAACCGCAGCCGCCGCGTCGACGGGCTGCACTACGCGGGCAGCTCGGTCCGGCCCGGCATCGGCGTGCCGATGTGCCTCATCAGCGCCGAGGTCACGGCCCGGGCCGTGATGGGGCTTGCCGGCGGTGGGCGGCTGCCCGAGCCCGCCGGGAGGGCCGCGCCGTGACCTACCTGCTGATCCTGCTCGGGCTCCTCGCCTGCATGACCGCGCTCGATGCGCGGTACCGCCTCTTCCTCTTCCGCGCCCCGCTGCCGGCCCTCGCGGCCCTGGCCGTGGGCACGGCCGTGCTCCTGGCCTGGGATGCGTGGGCGATCGCCGAGGGGATCTTCCTGCACCGCGACTCGGTCTGGATGACGGGCATCATGCTCGCCGATCAACTGCCGCTCGAGGAGGCGTTCTTCCTGGTGTTCCTCTGCTACCAGTCGATGGTCCTGGTCGCCGGGCTGCAGGCCGTGCTCGCCGCCCGCGGACGGGACGGGGGCCGGGCATGAGCCTTGCCGCGATGACGTGGATCTTCCTCGGGGCGGCCGCGTTGCTGTTCACCGCGGCCCTTCTGCTGCGCCGCATCCCGCCGCGCGCCGTCCTGCCACCCGTGGGCGGGGCGCTGGCCGTGGTCCTGCTGCTGACGGCCGTGTTCGACAACCTGATGATCGCCGCCGGATTGTTCGACTACGGCGAGCACGGGCTCAGCGGCCTGCGGATCGGCCTCGCCCCCGTGGAGGACCTCGGCTACGCCGCGACCGCCGTGCTCCTCGTGCCGGCCGTGTACTGGCTCGCCGGCGGGCCCGCGGAGAGGGGGGCAGGCGTGAGGGCGACGGCGGACGGCGGGCGGACGTCGGCGGCCGGCACCCTCGCGGGGCTGCTCGCGACCTCCCGTCCCCTGTCGTGGATCAACACCGCCTACCCCTTCGCCGCCGCCTACCTGCTCACCGCGGGACGGGTCGACGCCGCCTTCGTGGTGGGGACGCTGTTCTTCCTGGTGCCCTACAACCTCGCGATGTACGGGATCAACGACGTCTTCGACCACGACTCCGACCTGCGCAATCCGCGCAAGGGCGGTGTCGAGGGCGCCGTGCTGGAGAAGGCGCGGCATCGAGGGGTGCTGTGGGCGGCAGGCCTGGCCGGCGCGCCGTTCGTCGCCGTCCTGCTGGCCTGGGGGACGTGGGTCTCGGCCCTCGTGCTGGCCGGATCCCTCGCCGCCGTCTACGCCTACAGCGCCCCCGGGCTGCGCTTCAAGGAGGTGCCCGGCCTGGACTCGGCCACGTCGAGCCTGCACTTCGTCTCGCCGGCCGTGTTCGGGCTCGCGCTCGCCGGGGCGGAACCCACGCCGCAGCTGGGCGCGCTGCTGGCAGCGTTCTTCCTGTGGGGGATGGCGAGCCACGCCTTCGGGGCGGTGCAGGACGTCGTGCCGGACCGCGAGGCGGGGATCGCCTCGATCGCCACCGTGTGCGGGGCGCGGCGCACGGTCCGCGGCGCGGCCGCCGCCTACCTGCTCGCCGGGGCGCTCATGCTGACAACGGCGTGGCCGGGGCCGTGGGCGGCCCTCCTGGCGCTGCCCTACGTGGCCAACGTCCTGCCGTTCGTGCGGATCGACGACGCCGGGTCCGCCGCCGCGCACGCCGGCTGGCGGCGCTTCCTGTGGTTGAACTACGTGACGGGGTTCCTCGTGACCCTGCTCCTCATCGCGGCATGGTGGGGACGCTGACATGAAGGGCGCTGAGATGACTGGAGGGGACGGTGCCGAGGGCGCGGTCTCGGTCGTGTGGTTCCGCGACGACCTGCGCACGGCGGACCACCCCGCGCTCGCCGCCGCCCTCGCCGCGGGGCCGGCCGTCGGACTGTTCGTCCTCGACGAGGCCTCGCCCGGGGTCCGCCCGCTCGGCGGGGCGGCGCGGTGGTGGCTGCACCACGCGCTCCAGGAGCTCGGGGAGCGGCTGGCCGGACTCGGCGTGCCGCTCATCCTGCGCAGTGGCCCGGCGGCCCGCGAGGTCGCCGACGTCGTGCGCGCACTCGCGGCCGGGCGGCGCGGGGCCGGTCCCGGAAGGGCGGTGGGACTGCACTTCAACGAGCGCCACGGCGGTCCCGAGCGCGCCGTGGACGCCGAGGCCACCCGGGAACTGCGCACGACCGGTGCCGCCGTGCACGCGCACCGGGCCCTGCTGTTGCATGACCCGGCCACGCTCCTGACCTCGACCGGCGGCCACTACCGCGTCTTCACGCCCTTCTCCCGCGCCGTCGTCGACCGCGCCGGGGGAGGCTTCCGCCGGCCCGAGGGCGTGCCGCGGCCGGCCGCCGACACCATCCCGCCCGCGCCGTCGCCCGTCCCCGCCGCGCGGGACACCGTCCGCGCCGGTGCCTCGTCCGACGGTCCGCCGTCGTGCTCCGCAGCCCCGGCGGGGGAACCGGCGCGGCTCCCGCGCTCCGATGCGCTCGCCGACTGGGGCCTCGACGCCCGCGGCGCCGCGTGGACCAGGGGGCTCGACGAGGCCTGGCGCCCGGGGGAGTCCGCCGCGCTGGAGCGCCTCGATCAGGTTCGCGCCGGCGGGCTGGCCGCCTACGGCGCCGAGCGCGACCGGCCCGACCTCGACGGAACGTCCCGCCTGTCGCCGGCGCTGCGCTGGGGGCACGTGAGCCCGCACCAGCTCTGGTGGGCCGTGGAGGAGTCCCGTGCCGCCGCGGACGACGCCGGCTCGGCCGCCCAGCTGCAACGGCAGCTGCTGTGGCGGGAGTTCTCCTGGCACCAGCTGCACCACGAGCCCCGGCTTCCCACGGAGAACCTGCGGCCGGAGTTCGACGCCTTCGACTGGGCGCGGGCCGGCGACGGACCCGGAGAGGCCGCGGCGTTCTCCGCGTGGCGCCGGGGCGAGACGGGCTTCGCCATGGTCGACGCCGGCATGCGCCAGCTGTGGAGGACGGGTTGGATGCACAACCGGGCCCGCATGGTCACCGCGAGCTTCCTCGTGAAGAACCTGGGGCTGCACTGGAGGGACGGCGAGGCCTGGTTCTGGGACACGCTCGTGGACGCCGACGCCGCCTCCAACCCGGTGAACTGGCAGTGGGTCGCGGGCTGCGGGAACGACGCCGCGCCCTACTTCCGGGTGCTCAACCCCGAGCGGCAGCGCGCCCGCTTCGACCCGGCCGGGCGGTACGCGGCCCGGTTCGCGCCCGAGGTGAGGGACCCCGTCGTCGACCTCGCCGAGAGCCGGGCGGCGACGCTCGAGGCCCATGCCCGCATGCGCGCCGCGCGGGGCTAGGATAGTTAGCCAACCTTGATACCAGCCCAGCCGCGGCCCAGCGGCGAGAGAAACCCGAGAGGTGCCTGAGCCCATGACCGACGCACCGCGGCACGAGTCGTTCAGCCTGGCCTCGAGCGATCCCGAGGGGCGCCTCGTCGACCGCGGCGGGCTGGGCCCGGCGGAGCTGGCGCAGGTCGACGCGATCATGGAGCAGATGGGGCGCCTGCGCGCGGCCGAACGCGCGATCGCCGCGGCCTCCCAGCGCTACATGCGGCTCGGCGAGACGGACATGCGGGCGATCCGCTTCCTCATCTCCGCGAAGAACACCGGCGGCACGGTGACGCCCGGCGCTCTCGCCCGGCACCTCGGGATCACGACCGCGTCCATCACCAAGCTCCTCGACCGGCTCGAGGCAGGAGGCCATGTGGTCCGGAGCCCGCATCCCACGGACCGCCGCTCGCAACGCATCGAGGTCACCGCCGAGACGCACCTGGTCGCGCGGGAGCAGGTCGGCCGGCACCACGCCGTGCGCTTCGGCGCGGCCGCGCGGCTCACGCCCGCCGAGCGCGACGTCGTCATCCGCTACCTGCGGGAGTCGGCGGACGACTTGAGCGCGAGCCTCGGCGCGGCGGAACCTGGCGCCTAGGGCTCGATCCCCGCGGCGGCCGGCAGGAACGGGCGTCCCGCCTTGGCGCAGCAGCCCGGCCGGCAGACGTCGTACCACGGGCCGAGGGGCGTGGTCCGGGCCCGCTCGGAGGCCGGGACCCCGGAGAGCCGCTCCTCGACAAGGTCCGCGAGCCCCGCGACGAACGCCGGATGCGTGCCCGGAGTGGGCGTGCGGATGAACGCGAGTCCGGCGTCGCGGGCCGTCTCGGCCGCCTCCTCGTCGAGGTCCCACATGACCTCCATGTGGTCGGAGACGAAGCCGATCGGCACCACGACCACGGCCCGGCGACCCACCCCGGGCAGCGCGGAGATCGCGTCGTTCACATCCGGCTCGAGCCAAGGCTGCGAGGCGGGCCCGGAACGCGACTGGTAGACCAGCTGCCACGGCGGGGTCACTGCGTCCCGCCCGGTCTGGGCCGCGAACTCCCGCGCCGCCTCCCCGGCCACGAGCCCGGCGATGGCCCGGTGCTGGGCGGCGTAGGCGCCGCCCCCGCCGAAGTCCCGCGCGGGAGGGCCCGAGGCCTCGGCGTCGCCGAGCGGAATCGAATGGGTGGCGAAGAGGAGCTCGATGTCCGTGGCCGGATCGAGCGACGCGTCGTCGTGGACCAGGTCGCGCAGCGCTGCCGCGACCGTCTCGACGAAGGGCCGGACGAATCCCGGGTGGTCGAAGTACTGGCGGACCTTGTCCAGCTCGATCCGGCCTCCCGCGGCCGAGCCGGCGCGTGCCAGGTCCTCCCGGTACTGGCGGCAGCTGGAGTAGGAGGAGTAGGCGCTCGTGGTCACGGCCAGGACGCGGCCCATCCCGGCGTCGGCCGCCTCCCGCAGGACGTCGTCGGCGAATGGTGCCCAGTTCCGGTTCCCCCACAGGACGGGGAGCCGGCTGCCGCGGCGGCGCAGCTCGGCCTCGAGGGCCTCGCGCAGCGCGCGGTTCTGCGCGTTGATCGGGCTCACGCCGCCGAAGTGGCGGTAGTGCGTGGCGACTTCCTCGAGTCGTTCGTCGGGGATTCCGCGGCCGCGCGTGACGTTGCGCAGGAACGGGATGACGTCGTCCTGCCCTTCGGGGCCGCCGAAGGAAAGCAGGAGCACGGCGTCGTAGTCCGTGGGCTGTTCGACGTGGGGCTGCGTCCGGGCGCTGCTGGTCATGGGTTCCGCCTCTTCCTAGGTCTCTTGCGTAGAAAGTATCATGCCTGTCTAGCTAAATTCTTCCCTCACCCCCTCTCGTCTTGCCCCGCAACACCCACCGGGGAATCGTCGTGACGCGCGCGCTATGACAGCGCAGGGATGGATCGTGATGAGGGGAAGGCAAGCGCGGGTGAGGGTAGCGGGCGGCGTCGGTGGCCGGGCGCCGGGCGTGCCGGCGCCTAGGCTGGGGCCGTGGCCTCCAACCACCCGCACGCCGCGCCATCGTCCGGCTCCCCGCGCGACGACTCCGACGCCCGCCCCGTGCGCCCCCGCCACGGTTCCCTCCGCGCCGCGCGCTGGGCGGCCCTCGCCGCGGCCCTGCTCTGGTGGGGCGGCGGTGCCCTCTACGACGCCCTTGCCGCGGGCACCTCCCGGATCCCCGTCGAGGCGGCCGGCCTCGTGCTGCCGACGACCGTCCCGCGCTGGGTCGCCACATCGCAAGCCCCGTGGAACCTCCTCGTGCCGCTCGCCTCGGCGCTGCTGCTCGGCGCCCTCGTCTTCGCCCTGGCCCGCCTCGTCCTTCCCCGGACCAGTGACGGGGAGGACGACGCCGATGCCGCCTCCCGCGCGCCCCGCTTCCTCGCGCTGTGGTTCTCCGTGGTGCTCGCGGTCCGCCGGCGGGCGCCGGATGCGCCCGGCCGTTCGCCGGACGCCCCGCCCCGCACTGCGGCCCTCGCCGTCGTCGTCCTCGAACCCGGTGGAGCGGCCCGCGCCCTCCTGGGGTGGAATGCCATGGCGGGGGCGGGCGACACACGCGCGGGCACGCTGCTCGTGGCGCCGTACGCGGGCGCCGAGCGCGCCAAGCTCCCCGTGGACCTCGACATCGTGGACGGCGGCGCGGTGGCCGTGACCGCGTGGGAGCCGGTGGGGTCCGCGCGCCCCTAGACTGGCCGGGTGAGCCAGCAGTACGACGCCGAACCCGCGCCTCCCGGCCCCGTCCCGCCTCCCGGGGCGGCGGCCGAACTGGTCCAGCAGATCGTGCTGCTCGTCGATCGCGGGGATCCGGCCCCGGAGGCCGAGGGCATCGCGGCCGCCGCGCTCGCTTCCGTGGCCGCGTTCATCGCCGCGCCCGAGGCCGCCGGGTGGAGGCCGTGGGCCGAGGGCTCCTTCGCGAAGGCCGTCCGGCGCGCCGACGCCAAGGCGTTCGCCAAGGTCCGGGACGGGTTCCCCGACCATGCGCTCGCCGCGTCCGGCGCGGGCCGGGCGATCGCGTTCGAGCCCGTCGCCGCCGATGCGGTCCCGCCGCGGATCCGCAAGCTCCAGGTCTCGGGCACCGAGCTGCCGCGTGCCACACCGGCCGGCCACGCCGTCCCGGCCGAGCGCGGTGCGAAGGGAGGGGGCGCGCCCGGGGCGGGCCCCGGCGCCGCGCCCTCCGGGGATCCCGCGGGGCTCGTGGTGGTGCTCAACGACGCCCTGGGCATGTCCACGGGCAAGGCGGCGGCGCAGGCCGCGCACGCGCTCTTCGCGTGGCTGCTCGCGGCGGATCCGGCGCGGCTGGACGCCTGGCTGCGCGCCGGGCGCCCGCTCGCGGTGCGGCGGTTGGGCGCAGCGGCGTTTGACCAGGCCGTCGCCGGGAGCGGGGCCGGGCCGCTGATCCAGGATGCGGGCCGGACGGAGATCGCCCCGGGGTCGGCGACGGCGTGCGTGGTCGATGACGTGGAACGATTTGCTTGAACTCTCAACTAAATCGGCGTACGCTGGACGCATGAGCACAGCCACGGCCCTTCCCCCGGTCCTCTTCCTCTCCCACGGCGCCCCGCCGCTGGCCGACGACGCGACGTGGACCGCGGAGCTGGCCGGGTGGTGTGAATCGCAACGGTAAGTGGCGTGTTTTTCGCGGCGCTTAGTGGCCGATGAGTAGGGCTCGCCGTGCAGTGTCGACAATCTCGGGGGTGAGTCCGGCGAGGGCGTTGACCGTTTGGACGCGTTCGATCTGGGTGGTCAGCCGGTCGACGAGGCGGAAGTTGCCGCCGGTGATGCGGACGATGGTCGCGATGGCTGTTGCGTGTGCGAGACCGCCATCGGCTTCGTCGTTCCCTGGCGGGAAACGTCGGGTCAAAACTGCGGTGAGTTCCTCGGGGGTGAGTTGGCGGTATTCGTGCGCGAAGCCGATGCGGCTATAGAGCTGCGGGTAGCGGGCCAGGCGCTTTTCGATCCCCGGCATTCCGATGAGTATGATGCCCATGGTGTGCCGATCGAAATAGTCGCGGACCTGTTCGAGGCCGGCGGTCTTGAGGCGGTCGGCCTCGTCGATGATGAGCAGTTCGGTGCGGCCGCTGGAGCGTGACTCGCGGTGGATGAAGGGATCCACGACGCCGTGTTCGGCCTAGTCGAGAGCATAGGAAATCTGTTGGCAGACGCGCGGGAGCCCTTGGCCAATTTCCCGGACGCTTGCCGAGACCGTGGGGGTGAAGAATGCGGTGCGGGATTCGAGCACGCGTTCAGGTACGGGATCGAGGTGCTCGGGGAAGGGCAGCTGCCATTGTTCCCAATCGTCGGCGCCGGCGTAATGCCGGGCCGAAAGGGTTTTGCCGACCCCAGGCGATCCCCAGCACAGACCGATGTAGCGGTGGGCGCGGACGGCGTCTGCGAATTCGGTGAAGCGGCGGTGTTCTCGCGTGAGCTGGAATGGCGGCCTCGGGTGCTGCGGCGGCGGGCCGAGGTTCATCTCGCCAGTGTCCGCGGAAAGAAAGCGCCGGCCGTCATCTCCCGGGCCGAGGACGCTATGGGTGCGATCAGTCGGTTTCATAGAGGCGCAATCGGTGTCGTGGCGGGACTTCTTCGATGGTGTCCTGTTTCGCGTCCGTATCTGTATCCGCAGCTGTTCGCGGAACATAGCGGGCATCGGCGGGCAGGGCATCGGCGAGGCTGCGGCGTTGCCGCAATTGTTTTTTGAGGTTTCGTCGTTGTTGCGACCGAGCGGCTTGCAGTTCCTTGAGCGAGACGGAGTCCGCTGCCAGCTCGGGTGCGATCGCGCGGCAGAGAAACGCATCGTTGAAGTAGACGCGGATTTCCCCGACGTCGCGGGGATTGAACCGCACGGTGACGTGTTCGCCGACGTAGGCGGCGAGGATGGGTGAGACGTACCGGGTGGCGGCGAACTTGATGCCGTCGCGTTGCACCTTCCGGGTCGCAGTCGCAGTGAGCAAGAGCAAGTCGAGGTCCTCGGGGTGCGCCGGTGCGCGCGGGATGAAACCGGAAGCTCCCCAGCGCTGCACGGGGACCT
The DNA here is from genome assembly GCF_050563205.1 of Zafaria sp. Z1313. Lineage (NCBI taxonomy): Bacteria > Bacillati > Actinomycetota > Actinomycetes > Micrococcales > Micrococcaceae > Zafaria > Zafaria sp. Z1313. Next base: position 194,986 of record NZ_JBNWUK010000006.1, read on the forward strand.
CGTGCGTCTGGGAATGGGGGCGGCAGTTGTATTCGGTGATGATGAACTGCTCCAGGATCCCATCGAGCTGTTCCAGGGTGAGCGCGGGGGTGGTGACAGGGGCGCCGCGGGTCCCGTGCGGGATGTGGCCGGGCAGGTGGGGCAGGAGCTCGGTGGCGATGGTCCCGTAGAAGCGCTCGATCTTCCCGCGCCCCTGCGGGACGCCGACCCGGGAGTGGATAAGACGGACGTGGGTGTCCAGGCAGACTTGGTTGAGGCGTTCGGAGGTGAAATCAGACCCGTGGTCGCTGTAGAGCACCTCGGGCAAGCCATAGATCGGCCAGGTTGGGTTGGTCTTGGTGTTGACGGCCTGGTGCAGGGCCAGCGCGGTTTGTTCCGCCGACGGGGCCCCGGTGAAGAGGGTGTATCCGGCAACGGCGCGGGAATAGTCATCCAACACGACCGTGAGCCACGGCCGCACCGCGGTCCCTTTCCTGCCCAGGACCATGATGTCCAGCAGTGTATGGTCGGCCTGCCACTGCTCGTTGGGGCGGGCAGTGGCGCGGCGGAACACCAACTCGAAGCGATCCCGGTACGCGGCATCCCCTTCTTGCGCAAGCGTGCGAAGTCCCGGGTCGATGGAACCGATGATCGCACGAACACTGGAGTAACTCGGCGGACTGAGTCCGCGGTCGGCCGCGATGTCGCCCACGCGGCGGTGGATGAAGGCGGCGGTGGGTTCGGGGCGCTGAAGGGCCAGTGCTTCGATGGCCTCGATGAGTTCGGCCGGGATCCGCCGGTGACCGTGATCGGTACGGCGGGTACGCTGCAAACCCCTAGATGTTGGGTCGGCGCGATACTTCGCGGACCAGCGCGCCAGTGTCCGCAGCGGCACCCCCGACTCGGCGGCGATGCGAGTCCAAGGGGCGCCGCCATCATGTTGGCCCAGCAAGGCGAGTTTCTCCGAAACGCTTCGCGGGGCCATCATCGATCACATGCTCTTGATCGAGCCGGCGTCTTGTCCGAGGTGGCGGTAGAGCGTCGCCCGGCTCCACCCGACCAGGCGTGCCGCGTCCTCGGCGGTGCGTCCCCTCAACCGGGCATCCTTCGCGATCGCGAGCTTGTCGGCGATCACCGCAGGGTCCGAGAGCGGCCGGCCGAAACGAGTGCCGCCTTTCCGTGCGGCGGCGATCCCGGCATTGACGCGCTCCACGATCAGCTCGCGCTCATACTCGGCCAGGGAGGCCAGCAGAGGGTGTTTCATAGAGTGTGTAAGGGTCCGGTCTCTAACTGGGGTGTGACCTGTGGTTTCACCCCTTTGAAAGGACGGGCCTCATGGCAGATACCAACACCATTCCGAACCCTCTTGAAGGCGTTCTCAGCGCCGATCAGATCGACGCCCTCGTCACCGCCGCGGAGGATCTCGGGCAGGGGCGCCACGGCGTCGAGGAGCTGCTGGCGCGAATGACCCGCGCGGTCCTGGAACGGAGCCTGGAGACCGAGATGAGCGACCACCTCGGCTACGAGTCCGGGGACCCCGCCGGGGCCGGGACGGGAAACTCGCGCAACGGCAAGACCACCAAGAACGTGCAGACCCTGCAGGGGCCGGTGCAGATCACCGTGCCACGGGATCGGAACGGCTCCTTCGCGCCGGTCATTGTGCCCAAGCGGTCCCGCCGGCTGGGCAAGGTCGAGGACATGATCCTCTCGCTCTACGCCCGTGGGATGAGCACCCGCGACATCGGGGCCCACCTCGAGGAGATCTACGGGGCCAAGGTCTCCGCCGCGACGATCTCCCGGGTCACCGACGTCATCGCCGACGAGGTCGCCCAATGGCAGAACCGGCCGCTGGAAGCGGTGTATCCGATCGTCTACATCGACGCGATCTGGCTGAAGATCCGTGACGGCGGGGTCGTGGCGAACAGGGCCTGCCACATCGCCGTGGGCGTGGACGTCGAGGGCCGCAAGCAGGTCCTGGGCCTGTGGCTGGGCGCTTCGGAGGGGGCGAAGTTCTGGGCCAACGTGCTCACCGAGATCCGCAATCGCGGCGCCACGGACATCCTGGTCCTGTGTTGCGACGGGCTGAGCGGCCTGCCGGCGGCGGTGAACAGCATCTACCCGCAGACCGTGGTCCAGACGTGCGTGGTGCACCTGCTGCGCTCGGCGATGCGCTACGCCTCCTACGGGGACCGCAAGGCGATGGCCAAGGACATGCGTCCGATCTACACGGCTCCGACCGTGCAGGCCGCGGAGCTGGCCATGGAGGCCTTCGCCGAGGCCTGGCAGGCCAAGGCCCCCGGGGCGGTGCTGGCGTGGAGGAACGCGTGGGAGGACTTCACCCCGTTCCTGGCGTTCACACCCGAGATACGCAAGGTCATCTACACCACGAACCAGATCGAATCGATCAACTACCAGCTCCGGAAGATCACCAAGACCAGGGGCTCGTTCCCCTCCGACGACGCGGCGCTCAAGCTGGTCTACCTGGGGATCCGGAACATCGAGACCACCCGCGGAGGCGAGCTCGGAACCGGCACCCAGGGATGGCACCAGGCCCTGAACGCCTTCGCCGTCCAATTCCCCAACCGACTCCCGATCTGACCACCCGG
>NZ_JBNWUK010000007.1:0-165205 GCF_050563205.1 Zafaria sp. Z1313
CATCTCATCGACACCGGTCAGGCGGCGCTGACGCTTCTTGACGATGACCGGTGAGAAGGTCCCTTCCCGGTCCCGCGGCACGTCCACCTCCACCGGGCCCGTGGTCTCCGTCAGCACCGTTTTTGGGCGCACGCCGTTGCGGGAATTCGCGGTCTGCTTCCCTGCCGTATCGTGCTTTTCATATCCGAGATGCTCGGTCATTTCCTCATCGAGCGCGGTCTCGATCACGGTCTTGGTCAGCTGCTTGAGCAGACCGTCCGGCCCGGTCAGGGACAGGCCCTGTTCCTTCGCCATTCTGACCAGCTCGCGCGCAGCGTCGCCCTCGGATACTTCTGTCTTCTTTTCAGCGGTTTTCGTACTCGGCACAGCCTCAAGTGTTGCGGCCATATCGGGCTCCTCCCCGCCAGGCTTACCGCCCGGCGTGTCGAGCCGGATACACCGTTATTTCCACAGTCCCCTGACAGACCCAAAGGCCAAGATCGTGATAAAGGTAACGAAGAAGGTCGCTGCTAGAACTTCTAAGAACGTTAGAGCCTGGGCTAGGAGCTCCGCCGGTAAGGCGCTGGCGGGTAACCTGAGCTTCGCGTCGAACCTGGTTGGCATGATCCCTGGTCCTTGGGGCGTAGTCGGGGCCATCGCGCTAAGCGGTGCATCGTCGATGGTTGGCCATCTCGGGGGCGACAAGAATGCCCGCAAAAAATTCCTCGTCTCAGTGGCGGGCACGCTGACTTTCGCGGGCAAGGCCAAGGCTGTATCTCATGCCGTGAAGGCCATGGGAGGCTGGGCGTCGCGAAGCACCAGGGCTGGAACGATTGCGTATACAAGTGCGGCTTCGTTTTCCGTTGGCTATGCGTCCAGTCGGTAGTTCCGAGATGAGACCGCCGCTTATGGGATGCATAGGACGAGAGGGCTTGGTATGGACGCTTCCGCGCTAGTGGTTGTGGCTGCCGCGATTTCGGTTGCCATCGTCGTCGGGAGCTGCGTGTGGGCCAGCCGGCGGACCATAGGCTACGTGCAGTGCCTGCTTGGGTTGTTTTTCGTCTACGCCGGCCCGCTGGCAGCGGCTTGGACCGCTGACTACGATTTCGACGAGACGGCGACTACGGGGGGAACCCTCTTGAGTGTGAGCGCCGCCCTGTTGCTGGGATCCGCCCTTCGCCCGATTCGACCCATCATCTACATGGCGAATCTTGTCGCGTTGAGGTTCGAGATCAAGGAATCTCCCGACTACGAGGAGAACAAGACAGCCAGGAGGGAGACGCGCTGGTACGCCTTGGCGGCGGCAATCTTGTTCGTCGTCTTGAGCTTCACGACCTTGCCCGCGCTTGATGCCGCAATCAGAGCCGGCTGAACGTTTTCGGACGCATACAGTGGCCGGCAACGAAACCTAGCGTAATTCGCAACTCGGCACGTGGTTGTATACGAACGGATCGTCAGCTGCGGTCAGCTTCGCCATCGGCAGGTAGTCGCAGCACGGTGCCCGATCGTCTGTTGCACGGCCCACTAGGAGTCAGTGACATGCTCGTACAGATCTTCTTTCTTGTGGCCGCGGTCATCAGCCTCGGTTTCGTTGCGGTCAGTTGCCTTCGAGCCAGCCGAGAGGGCATTGGCTATGCGGCCTGCCTTTGGGCGTTGCTCGCCGCCTACGGCATACCGTTGCTCACACGGCTGAAGTTCGATGACTCATTCGACAATGTAGTGTTCGTCTCAGCCACGACGCTGTCAGTCAGCGGCGCGTTGACTCTCGGCTCGGTCTTCCGCCCGATTCGCGTCGTCATCTACCTGTTCTACCTCATGGGCGCCCGGTTCACCGGAGGTGCAGGGACGCCGGAACACGAAATCAACCGAGCCGCCCGGAAGGAGAACCTCTGGTACGCCGTGGCGGCTGCCGTTCTCTACACGGTCTTCTACTTTACGACTCTGCTGGGATTCGAGTCGATGGTGACTGGGACCTAATCCCAATGCCGTTCGGGACTGTACGTTCAACGGTGAAGCTCCGATCGACGAGGAGCGCGATGAGGGAGCCGGTTGAGTCGGCCCCGGCGGCTGTCCGGGATGAAGCCGGGGCGGCCGCGGGCGGCGCCCAGTAGCGTGGTCTACCAGCCCCGGTCCACGACCTGTCGAGCGGGCAGGGTCGCCCGTGCGGCGGCGGCCCCTACTGCGCGCCGGCGGAGGCGGCCCGGCCGAGAAGCGCCTCCGCGGATTCCCATTCGCTGATCTTGCAGCCGTCCGTCAGGCTGAAGGTCTTGTCCACGTTCTGCCCGTCGATCTTTCCGTAGGCGCGCGCCGTCTGCGGGCCGAGGATCATCTGCGTGCACATCTGGTCCTGGTTCGGCAGACGCAGGAACACGATCAGGCCGCTCTGCGCGAGGAAGGAGCACGCGTCCTCTGCCGTGGGGTGATCGGTCCCGTCGGCGGGGAGGCCGCCCGAGCAGACCACGCGGTAGCTCGTGCCGACGTCCGTGCCCTCCGGCATGATGTCCACCGTCACGTCCGTGTCCGGCGCGTCGGCGGAGGAGCCCGGGGCGGGTGAGGTCGGCGCCGGGGAGGTCTCCCCCGTCCCCGGGGCGGGGGTCGTGGCCGGCGTCGAGCCGGGGGCCGACGTCCCGGGAGCAGGGGTCCCCGGGGTCGCGGATGTCGTGGCGCCGCCTCCCGGGCCGCCGCCGGCGCACGCGGCGAGCAGCAACACGGAGGAGAGCATCAGGGCGGCGGCCCCGGCCCTCACGACCGGCTCCCCGCAACGGGCCGCGCGGCACCGGCGAGGTGCTCGACGGCGTCCAGCAACCGCCCCCGCAGTTCCTGCGCGCGCTCGGCGAATCCGCGCTGGAGCTCGACGTACCGGGCCTTGCCGGCGGGCGTCTCGATCCGGAGGGGCTCGTAGCCCCACTCGGCGAGGTCGTAGGGCGATGCCTGCATGTCCATGGTTCGAATCTCCCACGCCAGCTCGAAACAGTCCATGACCAGTTCGCTGTGAATCGCCGGGGTGAGCTTGTAGGCCCACTTGTAGAGGTCCATGTTGGCGTGGAGGCAGCCGGGCTGCTCGAGCTCGCGTTGGGTCGCGCGCGTGGGCTGGAGCTCGTTGAGCGGGGCCGCCTGCGGGGCGTAGAAGCGGAACGCGTCGAAGTGCGTGCAGCGGATCCGGTGCTCCTCCACGACGCGGTCCGTCCCTCCGGCGCCGAGCCTCAGGGGCAGGTACTCGTGGCGGATCCCGTTCTCCTCCGAGCGGTAGGCCATGGCCCACTCGTGCAGGCCGAAGCAGGAGAGCTGGGCCGGGCGCGCCGCGGTCCCCGCGAGGATGACGCGGGCGAAGTCCACGGCCTCCCGCCGCGCCTCGAGAAAGGCGGCGGCGTCGAGGACCACGCCGGAACCAGCCCGGCCCGCCTCCTCCGGCGGGGCCGTGCGGTAGAACTTCCAACCGGCCCGTTCCGTGTCCGCCGCGTCGAGCAGGACGACGCCGGCGCCCGGGTGCCAGCGCTGCAGCTGGCCGGGCTTCTGGGTGTAGTAGGTGAAGAGGAAGTCCTCCACCGGGTGCTTGCGCCCCGCGTGCCGGCGCTCGATGAACGGCGCGGCGAAGCGTTCCACACGTGCGGCGTGGGCGCGTTCCCGGGCGCGCCACTGATCCGCACCCAGGACGTCGAAGGCGTCGAAGGCGTCGAGGGTGCGCGCGGTGGCGGGATCGGCGGGGGAGGGCACCCCACCATTATCCGGCACGGCCGGGGACGGACGGGTCTAGCGGCCCGTGCCGCCGTAGACCGTCGCCTCGTCTTCGGAGTCGAGGTCGAACGCGGCGTGGACGGCGCGCACCGCGGCGTCGAGCTTGTCCGCGTGCGTGACCACCGAGATGCGGATCTCGGACGTGGAGATCATGTCCACGTTCACGCCCGCGAGGTGCAGGGCGTCGAAGAAGCGGTAGGAGACGCCCGGGTTGGAGCGCATGCCGGCGCCGATGAGCGAGAGCTTGCCGATCTCGTCGTCGTACTCGATCTCCTCGAAGCCGATGTCCTTCTGCGCGGCGCGCAGCGCGGCCAGGGCGTCGCGGCCCTCGACGACGGGCAGGGTGAAGGAGATGTCCGTCTTGCCGGAGCCGTGCGTGGAGACGTTCTGCACGATCATGTCGATGTTCGAGTGCGCGCCGGCGATGACGCCGAAGATCTGCGCGGCCTTGCCGGGGATGTCCGGGACGCCGACCACGGTGACCTTGGCCTCGGAGCGGTCGTGGGCGACGCCGGAGATGATGGGCTGTTCCAAGGGTTCTCCCTCTTGAATCTTGATCTGGTCGTCGGGGCTCGGCAGCACCCAGGTGCCTTCGTGGTTGCTGAACGAGGAGCGCACGTGCAGCGGGACGCCGAAGCGCCGCGCGTACTCCACGCAGCGCAGGTGCAGGATCTTGGCTCCGGACGCCGCCATCTCCAGCATCTCCTCGCTCGAGATCCTGTCGATCTTCTGCGCGCTGGGGACGATCCGCGGATCGGCCGTGTAGACGCCGTCGACGTCGGTGTAGATCTCGCAGACGTCCGCATCCAGGGCGGCGGCGAGCGCCACGGCCGTCGTGTCCGAGCCGCCGCGGCCCATCGTGGTGATGTCGTTGGATTCCTTGCTCATGCCCTGGAAGCCGGCCACGATCGCCACGTAGCCGCGGTCGATCGCGCGGCGCACGCGCTGCGGGGAGACGTCGATGATGCGGGCCTTGCCGTGGATCGAGTCGGTGATCATGCCGGCCTGGCTGCCCGTGAAGGACACGGCCTGGCCGCCGAGGCCGTTGATGGTCATGGCCAGGAGCGCCATCGAGATGCGTTCGCCCGCGGAGAGGAGCATGTCCATCTCGCGCGCCGGCGGGGCCTCGGTGAGCTGGCCGGCGAGGTCCAGGAGCTCGTCGGTCGTGTCGCCCATCGCGGAGACCACCACGACGACGTCGTTTCCGGCGTCGCGGGTCGCGAGGACACGGCGGGCCACGCGTTTGATGCCCTCGGCATCCGAGACGGAGGAACCGCCGAACTTCTGGACAATCAGGCTCATGCCTTCGCACACTCCACGGGGGTGGTCGGGGTCGGGGGCCGTGCCGTCCGGGCACGTGCCGTCACAGTCTAGCGACGGGGCTTCGGCGCGGCCGAACTCCATGACCGCAGGGGGTCACATTGGCGGGGCAAAGATCATCCCTGGGTAGCTGTCCGGAGCCGATCGGCGGCCCGTAGCGTGGTGCGTGGAATCGAGAATCCACGGCAGCGGTTCCAGAAAGGCCGGTCCCCGTGTCCACCACCCAGCACGCATCCGACGGGCGCTTCCCCGGCGGCGGCATCATCGCGAGCGGCCTCGCCCGCAGCTTCGGCCCCGTCCAGGCGGTCGCCTCCATGGACTTCAGCGCGCCCCCCGGACAGGTCACCGCGCTCATCGGTCCCAACGGCTCCGGCAAGACGACGCTGCTGCTCATGCTCGCCTCGCTGCTCCGCCCCGACGCCGGCACGATCTCGGTCTGCGGCATCGACCCCGTCGAGCGTCCGCGCGACGTCCGCGCGCTGCTCGGCTGGATGCCGGACACGCTCGGCGTGTGGGAGGCGTTGACCGCACGGGAGATCCTCACGACCGTCGGCAAGCTCTACGGCAAGGACGCCGCCGCCGCGCGGGAACGGGCGGACGAGCTCCTGGACCTCGTCAAGCTCGGCGGCTACGCCCACCAGCCGGCCCGGGTGCTCTCCCGCGGACAGCAGCAACGCCTGTCCCTGGCCCGCGCGCTCGTGAACGACCCTGCCGTGCTCCTGCTCGACGAGCCCGCCTCCGGGCTGGATCCGGGGGCCCGGATCGACCTGCGCAACCTCCTGCGGCGCTTCGCCGCCGAGGGGCGCACCGTCGTCGTCAGCTCCCACGTCCTCTCCGAGCTCGATGAGATCGCCGACCGCGCCGTGTTCGTCTCCACGGGGCGCACCATCCGCGAGCAGTCCGTGGATGAGGCCGGGGCGCAGTCCCGCCGCTACGGCATCCAGGGGCTCGACGCCCGCGCGCTCATGGAGGCGCTCGGCAAGGCCGGCGTCCGCTACGGGCTGCCGGAATCGCAACGCCGCAACGGGGTGACGGTGCAGCTCGCCTCGGAGGCCGAGGCCGCCGCGCTCCTGCGCACGCTCGTCTCCGCGGGGGTCGCCGTGACCGCCTTCGCACCCGCCTCCGGGGCCCTGGAGGAGACCTACTTGAGCACCATGTCCAGCAACGGGGAGGCGGAGCGATGAGCACCACGATGGAACAGGGCCGCACCGCGTCGGGCACCCCGGACGGCCCGCGTCTGGGCTACCTCTCGGGGATCCTGACCGTCTTCGAGCTGGAGATGAAGCAGCGGATCCGCTCGCGCGCCTGGTACGTCATGCTGGCCGTCTGGTTCGCGGTCATCGCCCTCGTCACGGGGCTCGCCGCCTACACGGCGGGCTTCGACGAGGGCACCGGACAGGTGATGTTCGAGCTCGTTGTCGGGTTCGTGCTGTTCTTCGGCTTCCTCGTCGTCCCCGCCCTCTCGGCGAACTCGATCACGGGCGACCGTGCCGGCGGGACGCTCGCGATCCTGCAGAACACGCTCCTGACCCCGGGACAGATCGTGCTCGGGAAGTGGCTCGCCGCCTGGGTCGCGGCGCTCGGCTTCCTCGTCGCTGCCGTCCCGATGATCGCCTGGGCCATGTCCTACGGCGACGTGTACCTGCCGGCCGTGCCGGTGTTCCTGCTGCTCGCCGCCGTCGAGCTGGGCATCGCGTGCGCGATCGGCGTCGGGGTCTCCGCCCGCTCCAACCGGCCGCTCTTCGCGATCGTGGCCTCCTACCTCCTCGTCGCCCTGCTGGGCCTGGGCACCGTGATCGCCTACGGGCTCAGCTACCGGCTCGTCGAGTCGACCGCCGTGGTGCACACCCAGGTCTTCCCCAACGACCCGTGGTCCAACGTCGAGTACGACGCCGAGGGCCGGGTCCTGGGGGAGGACGGAGAGCCGCTGAACTCGGCAGAGGAGCAGGCGTTCTTCGAAGAGATCGACCGCAAGTACCAGGACCCGGCCATCGACACCGAGTACTACGTGTGCTCGAGCCAGGGCGGCGTGCAGCCCGTCTTCCATACGGAGCGGATCACGTGGCTGTTGGCCGCGAACCCCTTCGTCGTCGTGGCCGACGCCGTGCCGCAGCGGGAACGCGACCCGGAGAGCTGGGGGGCAGAGGGTCCCATGGCGGCGATCAGCCAGGGCGTGCGGATGTCCCAGGCGGGACCGGCCGCGACGACCCCCTGCCGCGACGGCGTCAAGCGCGAGCCCACGGACCTGTCGGGGCAGCCGCCGATCTGGCCGCTCGGGCTCGGGCTGCAGCTGCTCCTGGCCGGTGGGCTCATGTTCAGTGGACGACGCCGGCTGGCCACCCCCGCGGGCAAGCTCGCCACGGGCACCCGGATCGCCTGAGGCGCGCCGAGCCCCGCCCGGGAGCAACGGCGACGCCCCGGCCTCTCTGCAATGCGGAGGGGCCGTGGCGCGTCCCGGGGTTCCGATCGCCCTCGACGAGTGCAGTTGATAATAAAACTCATACGTTGCTTTATCGCTCATAAAGCAAACTCCCAGTATGCTTGGCATGGGAGGAAGTCATGGATGAAGCGCGTCGGATGGGCGAGCACCTGCGTCAGTGGCGCATCGTGCTCGGCCTCAGCCAGGAACTCGCCGCGGAGCGCGCCGATGTCTCGCTGCCGACGCTGCGGCGGGTAGAAAAGGGGGATCCCGGCGTCAAGCTCGGCAGCTTCCTGGCCGTCGCCCGGGTCCTGAACGTCGCGGAGGGCATCGTCGTGGCCACGGACCCGCTCGAGACCGAGCTGGGCCGGCTGCGCGCTCCGCTCCTGGGCCGCCAGCGCGCCCGCCGGCGGACGCCATGAGCTTCGAGGTCTGGATCGACGAGCGGCATGTCGGTGATTGCAGGGTTGACGCGCGGCCCGGCCACCAGTTCGAGTCGCTGACCTTCACCTATCGCGACGATTGGCTCGCGGACCCGCGCGGCTTTGCCATCTCCCCGGACCTCCCGTTGCAGCGGGGTCCCCATACCCCCGCAACGCACCGCTCCGTTTTTCTGGCGTTCGACGATGCCTCCCCGGACGAGTGGGGCCGTCGCCTGATGGAGGCGGACCGACGGCGTCGGGCGAGGTCCGAGGCGCAGCCCTTCAAGGCGGCGACGGAGATCGAGCGGCTCTTGGCTGTGGACGACAGGACGCGGCAGGGCGCCCTGAGGTTCCGTCAGGGCGGCGTGTTCCTCGCCGCCGACGGCCACCACGCCGGTCTTCAGGATCTCGACCGCTTGGTACGGGCGGCCCAGAGCTTTGCCGACACGGGCGAGGTCGACGATGAGGTGCAGGAACTCATCGGCGTCGGATCCTCGCCCGGCGGTGCCCGCCCGAAGGCGTGGATCCTGGACCCTGATGGGCACACGTTGCTTGCCAAGTTCCCGCGCACTGCGGACCATTGGGACGTCTCGGCGTGGGAGCTCGCTGCCATCCTCCTCCAGAAGCGGGCCGGAATTCGCACCCAGCCTTCGCGGGCCGTCGATCTCGGCGGAGGACGCCACGTGTTCCTGACCCGCCGCTTCGATCGGGAGGGTGGCAGGCGAATTCCCTACCTGAGCTTCCGCACGGCCTTCGCGCTCGGGCCGCATGAGCTCCCGGACTACGCGACCTTGGCGTCGAGGGTCGCCTCCCTGTCCTCCCGTCCCAACGAGGACGCCGCGGAACTCTTCTCACGAGCCGCCTTCGGAGTGATGGTCAACAACATCGACGACCACATGCGAAACCACGGGCTCCTCCATGACGGAACGGGCTGGAGGCTGGCGCCGTCCTTCGACGTCAACCCATCCAGGTTCGGGACTTCCGGCACGCCGCTGACCCCTGAGGATGACCCTGCGGACCGCGATGTCCGGCTGCTCGTCGAGCACGCCGATGCCTTCCGGCTCACCACTGGGCAGGCCGTGGAGCGGCTCGAAGCAGTTGCCCGGGCGGTCTCGGGGTGGAGGCAAGCGGCTGTCGACGCGGGAGTTGCCCCGGACGCGCTCGATTCGATGTCCGGCGCTTTTGGCGGGGTCTCCCTTGAGCGGATCACGCGGCTGGCTTCGTCCCGCAAGGGAGGTGGCCACGCGGCCGCGGGCGGAGAGGTCTGGGTCCGGCCGCATGTGCGGGGCGGGAGGGAAGTCGACGGGCACTTCCGCAAGCGGCGTCCCCGCTAGACGCCCGTGTTGTCAGCCGACCATGCTGCGGCGGCCCTCGAAGGCCCGGCCGAGCGTGACCTCGTCGGCGTACTCGAGGTCGCCGCCGACGGGCAGGCCCGAGGCGAGTCGGGAGACCTTGATGCCGAGGGACTGCATGAGCCGGGCCAGGTAGGTCGCCGTCGCCTCGCCCTCGAGGTTGGGGTCGGTGGCGATGATGACCTCTTGGATCGTGTCGTCGTGAAGCCGGGTCAGCAGCTCGCGGATGTGCAGCTGGTCCGGGCCGATGCCGCCGATCGGATTAATGGAGCCTCCGAGCACGTGGTAGCGGCCGCGGAAGCTGCGCGTGCGTTCCACGGCCATGACGTCCTTGGATTCCTCGACGACGCACAGGACGGTCCGGTCGCGGCGTTCGTCGCGGCAGATGTTGCACGTCTCCTGCTCCGAGACGTTGAAGCAGATCGAGCAGAACTTGACCTTGTCCTTGACGGCACGGATCGCCTCGGCGAGCCGGTCGGTGTCCTCGCGGTCGGCGTCGAGGATGTGGAACGCGATGCGCTGGGCCGACTTCGGCCCGATGCCGGGCAGGCGTCCGAACTCGTCGATCAGTTCCTGGACTGCGCCTTCGTACACAAGACCTCACACTGCTTGGGGGTGTCCACGATGACGGGCACCGTCAGGTGATGGGGCTGCCGTCGGGCCGCCTTTCCTCGATCAGGCGTCCGTTGAGGATGCGCTCGATCGCCGGGCGGCCGACCACGCCGGATTCCTCGATGGTGATGTCATCGTCGCTGGGGATGTCCTCAACGTACGTCGAGTCTACGGCGTTCGGGCGGCCAAAGCGCCCCCCCGGGCCCTGCGGCCCGGCGGGCGCCGGCTGCTGGGTGCGGGCCGGGGCTCCGGCGCCGCCCTGGGACTGGCTGAGCAGCTGCTGGTAGCGGCTCATCCGCTTCTGCCCGCCCGGTGCCGGCGCGTCCGACGCCGGTGCCTCCGTGGCCGCGCCGCTTCCGGTGGACCCGGGGGACTGGAACGACGGCGGCAGGGCGGAACCGGCCCAGGCCGGCGGCGGGATGGGCGTCTGGTCCCGCGGCGGCGCGGGAGCGGTCTCCACGGCGGGACCGGGGGCCGGGGGCTCCTCGTCGAGGGGCGTCGGGACGTCGTCCGGGGTCCAGTCGTAGCCGCCGTCGTCCTCGGGCTCGACCGGCCACCCGCCCTCGGGCTCGTCCGTCAGCGGCTGGACCCGGCGTTCCGGGGCGGCCACAGGTGCTGGCGCGGGCACGGGCGCGCTTCGTGCCTCCTGTCGCACGGGCGCGCTGGGTCCCTGCTGGCGGACGGGCGCGCTGGGTGCCTCCGGGCGGACGGGAGCAGTCGGTGTGGCGGCCGCCGGCGTGGGCCGGCGGTCAGCTTTTGGGCCCGAACCACCCGCCGGAGCGGAACCTCCCGGTGTCACGACGACCTCGCACTTGACGCCCAGCACCTCGTGGATGCACCACTGCAGGAGCCCGATGTTGTCCTGGCGGCTGGAGAAGTTGGTCAGTGCTCCCTGGTTGGCGAACGCCACGGTCAGGGTCCGCCCGTCGTAGCCGGCCACCGAGGCGTTCGGCTGCACGGCCATCCACACGAACTTCCGCTCGGTCTTGAGCTTGTCCATGATCTCGGGCCAGGCGCGGCGGAACATCTCCACCGAGCCGGCCGCGGATCCCGGGCCGGCCTGGGCTGGATTCGCCGCGGCGGCGTCCGTCGGCGCCGCGGCGGGGAGGTCGGAAGGCGCTGCGTCTCCCGGAGCGTCCACCGGGCGGCGGCCGGCGGGATCGCCGGAGCGGGCGGGTGCCTGGCCGTCTTGCTGCGCGGGACCCTGCGGCGGGCCTGCGTGTCCCGCGACGGGTGTCCGCTGCTGAGCGGAACCGGGTGTGTCGGCGGGATCGCCGGCTCCGGGGGAGGGGCGCCCGGGGGCGCCCTGGGTTCCGGTCTGGTGGGCCGCCGGCGCCGGCGCCGGGGTGGTGGGCTGACCGCTGGCGGCCGGAGCCTTCGGCTCGGGCCCGGGGTCGGGCACGGCGCCCCAGGTGCCGCCCCAATCGGGGGAGGGTTCCGGGCGGGGTGCAGCGGGGGTCGATGCCTCCGGCGCGGCGCCCGCCGGTGCGGCGGCCCCGGGCGTGGGAACATCCCTGCCCTGGGCGGAGCCCGGCGCTTCCGTGGCTTTGGCCGGTGCCTGCCGTGCGGGATGGCCGGCACCGCTACTCGGGGCGGGGGCCGCGGCCGCTTCCCCCGGGACCGCGGGTGCCGTCGGGGCGGTCGACGCCGCTGCGGCCGGGATGGCCACCGGGGCCTCCTCCGCGGGCCGCGATGGCGCGGGGGCGGCCGTGCCGCCCTGGCCGCGCGCCGCCCGCAGCGCCTCGCGGACCTGCGCCGCGCCCTGCTCGCGCGGCGACGCCGACTCCGACACCGCGGAGGGAACGGCACCCTGGCCGGACCCGGCGTCGTCCTCCGGAGTCCCCGGCCCGGCGACCGTGGCCGAGCCGCCGCCGTAGGCGAGCCGCCGCTCGATCCGGTCGATGCGCGCATTGGTGCCGCGCTCGCCGGCGTCCGAGGCGGGCAGGAGCAGGCGGGCGCACAACAGCTCCAGGTGCAGCCGCGGGCTCGTCGCCCCGGTCATGTCGGTGAGGGCCTGGTTGGTGACGTCCGCCGAACGGCTCAGTTCCGCCTGGCCGAGCTGCGTGGCCTGCTGGCGCATCCGGTTGAGCTGGTCCTCCGGCAGCCCGCGGATGATCTGGGCGGCGTTGTCCGGCATGGCCTTGACGATGATGAGGTCCCGGAAGCGCTCCAGGAGGTCTTCCACGAAGCGCCGCGGATCGTGGCCGGTCTGGATGACGCGGTCCACGGCGCCGAACACCGTCGCCGCGTCCTGGGCGGCCATGGCGTCCACGACGTCGTCCAGCAGCGAGGCGTGCGTGTAGCCGAGCAGGGAGACCGCGAGCTCGTAGTCGAGCCCCGAGGGCCCGGCCCCGGCGATGAGCTGGTCCAGGACCGAAAGTGAGTCGCGGACCGAGCCGCCGCCCGCCCGGACGACGAGCGAGAGCACGCCCGGGGCCACCGGGACGCCCTCCTGCGTGCACAGCTTCTCGAGGTACGCCATGAGCGCCTCGGGCGGGACCAGCCGGAACGGGTAGTGGTGCGTGCGCGAGCGGATGGTGCCGATGACCTTGTCCGGCTCCGTCGTCGCGAAGATGAACTTGATGTGCTCCGGCGGCTCCTCGACGATCTTCAGCAGCGCGTTGAAGCCCGCCGACGTGACCATGTGCGCCTCGTCGATGATGAAGATCTTGTAGCGGTCGCGCACCGGGGCAAACGTGGCGCGCTCGCGCAGGTCGCGGGCATCGTCGACGCCGCCGTGGGAGGCCGCGTCGATCTCGATGACGTCGAGCGAGCCGGGGCCGCCCGTGGCCAGTTCGACGCAGCTCTCGCAGGCGCCGCACGGTGTGGGCGTGGGGCCCTGGGCGCAGTTCAGGCAGCGGGCCAGGATGCGCGCCGACGTCGTCTTGCCGCAGCCGCGCGGGCCGGAGAAGAGGTAGGCGTGGTTGACGCGGTTCTTCTCGAGGGCCGACATGAGGGGTGTGGTGACATGCTCCTGCCCGATCACGTCGGCGAAGGCGTCCGGCCGGTAGCGGCGGTAGAGGGCTGTACTCACACGAAGCACCCTATCGGTTGTCGGCGAGGGGGCGCACCCTCAGCGGCCCGCTGTGAGGGGCGGGTAGAGCCACGGCTCGCGCGGCAGCGAGCCCGGGTCGAAGGCGTCCGCGAGCTCGGCCAGGGGGGCGTCGGGCAGGCCCAGGGAGTCCAGCAGGAGCCCGCGGACCCCGGCCGCTCCGACGCCGTCGCGCGCGAGGTCGGCGAGCGTCACCGAGCCGTCCCGCTTGGCCAGCCGCCGCCCCTCGCGGTTGAGTACGAGCGGCACGTGCGCGTACGCGGGCACCGCGGCTCCGAGCAGCCCGGCCAGGTAGGCCTGCCGCGGCGCGGAGCTGAGCAGGTCGTCGCCCCGGACCACCTGGTCGACGCCCTGCAGCGCGTCGTCCACGACCACCGCGAGGTTGTAGGCCGGGACGCCGTCGTTGCGCAGGACCACGAAGTCGTCGACGGCGGCGGTGTAGTCGCCGTGCAGCGCGTCGGCCACGGTGAAGCGGACGACGTCGGTGCGGAGCCGGAGCGCTGCCGGGCGGTGGGCGCGGCGCTCCTGGCGCTGTGCCTCGGTGAGCCCGCGGCACGTCCCGGGGTAGGCGCCGGGCGCGGCGTGGGGTGCGGACGGCGCCTCGGCGATGTCTCGCCGCGTGCAGAAGCACTCGTAGAGCAGTCCGCGGGAACGCAGGGAATCAAGGGCGTCCGTGTAGCCGTCGAGGCGCTCGGTCTGGCGCTCCGCGGGTCCGTCCCAGTCCAGGCCGAGGGCGGCCAGATCGCGCAGCTGCTCCTCCTCGGCCCCGGCCCGGGCGCGGTCGAGGTCCTCGACGCGGAGCAGGAAGCCGCGGCCGGTGGAGCGGGCGAAGAGCCAGGCCAGCAGCGCGGTGCGGAGATTGCCCAGGTGCAGCTCGCCGGACGGGCTGGGGGCGAAGCGCCCTGCTCCCATGGCGGCCTCCTGGAACGATGGGCGGCAAGGTGGCGGAAACTTAAGGGCCCCTCATGCACCTGCCAGAGCCCGCCTACCCTTGCTACCTTCCGGTCCTGGGGGAGTTCGGCGGGATGACACCACATGAGGGGCCGACAAATAGTGTACCCGACCGGCGCGGGCGGCAGCGCGTCCGGAGCCGATTCGGCGCTGCGGGAATCTTCCGGTAAGCTGAAGCCTGCCCTTTTGGGGCACATCTGGAGGATTCGCCTAGCGGCCTATGGCGCACGCCTGGAACGCGTGTTGGGTTCACGCCCTCGGGGGTTCAAATCCCCCATCCTCCGCGGATGCAAAAGCGGCTCCGACTAGGACTTTCCTAGACGGGGCCGCTTTTGCTTTGGGCCGTGGAGCGCTTCGTGCGGACAGGGCCGGGTCCGGGAACCGGCGGGCGGCCCGCCGTCGAGGGGGCGGAGCGGCGCTGAACGGCGCGCTTGCCACATCCGGTGGATTGGTCCCTTTACAAGGATTTGACCGAGGTCCATACTGTGACGTATTGGGGCGTTGGGGAACGGCCTGCAGTGTGGGCTTTGGGGGCCCGGTAGGCGGTTTCTGGATGCTGGGGCATCTAAGTGGAGGCGTGCCGTCGTGGGTGGAACATGGGACGGTGCCCGGATCGCGGATCCGGACATGGGGGAAGAAGTCGAAGACCGGGCCGGAAGCGGCTTGTCACGCCGCCGGTTCGGCCTGGCCATGGGGGCCGCGATCGCCGCGGGCGCGGGCGGCCTCAGTGCAGCGGTGACGCTGCTTGCGTCGGGCCCGCCGGGAACCGTGGGCGTGCCGACGAGCTTTGGTGCGGCCCGCATCACCTCGGCACAGCGCCAGGCCCGGCTCGCGGAATCGACGTCGACGACGCCCGCCGGGCACGCCGGCGCGCACGCGGCCGCCGGATCCACGTCCCCGCAGCCGGTCAACATGACCTACGGGGACCACTTGCTGTTGCGGCTCGAGATCGCCAATGACACGGACGCGGAGATCGCCTTTTCGCCGGGGCTGTTGCGGGTCCTGCCGAACAGCGAGCCGTGGTGGATCGTCAACCGGCGCTCGGACCTCCACAACGGCGCCATCCCGCCCGGAGGGCGCGTCAGCGCGAACATCAGCTTCCTCGTGCCGTCCAACGCCACGCGGTTCAGCGCCGAGTTCACCGACGTCGGGCAGGGCGTCCCCGTCCGGCTGGAGCTGCCCGTGCCCTCGGTGAGCTGGCGCCCGGGATACCTGGAGGCCGGCCATGACGCCGCATGAGAATCCGCTGAACACGGCCCTCGACCGGGCCTCGGTGCTGAAGCTCGGAGCCGCCGGAGCCGCGGTCCTCTCGTCCGTGGGCCTGAACAGGCCGCCGGCGCCGGCCGCCCGGCGCGTCTCCAGGACGGTACCGGCCGCGCTCGTTCCGCAGCCCGGCGTCCTGGACCTGTACGTCAACGAGGGCTACCAGAAGATGGTGGACGACTCGCTCGTCTACCAGCGCGGCTTCGGCGACCGTCCCACGATCCCGGTGGACCGCAATGCGGCGCTGCGGATCCAGCCGCGCGTCTTCACGCGCGACGGCCAGGTCCTCACGTCGAGGATCTACCCCGTCAACGCCATCCGGCCGAACGGCGGCACGCCGCTGCCGCTGAGCCCCGACCCCGCCAACCCGGGCCAGCACTTCATCCGCCGCAACTACTGGGCGAGCTTCCTTCCGAACCGGACGATCGTCGCCGAGACCGGGTCGACCGTCCGCCTGAGGGTGGTCAACCGGCTCGCCGACGTGCACGAGCTCCTGGTCGGCGGCGCCGGCCCGGGGGCTTCGGACGTGACGACGGGACCGATCGAGCCGGGCGGCGTCGGCGAGCTCGAGTTCCCCGCCCCGCCGCCCGGAACGTACATCTACCACGACCCGACGAACGCTCCCGTCCAGCGGGCGATCGGCTTGTTCGGCACGCTGCTCGTGATGGACCCCGACGATGCCTGGAAGGTGGCGCCGGATCAGGCCAGCTTCGAACGCCAATGGCTCTGGGTCTGCCACGCGATCGACCCCGGCTGGGCGGAATCCGAGGCCGCGGGCGTCACCGTGGATCCGGTGGCGCGGCCGCCCGTGCCGCGTTACTTCCTGCTCAACGACCGCAGCGGTTTCGAGGCGCTCGCGCACTCGCCGAACCGCTCGATCAACCTCGCCGCGCACGAGGAGTCGCTCGTCTCCGGCTACGCGCGGCAAATCGACGTGCGGCAGTTCGGCGAGGACATCGACGCCGGCACGGTGCGGGCCGGGCAGATGGTGCGGCTCGTGAACCCGGGGCTCGTGTTCCACCAGATCCATTTCCACGGAAACCACTTGTGGACGGTGCGGCGGAACAACGTCGAGTGGCCCCGCGAGTACGGGTGGATCGACGACGACGGCCACGTGGTCCTGCAGCAGTGGGAGGACGTCGTCGAGCTCGAACCGATGGACCGCAAGGACTGCATGATCCCGATGAAGCGCCCACCGGACACCACCGACCAGACCTGGTACGGCCGCACGGAGGATTGGGGGTACCCGATGCACTGCCACGCAGAGCCGTCCCAGACCGCCGCCGGCGGCATGTATCCGGGGGGCCTCGTGGCCCACTGGCAGCTCAAGGCATCGTTGTAAGGAGCCAGTGACATGGGGGCATTGACGGATCTGCTGGCCGCGGTCGCGGCATCGAGGCCCGGCCAGAAGAAGCTGCGGAAGCCAGTGGGCAAGTACACGAAGCGCGCCGCCGCGAAGGCGGCCACGACGTCGGGAGCGTCCGCGCGCCGCCGGGCCATCGAAGCGGCGAAGAAGCGGGCGTTGGAGGCGTCGCGCCGCCGGCGGGCCGCCGCGGCCGCGCGTTCGAAGGCCGCCGCCGCACGGAAGAAGGCCGTGGCAGCGGCGAAGAAGAGGGCGGCGGAGCTTGCCCGCAGCCGCTCGGCCGCGGCCGCCCGGCGGAAGGCCCAGGCCGCGGCGAAGAAGAAGGCCGCCGAAGAGGCCCGCAGGAAGGCGCTCGCGGCGGCCAAGAAGCGCGCCGCCGCGAAGAAGCCCAAGCCGGGCACGCCCAAGTCGGTCAAGCCCGCGCCCAAGCCCAAGCCCAAGCCTGTGCCGAAGCCGACACCGAAGCCGACGCCCAAGCCCACGCCGAAGCCGAGCGCGACGGTGAAGCCCAAGCCGACGCCGACGCCGAGCGTCACGGTCAAGCCAACACCGACGCCAACGCCGAGTGCTTCGGCCACGCCGTCGCATACAGCGAGCTCGAGCGCCGCACCGCCGACGACCTCGGCCCCGCCCACGACGTCGGCACCGCCGTCGTCCAGCGCGCCGCCCGCCTCGAGCGCCCCGCCGTCGTCCTCCGCACCGTCCCCGACCTCGGGTCCGCGGGCCAACCTGCCCACGCAGAGCCCCGCGCCGCCGACCCGTCCGCCGCGGGAGGACGACGACGGCGAACCGCGGGACTACGACTCGCAGGCGGACTTCAGCTCGCACCAGATGCAGCAGCGGACGGCGCCCACGGAGTTCTGGGAGCCACCGGACTACTACGTGCAGCTGGGGGTCTCCCGCAAGGACATCCTCTTCCCGGACGGCAAGACGTTCCCCATGTGGGTCTTCGATCCGGCCGGGGTCGACGACGGCGTGTGCGCCTTCCCGGGCCCCTCGCTGAGGCCCCGCGAGGACGAGGTCTTCCAGGCGCGCGTCGAGTCGAGCATCGGCCCGCACACGATCCACTGGCACGGCATGGAGCCGGATCCGCGCAACGACGGCGTCGGGCACACCTCGTTCGAGATCGACGACTACTACACCTACCAGTGGAAGGCCGAGCCGGGCCGCTACGGCGACCCGAACTACGGTGCGGCCGGGACGTACTTCTACCACTGCCACGTCAACACGCCCCTGCACGCGCAGATGGGGCTGCTGGGCCCGCTCGTGATCGACCCGATCGAGCTGCCCGACTTCCCGGTGCCGCCGGGGATGCGCCGGGCGTTCGCCGACGGCCCGCTCTACGATCCGGCGACCGAGGCGCTGGTCATGCCGTACTCCGTCGACCCGCGCTGGCACACGCTCCACCACGCCGCGGGGCTCTCGGGCGAGGACGTCGGCCTGAACCGCTTCGAGCCCGAGTACTTCTACCTGATCGGTGGCGTGCTCGACGAACGACGCTCACGCGAGGGCCGCGTCTGGGCGACGGAACGGCTGCGGATCAACGTGGTCCGGGACGGCCTGCCGCCGAGCCTGCTGCGCTTCCTGGACGGCAACTACCTGCCGAACAAGGTCCGCTTCTACGGGCCGGACGGCAACCCGGCGCGGATCGCCGAGCTGATCGCCCATGACGGCCGGCCCTTCCGGCACACTTCCGACCCGCTGGGCCCGGCGATCCCGACGTCGATGGGACACGAGTCGGCCCGGCTCATGACGCACGTGATCGCGATGGGCGCCGCGGAGCGGTACGACGTCCTCATGCGCCCGCCGGCGCCCGGGACCTACCGGATGGTCGTGGACTGGCACCACTGGATCACGGGGGCGACGCTGGGGACCGTGACGATGTACCTGGACGCCGAGTAGCCGGGCTCCGCCCGGAAGGGGGAACGACGCCGGGGCCGCGTCCTCCGTACGGAAGGCGCGGCCCCGGCGTCGTTCCCCGGAGTGCTACTTGGCGAGCTCCGGGTAGTGGATCCGCGCCGTCTCGGGGTGCGCGCGCAGCCAGCCCTTGAGCACGTTGGCTCCGTAGGAGGCGAGCATCGGGTTGGCGGGGTCGTCGGAGACGCCGCGCGCGTCGGCGGCGAGATCGGCCGGCAGGGGCACGGGGTCGATGACCGAGTCCAGGCGCGGCGACCAGAAGAACGGCACGGAATAGCGGTCCACGTTCGCCGGCGGGGCCGTGACGCGGTGGATCGTGGCCATGAGGTAGCCGTTCGTGGCGACCTCCAGCATCTCGCCGAGGTTGACCACGAGCGCGCCCTCGATCGGCTCGACCGTGATCCATTCGTCCTGGCCGTAGGGCTTGACCTCGAGGCCGCCGACGGCGTCCTGCAGGAGCAGGGTGACGAAGCCGTAGTCGGCGTGCGCGCCGACGCCCTGGCTGCCGGCCTCCGGCACGCGGCCGCCACCAACGTAGTGCACGAGCTTGCCCATCCAGGCCGGCGCGTCCTCGAACGGCTCGGCGAAGTAGTCCTCGGGCAGGCCCAGGGCCACGGAGATGCCGGCCAGCAGCTCGGCGCCGATCCGCGACATCAGCGCCGCCCACTCCATGGCGGACTCCTGAAGCTCCGGGAAGGAATCCGGCCACTGGTTGGGGCCCTGGAGGTTCAGGTAGGGGCGGTCCGCGGGGACGGCGTCCAACGCCGCGCGCTCCGGGCCGAAGTCGATCTGCTCGCGGGAGTCCGCGCGGCCCTGCGTGATCTCCTTGCCGAGCCGCGTGTAGCCGCGGAACTGCGCCGAGTTGCGGTTGTCCAGCTTCAACCGTTCCTCGAGGGGCAGACGGAAGAAGCGGGCGAGCGTGTCCAGGAGGGCCTGGGGCTGCCCGTCGGCGGCACCGTATCCGGTGACCTGGAAGAAGCCGACGTTGTGCGCGGCGTCGCGCAGGGCCTCGATGAAGGCGGGATCGAACGCGCCGTCGGCACCGCGGGCGGTGGAGAGGTCCAGGACGGGGACGGAAGTGCGGACTGTGTTCATGCGTCAACGGTAGGCCCTTTATGACGCGCCCGGATAGTGATTATGACGCGCCGTTCCGCAACATGACGGCGTGTTTCCGGGGG
This sequence comes from Zafaria sp. Z1313, assembly GCF_050563205.1. Taxonomy (NCBI): domain Bacteria; kingdom Bacillati; phylum Actinomycetota; class Actinomycetes; order Micrococcales; family Micrococcaceae; genus Zafaria; species Zafaria sp. Z1313. The sequence continues at coordinate 19,564 of NZ_JBNWUK010000007.1, forward strand.
TCTTGACGCGGAGTGTGAATCGGGGGCAGGGACCGCCGTGACGGGCGCCCGGGGCGCCGTGACCCAACGGAGACGAAAGGTTCGCTTGATGTTGCCGGTTCGTTCCCTACGATGAGTGGGTGATCTTCAAAGCCGTCGGCGAGACCCGCCCCTACCCTGAGCATGGATACGTCACGCCCAAGGACTGGGCCGAGGTGGCCCCGTGCCAGGTCCGGCTCGACGAGCTCGTGACGGTCAAGAGCACGCTCGACCTCGCGGCGCTGCTCGCCGAGGACTCGACCTTCTTCGGGGACCTCTTCCCGCACGTCGTGCAGTGGCGGGGCACCAAGTACCTCGAGGACGGACTCCACCGGGCCGTCCGCACGGCGTTGCACCAGCGCTCCATCCTCCACGCGCGGCTCCTGGTCCTGGACGACTAGCGGTGGGCAGGAAGGCGCGGGACCCCCGCGAGTGGCACGGGCACCGCATCGTCACCGAGGACGACCTCGTCACGACCTTCGACGACCACGACCCGGAGCACGTCAACGACCCCCACTACTACTACGTGCGCCTGCGCCGGGCGATCGTGCTCGTGCTCCTGCTGGGCCTCATCGCGGCCGCGGTCGTCACGGCCTACCTCGTCTCCACGCGCCAGCTCGTCATCCCGTGGCTGGAACCCGAGGCCCCGCCGTCGTCCGCCCCCGCCGGCCCGGAACCGGCGTGCCCCGTCGACGTCTACGCGTACCTGGATCCGGCCACCGTCCGGGTCAACGTCTACAACGCGACCAAGATCAGCGGCCTGGCCCGCGCCGCCTCCAACCAGCTGCGCCAGCGCGGATTCCAGATCGGGGAGGTCGGGAACAAGAGCCTCAGCGACCCCGGCGTCGTCGCGGCCGTCGTCGCCGGCCCGCGCGGGCGCGAGCAGGCGCTGACGCTGCAGCGGCACCTTTCCGAGACGGAGTTCGTCAAGGACGGCGAGCGCGGCGGGACGACGATCGACCTGGTCCTCGGGCAGGACTACGACGGGCTCGTGCCCGAGGGCGACGTCGTCGCCGAGCCCGGTGCGCTGCACTGCCCGCGCGCGGCGGAGCAGGAGGCCGAGGAGGGCGCCGGGACGACGGACGCGCCCTAGTCGCAGCCCTCGGGTCCGCAGGCCGGGCCGTCGGCGCCGGATTCCGTAGCGACGAGCGTCAGCGGCGCCGCCTCGGCGTAGGCCTTGGTCAGCGCCTCGCGGAAGACCTCGACGGGCTGCGCGCCGGAGATCCCGTACTTCATGTCGAGGACGAAGAACGGCACGCCGGAGATGCCCAGGCCGCGGGCCGTCGCGAAGTCGGCCTCGACCGCGTCGCGGTAGTCGTCGCCCTCCAGGACGCGGACGACGTCGGGGCCCGGCAGCCCGGCGTCGGCGCCGAGCGCGCGGAGCACCTCGGGATCGCCGATGTCGAGGCCCTTCTCGAAGTGGGCGGAGAGCAGGAGCTCCTTCAGCCGGCCCGCGCTCCCGTGCTCTGCGGCGAGGTGCAGGAGGCGGTGGGCCGTGAGGCTGTTGGCGACCTTGAGGGCGTCGAAGTCGTAGGCCAGGCCCTCGCCGGCGGCTTGCTCCGTGACGTGGGCGAACATCTGCCGCACCTGCTCCACGGGCAGTCCCTTGCGTTCGGCCAGGTAGTCGGCCTCCGTGCCGTCGTAGCGCTCGGGCAGCGACGGATCCAACTGGTAGCTGTGCCACGTGACGTCGACGTGCTCCTTGAAGGGCAGCGAGGAGAGTGCGGATTCGAAGCGGCGCTTGCCGATGTAGCACCAGGGGCAGGCGATGTCGGACCAGATGTCGACGGCGAGGCGTGGGGAAGTCATGCCACCGTCAACCGGTCCGGGCGCGCGGGTATTCCACGCCGGCCGGCGGGGGGAGCCTTCCCGCGTCCGGGCCCCCGGCGCGCGGCGCCACCCGCCGCGGCGGCCCGGCCCCGTCAGGACGCGAAGGCCCGGGGGAGCGGCTTGTGCCGCCCGTGCAGGGCGAAGTAGACGACGCCGGCCAGCACGGCGATGCCGGCGGAGACGGCGTACATCCCCTGGTAGCCCGTGAGCCCCAGGAGGGCGCCGAGCAGCACCGGCCCGGCCGCGGTGCCGACGTCGAGGGCCAGGTAGAAGGTCGAGACCGAGACGCCGATCCGCGGCTCCGGCGCGACGGCGACCGCGATCGCCTGCCCGCACGGCATGACGATCCCGAACCCGAGGCCGCAGAGGATCCCCGAGGCGGTGAGCACCGCCGTCGTCGGGGGGAGGACCAGCAGGAGCATCGACGCGGTCATGATGACGAGGCCCGGGTACATCACGACGTTGTCGCCGCGCCGGTCCTGCAGGCGCCCCGCGAACAGCCGGCCGATGAGCGTGGAGACGGCGTAGGCGGTGAAGAACACCGCGGCCGTCGCCCCGCCGCCGGACGCCTGGACATGGGCGGCCAGGAAGGACAGCACTACCGAGTAGGAGGCCCCGGCGAGCAGGATCATGGCGGCCATGGGGAAGGCGGCGCGCTCGACCATCGAGGAGGGCCGCAGCCAGGCGACCTCGCGCATCCTCGGCCGCTCGGCGGCCGGGCGGCGGGGGATGCGCAGCAGGAGCGAGAGTAGGCACGCGGCGGCGGCGCTCGCGGTGGAGAACCAGAAGATCGACTCGTAGTCTCCGCTGCCCGCGAGCAGCACCGCGAGGAACGGGCCGCCGGCCGTCGCGAGCGTTCCCGAGAGGCTGAAGTAGCCGGTTCCCTCGCCGCGGCGGGCGGGTGGGATGAGCGCCTGGGCGGTCGCGGAGACGGCCGTGTTGGCGAGGCCGAAGGCCATGCCGTGGAGCAGGCGCACGGCCAGCAGCACGGCGAGCGAACCGCTCGGCAGGTAGAGGAAGCCGAAGACCGCGAACGCCGCGAGGCTGGCCACGAGGACGGCCTTCGCGCCCACGGCGACGATCAGCTGGCCGGCGAACAACCGGGCCACGAGGGCGCCGAGGATGTAGGAGCTCGCCGCGAAGCCGGCCGCGGAGTCGCTCGCGGCGAAGCGGTCGACGGCGTAGAGCGCCATCGAGGTCATGAGCAGGTAGAAGACGATCGAGATGAACAGGTTCACGAACGTGGCCATGACGAAATCGGGCGTCCAGAGCCTGCGCTGGGCGTGTTCGGTCACGGTGCTCCTTGGATCCGGGGCCGGTCCGCGGAGCACGCGGTGCGCTCCCGGCCGGCGGCGAGGCCCACGCGCGGGCGGCCGTCCGGCCCCGATCGCATCCTAGCCCCGGCCCGCCGGACGGTGTGAAAGGTGACGGCGCGGGCCGATCAGCGCTCCCGTGCAGATCGCGGCGTTGCAGAGCACGATCACGGCGATGCCCGCCCACTCGTTGACCGCGAGGGCCTGGTGCAGCACGAGCCAACCCGCGACGGCGGCGAACACGGGGCCAGTGCTGGAGAGCGCGCCGAACACCGGGGCCGGGATCCGCCGCAGGGCGAGCAGGTCCGCCACGGCGGGGGTCAGCGAGGACAGGACGCCGCACGCGGCGGCCAGGGCCAGCGCCTCGGGCGTGGGCGGCCTGGCGGCGAACCAGGCCGCGGCGACCGGTACCCAGGCGGCCGCCGTGACGAGGCTCGCCACGGCGGTCCCCTGGAGTCCCGGAAGGCGCTCGCCGAGCGTCCGGTTCAGCAGGATGTAGCAGGCCCAGGCGGCCGCTGCGAGCAGGCCCAGGGCGATGCCGGCGACGTCCGTCGCGGGTCCCGGACTGATCAGGACGACGACGCCGGCGCCCGCGAGGACGGAGAGGGCCTTGTCGAGGACGCGCCGCGAGCCGATGACGGCGATCGCGAGGGGGCCGAGGAACTCGAGGGTCACGGCGAGGCCGAGGCCGATGCGCTCGATCGAGGCGTAGAGGCTCAGGTTCATGACGCTGAAGACGAGGGCCAGCCCCAGGATCGGCAGCCACTGCCCGCGGCCCAGTCCGCGCAGCCGGGGGCGGACGAGGAACAGCAGGACGAGCGCGGCCGTGAACTGGCGAAGGGCGACGACGCCGACCGGGCCCATGACGGGAAAGGCCAGGGCGCCGAGGGAGGAGCCCGTGTGGTTGGCCGCCTGCCCGGCCACGACCAGGGCAATGCCGGTCGCGGTCCGCCGACGTCCGCCGGGCGCCACGGGTGCCGTGGCCACAACGGGCGCCGCGGGCCCTGTGAGGTGTCGGCTGCGGGATTCGAGGTTCGTCATGCCTCCACCGTCGGACGCCGGCATCCATAACACCAGTGCGTTTTTGGTGCGAGGTATACGCTGTGGTTATGGAATGGAGCCTGAGGGAACTGCGGTTCTTCGTGGCCGCGGCCGAGGCCGGATCCTTCACGGAGGCCGCCGATCGGCTCTTCGTCTCGCAAGCGGCGGTCTCGCGGACGATCGCGCAGCTGGAGAAGAGCGTCGGCGACCGGTTGCTGCGGCGCCTTCCCCGCGGATGCGAGCCCACGGCGACGGGACTCCAGGTCCTGCCCGAGGCGCGGCGCATGCTGGCCGAGGCCGCGCGCTTCACCGAGTTCCTGGCCTCCCGCCACGGCGTGCTGAGGCTCGGCTACGCGTGGGCCGCCTTGGGCCGGCACACGACGCGTCTGCAGCGGGACTGGGCCGTGCGGCATCCCGCAATGGAACTGCAGCTCGTGCGGCACAACGTGCCGACGTCGGGGCTCGCGGAGGGATGGTGCGACGTGGCGGTCGTCCGGCGGCCCTTGGAGGACGGGCGCTTCGACTCGGTCGTCGTGGGTCTTGAACGGCGCCTGGCGGCCTTCGCGTCCGACGACGCCCAGTGGGCCCGGCGGCGGCAACTGGGCATGGCCGAGATCGCCGAGCGCACGGTCGTCATCGACCCCCGCGTCGGCACGACTGGCAGCGGCCTCTGGACCGGTGGGAAGCAGCCGCCGCGGTTCATCGAGATCGGCGACGTCGACACCTGGCTCGACGCCATCGCGGCCGGCCGCGGCGTGGGAACGACGTCCGAGGCGACGGCGCACCACCACCCGCGCAGCGGCGTGAGGTACGTGCCCGTCAAGGACGGCCCGCGGATCGCCGTTCGGCTCGCGTGGCGCAAGGGCGAGCCCCCGCCGGGGCTCGCGGACCTGATCGACGCGGCCACGGGCCTGCTCGCCTCCGGGTAGCAGCGCCGCGGACCGGGAGGGTGCCGGAGTCGAGCAGGCCCCCGTGGCGCCGGGTCCGGGGGTGGTCCTACGTGCGCTGCGGCAACTGCTGCAGCGACCAGGTGTTGCCGTCCGGATCGGAGAAGTAGACGAAGCGCCCCCAGTCCTGCTCGTCGACCGGGCTCACCTCGACCCCGCGCCCGGCGAGCTCCTCGCGGGCGGCGTCCGCGTCGTCGACCACCATGAGCAGGCCCTGCTGCGCCCCGGGCGTCATCTCGGTGATGCCCTCCCCGATGACGATCGAACAGGCCGAGCCCTGCGGCGTCAGCTGCACGAAGCGCAGCTCGGGGGACACCCGGTGGTCGTGGTCGGCGACGAAGCCGATCTGGTCCACGTAGAAGGACTTGGCCCGGTCGACGTCGGTCACGGGCACGGGGACGAGCTCCAGCTTCATGTCCATGGGGACCACGGTAGGGCGGTGTTCGTCGTGTGCACAGGGGAGGGGCGCAGCGAAACGGCGGGTTCCCCGCTGGGCAGCTCTGCCGTGGGGAACCCGCCGTTGGCTCGCGGGGCGTGGCCGCCCCCCTCGGGGCGGCCACACGGGCCGGATCAGACCCTCGCCGTCTCCTTCGACTCGCACAGGAAGCGGTTGTAGGCCGGGACCGTCAGGAACGCCGGGTAGTCCTCCCGCAGCGCGCACTCCTCGAAGATCTCGCGGGCGTCCTCGAAGCGGTCGCCCTCGAAGCGCTCCATCCGCGCGTACTCCTCCTCGACGATCTCCCCGCACCACTCGCGGGTGATGAGCTCGCCCTCGTCGGTCACGGCGCGCTGGTGGATCCACTGCCAGATCTGCGAGCGGGAGATCTCCGCGGTCGCGGCGTCCTCCATCAGGTTCTGCAGGGCCACCGCGCCGTTGCCGCGCAGCCAGGACTCGATGTAGCGGATGCCGATCTCGATGTTGGCACGGATGCCGCCCTCGGTGATCAGGCCCTGCGTCCCGGCGATGTCCAGGAGCGAGCGGTCGTCCGGCCGGACGTCCTCGCGGAGGCGCTCGCGCTGGTTCGGACGCTCGCCCAGGACGGAGTCGAAGACCTCGCGGGCCACGGGCACCAGGTCGGGGTGCGCCACCCAGGAGCCGTCGAATCCGTCGTTGGCCTCGCGGGTCTTGTCCGCGGTGACCTTCTCGAACGCGACCGTGTTCACGGCCTCGTCGCGGCGGTTCGGGATGAAGGCGCTCATCCCGCCGATCGCCATGGCCCCGCGCCGGTGGCAGGCCCGGACCAGCTGCTCGGTGTAGGAGCGCATGAACGGGGCCGTCATCGTCACCATCGCCCGGTCCGGCAGCACGTAGCGCGGACCGCGGTTCCGGAAGTTCTTGATGACGGAGAAGATGTAGTCCCAGCGGCCGGCGTTCAGGCCCGCGGCGTGCTCGCGCAGCTCGTAGAGGATCTCCTCCATCTCGAACGCCGCGGTGATCGTCTCGATCAGCACGGTGGCCCGGATGGTGCCCTGCGGGATGCCCAGCTCGTCCTGGGCGAACACGAACACCTCGTTCCACAGCCGCGCCTCGAGGTGGTTCTCGAGCTTCGGCAGGTAGAAGTACGGGCCGCGGCCCAGGGCGATCAGCCGGGCGGCGTTGTGGAAGAAGTAGAGCCCGAAGTCCACGAGCGAGCCGGAGACCGGCCGGCCGTCGATGAGCAGGTGCTTCTCCGGCAGGTGCCAGCCGCGCGGGCGGACGACGATCGTCGGCAGCTCGGTCAGCGTCTGCCCCGTGAGCTTGTACTCCTTGCCCTCGGGGGAGGTGAAGTCGATGTCGCGGTCCAGGACGGAGCGGAGGTTCAGCTGGCCCTTGATGACGTTGCGCCAGTTCGGGGTCGAGGAGTCCTCCAGGTCGGCGAGCCAGACCTTGGCGCCGGAGTTGAGCGCGTTGATCGTCATCTTCCGGTCGGTGGGGCCGGTGATCTCCACACGGCGGTCCTCCAGGCCCGGGGCGACGGGGGCGACGCGCCAGGAGTCGTCCTCCCGGATGTGGCGGGTCTCGGCCAGGAAGCGCGGGTCGGAGCCGTTCTCGATCGCGGTCCGCCGGCTGGTGCGCTCCTCGAGCAGCTCCTGCCGCCGTCCCTCGAACCGCGCGTGCAGCTTGCCGATGAACTCGAGGGCGTCGGGCGTCAGGATCTCCTGCTGGCGGCACACGGGCGAGGCGGTCAGGGTGATTCCGTTGATGGTGATGGGCTGGTTCATGGCTGGGTGCTCCTGTTCAAAAGAAAATGGGGGGACGACGGCGGTGCCGCGCCTGCGGGGGCGGGGCCCCGCCGTCGTCCTGGTTCCGTTAGTGGAACTGGCCTTCCTCGGTGGATCCCACCAGGGCCAGGGTGCTGCCGCTCGGGTTCAGGGCAGTGGCGATCTTGTCGAAGTAGCCGGTGCCGACTTCGCGCTGGTGCTTGGTCGCGGTGTAGCCGCGGGACTCGGAGGCGAACTCGCGCTCCTGGAGCTCGACGTACGCGCTCATACCCGTCTCGGCGTAGCCGTGGGCGAGGTCGAACATCGAGTGGTTCAGGGCGTGGAATCCGGCCAGGGTGATGAACTGGAAGGTGAAGCCCATGGCGCCGAGCTCGCGCTGGAACTTGGCGATCGTGGCGTCGTCGAGGTGCTTCTTCCAGTTGAAGCTCGGCGAGCAGTTGTAGGAGAGCATCTGGTCCGGGAACTCGGACTTGACGGCCTCCGCGAACTTCCGGGCCAGCTCCAGGTCCGGCGTCCCGGTCTCCATCCAGATGAGGTCGGAGTACGGGGCGTAGGCCTTGGCGCGGGCGATGCAGGGCTCGATCCCGTTGCGGACCTTGTAGAAGCCCTCCGCCGTGCGCTCGCCGGTGATGAACTCCTGGTCCCGCTCGTCGACGTCGGAGGTGATGAGCGTGGCGGCCTCGGCGTCCGTACGGGCGATGACGACCGACGGGGTGCCGGCGACATCGGCCGCGAGGCGGGCCGCGTTGAGCGTGCGGACGTGCTGCTGCGTGGGGATGAGCACCTTGCCGCCCAGGTGGCCGCACTTCTTCTCGCTGGCCAGCTGGTCCTCCCAGTGCACGCCCGAGGCGCCGGCGGCGATCATGGACTTCATGAGCTCGTAGGCGTTGAGCGGGCCGCCGAAGCCGGCCTCCGCGTCGGCGACGATCGGGACCATCCAGTCCTCGACGGTCTGGATCCCCTCGGAGAACTCGATCTGGTCCGCCCGCAGGAGCGCGTTGTTGATGCGGCGGACGACCTGCGGCACCGAGTTCGCCGGGTAGAGCGACTGGTCAGGGTAGGTGTGGCCGGAGAGGTTGGCGTCGGCCGCGACCTGCCAGCCCGAGAGGTAGATGGCGCGGAGTCCGGCCTTGACCTGCTGGACGGCCTGGTTGCCCGTGAGGGCGCCGAGGGCGTTGGTGTAGCCGCCCGTCGTGGCCTCCTCGGTCAGCTGCTTCCACAGCTTCTCGGCGCCTCGGCGGGCCAGCGTGTGCTCCTCCTGGACGCGTCCCTGGAGCTTGACGACGTCGGCGGCGGAGTAGTCGCGGGTGATGCCCTCCCAGCGCGGGTTGGCCTTCCACTCGAGCTCCAGCGCCTCCATGCGGGACTCGGGGCTCGGGTTCGTGTTCTGCTCGGTCATGGCTCTCTCCTTTGAGTTCTCCGGGCCGGCCGCCTCGCGGGGCCGGGAACCGGAAGTGCTGCGTTCTTCGTCGTGACCACCACTATTCGCGAGTCTTCAACCCCGGACTAGGGGAAGTTGCTGGAAAGATATGCACTTCTTCGCGTATTCTCAAGAAATGCAGACTCCCAGTTGGAACCGCCCCGCGAAGCCCGCGGCCGCCGCTGCCGATCCCGCCGCGGATGCGGAGCTCGACCTGATCGCCCTCGGGCGGCGCGTCCGCCACCTGCGCAAAGCCAAGGGGCTGACCCTCGACGCGCTCGGCGGGCTCGTCGGCACGGCCCCGTCGCAGCTGTCCCTCATCGAGAACGGCAAGCGGGAGCCCAAGCTCGGGATGCTCCGCCAGCTCTCCGCGGCGCTCGGGGCCGGCATGGACGAGCTCCTCGGCGCCGAGCCGCCGAGCCGGAGGGCCGCCCTGGAGATCGAGCTCGAGCGCGCGCAGCGGGGTCCCCTGTACGCCTCGCTCGGCCTGCCGCGCGTCCGGGTCTCCTCACGCCTGCCGATGGACGTGCTCGAGTCCCTCGTGGGACTGCAGCACGAGCTCGAGCGCCGGCTCGAGGAGCAGGCGGCGACGCCCGAGGAGGCGCGGCGGGCCAACACCGAGATCCGCGAGGAGATGCGCGCCTGCAACAACTACTACCCGGACCTGGAGCGGCGGGCCCAGGAGCTCCTCGACGCCGTCGGGCACAAGTCGGGGCCCCTGTCCCACCACGTGGCGGCCGACATCGCCGACCACTTGGGCTTCTCGCTGCGCTTCGTCGGCGACCTGCCGCACTCGACGCGCTCGGTCACGGACCTGAAGAACCGCCGGATCTACCTCACGCAGGCCAAGCGCGAGGAGCACGACGCCCGCTCGGTGCTGCTGCAGGCGATCGGGCACTACGTCCTGGACCACCGCACGCCCGCGGACTATTCGGAGTTCCTGCGCCAGCGCGTCTACACGAACTACTTCGCGGCGGCATTGCTCATCCCGGAGCGCTCCTCGGTGGCGTTCCTCAACGAGGCCAAGAAGGAGAAGGAGCTCGCGATCGAGGACCTGCGGGACGCGTTCGCCGTCTCCTACGAGTCGGCGGCGCACCGCTTCACCAACCTGGCCACCGAGCACCTGGGCATCACGACGCACTTCCAGAAGGTCCACGAATCGGGGATCATCCACAAGGCCTACGAGAACGACGGCGTCAACTTCCCCGCCGACCATACGGGGGCGATCGAGGGCCAGCTCGTGTGCCGGTACTGGACGAGCCGGGAGGTCTTCGACGTCGAGGACAAGTTCCGCGCCTACAACCAGTACACGGACACGGCGGTGGGCACCTATTGGTGCACGGCCCGCACGGAGCGCCACTCCTCGGGGACCTATTCGCTGAGCATCGGCGTCCCGTTCCAGCACGTGAAGTGGTTCCGCGGCCGGGATACCACCGAGCGTTCGAAGTCGCGCTGCCCCGACGAGGCGTGCTGCCGCCGCCCGCCCGCGGACCTGGCCCGCCAATGGGCCGGGCAGGCGTGGCCCGCGGCGCGTGCCAACACGCACCTCCTCGCCGCCCTGCCGCCGGGCGCCTTCCCGGGCGTCGACGAGACGGAGGTCTACCGCTTCCTCAGGGCGCACTCGGGGGACTGACCCCGGCGTGGTCCTCCGGCGGCCGCGCCGTGGCCGGCTTCCCCTCCGCCGCATCGCCGCAGCAGTCGTCGTCGCACGGGTCCGCCGGGCGTTCTCCCGTGAGCACGGAGACGGGCGCCGCGCCGCAGGCCTCGCCCTTCCAGGCCTCGATGCCCTCGCGGACGGCGAAGGCGGCAATGACCAGCGCGGCGATCGAATCGGCCCAGGCCCAGCCGAACAGGCTGTTCAGGAGCAGGCCTGCCAGGAGGGCCGCGCTCAGGTAGGTGCAGATCAGGGTCTGCTTCGAGTCGGCGATCGCCGAGGCGGAGCCGAGCTCGCGGCCCGTCCGGGTGCGGGCGCGGAGGCCGTCACGGCTTCACGCCCGCGTCGCAGCACCCGGGGACCGGGCAGCCCGGATCGAGGCACGGCGCGCTCTCGTCGACGGCCAGCGTGACGTCCACGAGCGCGCTCAGCGCCACCGCGAGGTGCGCGTCCGCGATCTCGTAGCGCGTCCGCCGCCCCTCGGGCTCGGCCACCACGATCCCGCAATCGCGCAGGCAGGCCAGGTGGTTCGACACGTTCGTGCGCGTCAGTCCCAGTTCGCGCGCGAGGACCGCCGGATATCCGGGGCCGTCGAGCAGGGACATCAGGATGCGGGAACGCGTCGCGTCGGACATGGCGCGGCCAAGCCTGCGCATGACGTCGAGCCGGGATGCAAGGGTCAGCATTCCATGACTATACAGTCACCACTGACCTATTGCCGTGAGTGCGTTCCCGACCGGCCTTCAGGTCTCGTGCCGGTGCGCCCGCCCGGCGGCGCGTGGCTCCGGTTTCCCGCCGCGGCCCGGTGCTACGGTGATCGCGTGACCGTCCGCCGCGCAACACCTGAAGACCTGCCGGTGATCGAGCGTGTGCTCACCGCCGCGTTCGACGACGACGCCTGGACCCGCTGGACGGTTCCGGAGGCGGGGCGCAGGCAACGCGTCAAGGTGCTCCAGCGCGCCTACGCCGAGCACGTCGCCCTGCCGCGCGGGGCCGTCTGGGTCGACGACGCCGGCTCCGCCGTCGCGGCCTTCATCCCGGAGGAGCTGCCGCTCCTGCCCGGGCACGTCCAGTCCCGCATCGCCGCGGCCCACGGGGAGCTCATCGACCGGCTCGACCCCTCCCCGGAATCGAACGGCCTGCGCAATCCGGCCCTGCTGCGCGTCGCGGCGGCCACGCCGTCGTGGACGCTGGCGAGCGTCGGCGTCCTGCCGGACTCCCGTGGCCGCGGCCTGGGCACCGCCGTCTGCCGGGCCGGCCTGGGCTGGCTCGACGAACGCGGCCTCGGCTGCGTGCTCGAGACCTCGCAGGCCCGCACCGTGGGCCTCTACCGCTCCCTCGGGTTCGAGACGCTCCGCGCGACCGCGACCCCGGGCGGACCCGCGGTCTGGGAGATGTTCCGCGCCCCCGGCGGCCACCCGGCCACCGCAGGGCGTGCCGGGCGCGGAGGGACCGAGGCCGCCTGAACCCCGCGCGGCGGGAGGACCGCTAGCGTGCCGTCGCCGCGATGAACTCCGCGGCCCGGACCGCGGCCAGGGCGCCGTCCTCGGCCGGTGTCCGCCCCGAGCGCGCGACCTTGAACGAGTGGTCCCCGCCCTCGATCCAGTGCAGTCGCGCCGTCGCTCCGATCCGTTCCACGACGGGCTCGAGCTCCCCGGGCAGCGCGAACGGATCCCGGCTGCCCTGGAGGAAGAGCATCGGGGCCGTGATCCCGTACAAGTGCGCGTCGCGCGGCTTCTCCGGCTTGCCCGGGGCGTGCAGCGGATACCCCAGGTAGACCAGCCCCTCCGTCTCCATGCCCTCCGCGACCGCCATCGACGCCATCCGGCCGCCGAACGACTTGCCGGCCGAGAACACGGGCAGGCCCGCGGCGAGCCCACGGGCCGACTCCATGGCGGCGCGCCACGCATCGATCGCCACGGGCGGCCGGTCCGGGAAGCTGCGCCCCGCCGCGCGGTACGGGAAGTCGAAGCGCAAGGTGGCCACCCCGGCGTCGTACATCCCCGCCGCGAAGCCGGCCATGAACGGATGCTCCATCCCCGCCCCGGCCCCGTGCGCGAGCACGAGGAGCGCCGTGGCGCCCTCCGGCCGCAGGAAGAGGGCGGGGACGTCACCGGCGCCGGTGGAGATGCTCAGGCGGTTCTCGGTCTCAGGCATGCCCACCAATCTATCGGGACGACGGCGCCCCCTCGGCACCGCGCCGCCCGCGGCCTACGATGGACGTGCCGGACCGCGCCGGAGCGGTACCGGCGGCCGCGGACCACCGCGGCCTGAATCCACGGGCCGGCGGAAGTCGAGGAGAACCATGGGCAAGAAGAAGTGGTCTGAGATCCCACCGAAGGCGCGTTGGCGGATCGCCGTCGTCGCGACGGCCCAGATCGCGCTCCAGGGCTACGTGCTGCGCGACATCGCCCGCCGCCCCCGCTCGGAGGTCCGCGGACCCAAGCCGGCCTGGGTCGCCGCGAGCTTCCTGAACTTCATCGGCCCCGTCGCGTACCTCTTCTTCGGCCGGCGGAACGCGGCATAGCCGACGCACGGCAGGGCCCTGCCGCCCGGAAGGGGCGGCAGGGCCCTGCGCAGTTCCCGGCGCTCTCGCTGCCGGGACGGCCCGTGGGGGGGCTACTTGGTGACCTTGACCGTGATCTTCTTGGATTCGGTCTGGCCGGCGGCGTTGGAGAAGACGGCGACGTAGTCGTAGCTTCCCTTGGCACGGCCGGTGAGGGTCGTGGCGGCCTGCTGGGCGGCCGGGGTGTTGGCGGTCAGTTCGCGGGCGTCGACGAGCTGGCCGTTCTCGTAGAGCCGGTACGCGGTGGCGTTGGTGCCCCACCAGAGGTTGGCGGTGACGGTGTAGGCGCCGTCGTTGTCCCAGTTGTCGTGGGAGAGGACGGGTGCGGCCGGGTTGGCGTCCTTGACGGTGACCTTGACGGTGCCGGTGGGGGTGGTGCCGGCGGCGTTGACGAGTTCTCCGGTGTAGGTGTACGTGCCGTTGGCCTTGCCCTGGATGCGGGTGGTGACGGCCTGGGCGTTGGGGGTGTCGGCGCCGAGGCGTTCGACGGCGATGAGCTCGCCGTCCTCGTAGAGGCGGAAGAGGGATCCGTTGGAGCCCCACCGGAGCTTCATCGTGATGGTGTAGTCGCCGTCGAGCAGGCCGGTGCCCCAGCCGTTGTCGTGGGAGAGCACGGCCTTGCCCGGGACGCTCGCCTCCGAATCGTCCGGCGTCCCCGGGTCCAGGGCCCCGCCGTCGTCCGGTTCCACCTCGAGGGCGAGGGCCGGCACCGAAGCCGACGCCGTGGCCTCGAGGGAGCCGTTGGCGGCGGCGACCGCGAGCTCGGCGGCCGGTGCCTCACCCGACTCGAGGTCCCCGGCGGTCAGCGCGCGCGTGAAAGTGTACTCGGCCGTGGCACCCGGGGCGAGCTCGTCGGCGACCTCCGTGCCGTCGACGCCCACGCCCGTCAGGCGCACATTGCCCGTGTTCTCCACCGTGACGGTCGAACGGACCGCGTCTCCAGCGGACGCGTAGCCGTCGCCATCGGCGTCGACGAGCTCGGCGGCCGAGGCCGTCGCGGAGAGCTCCGGCGCGCGGACCAGCAGGTCCACCTCGTCGCCCGTGACCTCATACGTCTCGAGGATGGTGTTGGGGGCGCCGGTCTTGCCGATGGTCCAGGTGGTCTGCGGGACGAAGAAGCCGTCCGCGAGCTCCGCCGCCGTGACCGTGTGGCGCGGCGTCGAGCAGTTGTAGAACGCGCCCACGTTGAAGACGCCGAAGCGGCAGTTGCCCGCCGGCGCCGGCTGGCCCACGGGGGTCGCGACGAACGGTGCGAAGTTGCCCTCGGTCGGGACCACCCACTGCTGCACGTTCCCCGTGTGCGTCACGAGGAAGTTGTACGGCACCTGCTGGCCCGCCTGGTAGGGGTTCGCGGCGAGGTCGCGGGCGGTGTCCGTCCGGCTCCCGGCGATCGTGATGGCGACGACCTCCTGTCCGGCGATGTTCGCGCGCAGCAGCGACTGGGCCTCGCGGCCGTCGGCGGCCGTGAAGACCGTCTGCAGCTGCGTGGTGCCGTTCGCCGTGTTCGGAACGGAGACGGGGACGTCGACGACGGCGGACGCGCCCGGGGCGATCGGGGCGACGTCGACGGTGGCGGCGGTCCACCCGGACGGGGCGTTGATCGTCAGCGTGCCGCCGACGGGCTGCTCCTCCTGGTTGGTGATGGTGACCGGGACGGTCTTCTGGGAGCCGGCGTCGGCGCTGAAGTCCGCGGCCTGCTGCGGTGCGCAGACGACGTTGAGCCAGGCCTCGTCGTAGCGGGCGAACTGCATGTTGTCCGTGTAGTTCGCCTCGTAGAACGTGCCGAACTCGCCGTTGCCGAGGGCCGTCGTGCTCGAATAGGCCGAGAAGCCGTGGCGGATGGTGCGCAGGCCCGGCCAGGTCGCGCCGTCGTCGCACGAGACGCGGGCCGAGACGTTCTCGCGGGCCGACGGCGCGCGGTTCGCCCCCGTGTAGAGCAGCATCGCGGCCTCGCGGGTGCCGGCTTCGGCCTCGGGGTAGAGGTGCGTGATGTGCGCGTTGTTCGTCGGATCCGGTAGCTGGAAGTCCTGCGTCACGGGCCCGTAGCTGTGCCCGCCGTCCGTGGAGATGGCGACCTTGCGGTAGCCGCCGTTGGACGAGTCGCGGGAGTTGAGCATCACGCGGCCGTCGGAGAGCTCCACGACCTTGTTCTCGTCCATGGCCGTGCCGACGAACTCGCCGCGGTGCCACGTGGCCCCGTGGTCGTCGGAGTAGACGGAGTAGGCCTGGTAGGTGCGGGTGCCGTTCGCCAGCTGGACGTCGCCGGCGTACTGCTGGATGAGCCGGCCGGCGTACTGGCCGTGCTTGAGCTGGATGCCCTCGCCCGACGTCGCGAACATGCTGCGCACGTCGCCCGGGCTCGGGGTCTTGGAGGAGCCGGGCTTCGCGACGTCCGTGATGAGCCGGGGCTCGCTCCACGTGAGGCCCCCGTCCGTGGATTCGACGACCGCCGCGCTGATGATCTGGCGGTCGGCGTCGTCGTTGCCGAACTGGCTGTTGTGGAAGCCCTGGTCCTTGGAGTAGACGAAGAAGTTGAAGATGATTCCGGTCTCGCGGTCCACGACGTAGCTCGGATCCGAGTAGCCGTACTTCGCAGTGCCGTCGGTGCCCAGGTTGCCCGCCGCGATGATCGTGAGTGGTCCCCACGTCTTGCCGTAGTCGGTGCTGCGGCGCTGCACGATGCTGTTGGGGTTGGGGGAATCGGCCGCGCTGCCCGGCCGCCCGTCCCATGAGGCCAGGACGACGCCGTCGCCCAGGCTCGTCAGGGCGGGGATCCGGTAGAAGAAGTTGGCCGAGGTGCGGTCGGCCGCCAGGTTCTGCTCGGAGAAGGTTCCCGGCCCCGCGTAGGGGTCGTGGCCGGGGGTCGTCGTCGCGGCGACGGCGGGGGCCGCGGCCAGCGTCGGGACGATGAGTCCGGCGATGGCGGCGGTGCTGAGCGTCGCGACGGCGCGGCGGCGCCAGGGGGAGCGCCGTGCCGCGGGTGCGGCGGATCGGGGGATGAAGGTGTCGGTCATGAAGGGTGAGCGTCCTTTCAGGGGAGTGAACCTTAGGGGGAGGTTCACGACATCCGAGGTGGGATGTCCTATATAGAACTATGTGGCGGCGCTCACAATGTCAAGGGCGGGGTTCCCTCGGCCCACCCTCGGACACACCCCGTCCGGGACGCCCTCCCGCCCCGGACAGGGTGCCTGTCCGCCCGGCGCGGAGGCCACGGAGGATGCACAGTGTGACCACTCAGAGCGCCATCTTCGTCGACGCCGGGTTCCTGCTGGCCATCGGCGGCCAACAGATCGCGGGGACGTCGCTGCGTGCCGCGACGCGCGTCAACTACGAGCGGCTCATCGCGGGCATCGCCGCCTGCGCGCAGGAGCACTCGGGGCTCGACAACCTGCGCATCTACTGGTACGACGCCTCGCGGGACGGGCTCTTCACCGACCACCACAAGCGCATCGGCATGATCGACGGCGTCAAGGTCCGCCTGGGGCGGATCTCCTACAGCGGCGAGCAGAAGGGCGTCGACCTCCGCCTCGCGCTCGACCTCGTCGGGCTCGCGCGCAATGGTTCCGTCTCCGTCGTCTACCTCGTCTCGGGCGACGACGACCTCGCGGAGGCCGTCGAGGAGGCGCAGAACCACGGCGTGAAGGTGGTCCTGATCGGGCTGCGGAAGAAGGAATCGACGATCGGGCTGGCCTCCGTGGCCGAGCACCTGGCCCTCTGCGTCGACGGCGTCACACGCGGCCGGAGGCCCGGGTCCAGCGCGCCCGCTAGCGGTCATCCGGCCGCCGCCCGCTCCGGCGGCCCACAGATCGTCTACAGCTCGGGTCAGCAGCCGCCCACGCACCATCCCGGCCAGCCCGATCCCGTCGACCATTCCCTGCTCGAGGCCGCGGGGGAGGTCGGGGCGGCGGTGGCGCGCAGCTGGTACGCCAATGCCGTCCAGAGCGAGCTCGTGGAGCTCAAGGCCGACCGGCCGCTGCTGCCGCCGGAGATCGACCGCGTGCTGCTCAAGGACTGCGCCCAGCGCCTCGGCGAGTGGAAGACGGACATCCAGGTGGTCCGTCGGACCGTCCGCGAGGCCTTCTGGGAGCAGCTCGACGAACTCGGCTGACCCCACCCCACAACACCGGCCCCGCCACCCCACAGCCCCGCCCCTTCCCGCAACACCCTCCGGGGAATTGTCGTGACGACGCACGCGTCACGATGCGGGAGTGGATCGTGTTGCGGGGGATGGGGTGCGCGGGGTTGGGGTCAGCTGTGCGAGACGCCCCGCCAGAGGTCGATTCCGGCCTCGCCGCGGCAGATCCGGTCGATGTGCCCCAGCTCCTCGGCCGTGAACTCCCGGTTCTCGAGGGCGCCGAGGTTCTCGTCGAGCTGCCGCGTCGACGAGGCTCCCAGGAGCACCGAGGTCACGCCGCCCTCGCGCAGCAGCCACGCGATGGCCAGCTGGGCCAGCGACTGTCCGCGCGACGCGGCGACCTGGGCCAGCGCCCGGGCCTTGCCGAGGTTCTCCTCGGTGAGGTGCCCCTCGAGCGAGGTGCGCCCGCCGGACGGGGTGGCCGAATCGTCGCCCAGGTACTTGTCCGTCAGCAGGCCCTGTGCGAGCGGGGTGAAGGCGATCGATCCGAGGCCGTGCGTCCGCAGCGTTTCCAGGAGTCCGTCCTCGACCCAGCGGTTCAGGAGCGAGTAGGACGGCTGGTGGATCACGAGCGGCGTCCCGAGGGCGCGTGCCGCCTCCACGGCCTGCACGGTGCGCTCCGGCGAGTAGGAGGAGATGCCGACGTAGAGGGCCTTGCCCTGCCGGACCAGGGTGTCCAGGGCGCCGACGGTCTCCTCGATCGGGGTGTCGGGATCCGGGCGGTGCGAGTAGAAGATGTCCACGTAGTCCAGGCTCATGCGCCGCAGCGACTCCTCGGCCGAGGCCAGAATGTACTTCCGCGATCCCAGGGTGCCGTACGGTCCCGGCCACATGTCCCATCCGGCCTTGGAGGAGACGACGAGCTCGTGGCGGTAGGGCTTGAAGTCGGTGCGCATCATGCGCCCGAAGTTCTCCTCGGCCGAGCCGTAGGGCGGGCCGTAGTTGTTGGCCAGGTCGAAGTGGGTGATGCCGCGGTCGAAGGCGTGCCGGAGGATCTCGCGCTGGGTGTCGAAGGGGCGGTTGTCGCCGAAGTTCCACCACAGGCCGAGGCTGATCGGCGGCAGCAGCAGGCCGGAGTCCCCGACCCGGCGGTAGCCGAAATGCGTGTAGCGGTCCTCCGCGGCGACGTAGGGGCGGTGCGTCTCGGGGACGGGGGAGATGCGGACGTCGTTCTCGGACATGGAGTCCCTTCCGGCTCGGGGGGCGGTCCGTCCCAGCCTAGTCCCGGAGCGAAACCCGCAGGGAGCCGTCCGAGTCCACGGCCACCGCGAGATCGGCGAGCGAGGCGACGACGGCGTCCGCCGAGAGGTCCGCCGAAGCGGTGGTGCCGGTGATCGCGAGGGTCGGGGCCCCGGCGCCGTTCCCGGCCTGCAGGCCCGCCGGTGCGTCCTCGAAGACCAGGCACCTGCCGATCGCCCGGCCGAGCCGTTCCGCTCCGAGCAGATAGCCCTCCGGGTGCGGCTTTCCGTGGGCGAGCTGGTCCACCGTCACGAGGTGGTCCGGGGCCGCGAGCCCGACGGCTCCCATCCGCGCCGCGGCGAGCCCGGCCGTGCACGAGGTGACGATGGTCCAGCGGTCCGCGGGGAGCCCGGCCAGGAGCTCCTCGGCCCCCTCCTTGAAGACGATTCCGTCCGTCTCCTGGGACTCGAGCCGCTCGATGAGGGCCAGTGCCTCGCTCCGGCGTTCCGGTTCGACGTGCTCGTCGACGATCCGGTAGGCCGGCACCCCGTGGTATTCGTACACGAAGCCGTCCAGCCCCAGTTCCTCGCCCCAGCGGGACCACGCCGCCTCCGTGGCGGCCGTCGAGTCGATCAGCGTCCCGTCGAGGTCGAAGAGGAACGCGTCGACGTGGAATCCGGTGGAGGGGAAGTGCAGGGCCATGGCGCCATTGTGCCTGCCGCGGCCCCGCACCTCCGATTCCGTGACGCGGCGCCCGTCGCAGCTCCCCCGCGCCCGGGACGCGGCTACGGGCGCTGCCCGCCGCGCATCCCGCCGCCCATGCCGGAGGAGTACTCGCCCGCCACGACGCTGACGGCCTCCTCGGCCCCGTCCAGGCTCGCCGCGGACCCCGCGGGCTCGAGCCCCGCGTCCTGGGTGGCGGTCCCGCCCACGTACACGCTGTACGTCTCGCCGTCCACGAAGTCCGCGGAGGAGAAGACGAGGGAACCGGTCGCCTTGGCGACGGTGAACGTCGCGATCAGCTCGCCGTTGGAGTCCGTGATCTGCAGGACCGTCCCCGCCGGAACCGTCTCGGGGAGCGTCGCCTGGATGCCGGACTGGCTCGACGACGCCGACGGCCCGATCGCCATCCCGGCGCTGCCCGCCGCCACGAGGGTTCCGCCCTCGACGAGGAACTCGCCGTCGACGTCGAGCGCGCCGTTGCCGCTGCCCTCGGGGCCGTTGACCACGACCGTCCCTCCCGTGATGGTCGCCGATCCGTTGGAGTCCAGCCCGTCGCCGTCGGCGTCGATCACCACCGAGCCGCCGCTGATCAGGATCGAGTAGTCGCCCGCCGCGGCGCCCTGCGGGCCGCCGGCCGCGGGTGCCTCCGCGGCGCCCGGCGCGCCCTCGGGCGCGGTCCCGGAACCCGGCCCGCCCCGCTGCGTTCCGGCCGCCCCGCCCGGCTCCGTCTCCGAGGAGGTGCCGCCCGCGGCGTTGAGCCCGTCGTCGTTCGCCGTCACGTCCACCGTGCCGCCCGAGATCTCCAGGTGCGCGGCCTCCAGGCCCTCCTCCGACTCCGTGACCGTCACCGTTCCGCCAGAGACCGTGAGCTTGTTGTAGGCCTTGACGCCGTCGTCGCCGGCCGCGACCGTGAGCGTTCCACCCTGGACTAGGAGCCAGCCGCGGCCCTCGTCCTCCTCGTTGTCCGCCTTGAGGCCGTCGTCGGCCGCGTCGACCGTGTAGTCGCCGGCGAGCAGCACGACGTAGTCCTTGCCGCGGATCCCGTCGTCGACGGCCGTCACGTTCACCGTCCCGCCGGCCAGGACCAGGCCGTCCTTGGTGTTGACGGCGTCGTTGAAGTTGCCCGCGACGTCGAGCGATCCGCCGCCGGCGATCGTCAGATCGGAGGCCGAGTAGACGGCCGCGTCCGGGGCGTCGTCGGAGGTGTCGGCGTAGTCCGCTGCGTCGGAGACGCTGTTGCTGCTGCCGTCCTCGAGGAACAGCACCACCTCGTCCGCCGACTCGACCACGAGCGGCGAGCCGGTGGACGAGGCGAGGGAGACGCCGTCGAACACGACGCGGACCAGGGCGTCGTCCGGCGCGGCGACGCGCAGCTGGCCGTCGGCGAGCGAGCCCGAGACGCGGTAGGTGCCGGCCGCCGTGATCGTGACGGTGTCGCCGTCGACCTCCACCCCCGTCCCGCCCGTGCTCGCGCCGTCCGCGAGCGCGACCTCGACCTCCTCGGCGGTGTCCCAGGACAAGTCGTTCTCGTCGAAGTGGGTCTGGTCGATGGACGTGGCGGTATCGGCGCTCGTCGCGGCGAGCGTGGTCTCCGTGCCCGTGGTGCCCGAGGCCGCGTCGGCGTCCGTGCCGGTGGTGGTGGCGGCCGTGGCCGCGCATCCGGTGAGGGCCAGGCCCGCGGCGAGCGTGGCGGCGGTGGCGGCGAGGGTTGTGCGCTGGATCGTGCGTTTCATGGGTCTCTCCTGGGGGATTTCGGGTGGCCGGAATCGGCCGGACGTGGGGTGGCAGGGGGTGTCCCGCGCCGGAGGGCGGGGCAGGGCAGGTGGTGCGGGTCGGGGGCGCGACGCAGCTCGGCGGCGGTACGCGGGCCCCGGCAGGCGGCGGGGCTACGACGTCGCCCGCAGCAGCGGGGGCGTCTCGCCGGCGCGCAGCGGCAGACCGCGGCGCAGGGTCCGGGTCCACTTGTTGCTCGGCAACCGCGGATCGAGCGCGGCCAAGCCGGTCGCGAACTTGGAGATCTTCGCGGGCCGGACGCCGTGGCGCCAGAGCATCCGGTCCAGTTCCCCGGGCCGGGAGCCGGACTTCGTCTCCACGATCACGCGCCCGTCGAGCGTCCAGGCCGGGCCGCCGGGCAGCCGCCACGTGGCGTCCTCGTCGATCGTGGCCCGGGCTCCGGAGCCCGGCAGGTACAGCGTGGTGCGCGAATACGCGGTCTCGACGACGGGCCGCAGCAGGGCGGTGTCCGGCGCGGATCCGGGTCCGAGGGCCGCGGCCAGGGTCTCGGCGACGTAGGCCGCGCCCTCGGGGGTGAGCCGGGAGCGGTCGGCCGGCGCGTGGGGGATCCGTTCCTTCACGGTCGCGGCCCGCGCCCCCTCCGTCTTGACCTCCAGGAACGCGGTGCCCGTGTCCAGATAGGTGCGCGTGCGGATCTTGAAGCGCCGCCTGCGGCCCGCCGCGGCCAGCCGGTACGCGGTGAGCTCCGGGGTGTCGAAGTACACGGAGTCGTAGCGGAAGCGGCGCAGCCCGCCGATCTCGAGCACCCGCGTGTCCCGCGGCAGGCCCGCGAAGAGGGCGTTGGCGAGCCCCGCGTCCACGACGTACTTGCGGTCGATGCGCGTCTGCAGCGCGGCGGCCTCGTTGAGCTCCTCGAGGCCGATCGGCTCCAGCACCGAACCGCGGTGGGTCAGCGACCTCGGCTCGCGCGGGTTCACCGGGCGCTCCTGCCGGACGCCGCAGGCACCGGGGACCCGTCGGAAGCCGGGGTGGCCTCCTCCCCGGACGGGAGGACGACGCCGGACGCGGGCTCCCCGGGCCGCGCGCCCCGGGCGGGGGTCGCGTCGGAGGAGGGCTCCGGCGTCGTCCCCGGGATCGGCGCGACGGGAAGCGGAGGGCGGGAGGAGGCGCGAGGGGCCTCGAAGCGGACCTCGACGAGGGTCTTGTCGTTGACGAGGTCCAGCTGCTGCACCGTGGCGCTGTGGATGCGGCCGCCAAGCAGGTACCCCAGGGCCTCGCGGAGCTCCTGCTCGTCGCCGATGGCGCGGTCCAGGACCACCGACTGGTGCCGGTAGCGGGTGAACGCCCGCGGGTGGTCGCCGATGAACATCGCGCCGACGATGAGCGCCATGAGCGCCAGGCCGAGCCACTCCGGCGTGACCCCGATCCCGCCGATCAGGCCCAGGGCGAGCGCCGCGAAGTAGTAGGCGACCTCGTGCTGCGCCAGCTCCGTGGAGCGGAGCCGGATGATCGACAGGACGCCGAAGAGGCCCAGGCCCAGGCCGAGGGAGGCCGACGAGCCCGTCAGCGCGAGCGCGACGGCCAGCACGCCGACGTTGACGCCGAGGTAGGCGACGGCGAGGTCGCGCCGGCGGTGGCGGCGCAGGTAGAGCACGTAGGTGAGCACGGTGATGGCCACGAGGTCCGCGGCGAGGAGGATCCAGGAGTTCACGGGGCGGTTCCTTTGCGGTGGGAAGCTGTTCACCACAAGCTTCCGGGCCGTTGCTGAGGGCACCTTGTGAATCGGGCCAGACAGGGATATGTGCCCCAGACGACACCGGACGCCCGGGAAGGTTTCCCAATGCGGACGGTTATTGACCGCATTGAACGGAAGAATGGTGCCATGGAACAGGACGCAGCACACGGAACCCCCGCTACGATCGAACCCTTCCGGGTGGACATCCCCCAGGATCGGCTCGACGACCTCGCCGCGCGCCTGCGCGCCACGCGCTTTGCGCCCCCGCTTCCGGACGACGGGTGTGGCACGGGCGTCCCGGACGCCTACTTGCGCTCGATGGTGTCCGCCTGGGCGGCCTTCGACTGGCGCGCCTACGAGCGCCGACTGGCGGACGTACCGCAGTTCACCACGGAGATCGACGGGCAGCGGATCCACTTCATCCACGTCCGCTCGCGCGTGCCGGGAGCCCTGCCGCTGCTGCTCACCCACGGATGGCCCGGATCGAGCTCATAGGCCGGCTGGGCTACGCCCGGTTCGCCGTCCAAGGCGGGGACATCGGGGCCGGCGTGGCCCCCGAGGTCGCGCGGTTGGCGCCCGAACGGGTCGTCGGCGTGCACGTCAACGGCGCGCTCGGGGCGTTCGCGAGCGAGGCCGGGGAGGAGGAGCTCGCCGCGATGTCCCCGGTGGAGCAGGACAGGATTCGCCGGGTCGGCAAGTTCATGGAGCGCGAGTTCGCCTACATCTCCCTCCAGTCCACGCGGCCGGCGCTCGTCGGGTCGATGCTCGCCGACTCGCCCGTCGCCCAGCTCGCCTGGACCTGGACAAGTTCCAGGCCTGGACGCACCCCGCGGACCGGCCGGCGGACCAGGTCCTGGGCATCGACTTCCTCCTCGCCAACGCCTCGCTGAACTGGTTCACCGCGAGCGCCGGTTCCGCGGCCGCCGTCGGCTACGCGCAGGAGGCTGCCTGGGGCGAGCCGGAGATCGATTCCGGCGTCCCGACGGCGGCGATCCAGTTCGCGCACGACGTGGGCATCCGGGCCCTCGCGGAGGCGTCCAACACGATCGTGCGCTGGACCGACGTCGAGGACCGGGGCGGCCACTTCGCCGCCCTCGAGGAGCCCGGGATCCTGGTGCGGGACATCAGGGAGTTCCTGCGGCCCCTGCGGTAGGCGCTCCGCCCCGGCCCGCGTGCTCCTCCCGCTTCCCGCCGTTCTGACGCGGTCTGGACGACCGCGGGGGAACGGGCGCCGCGGGCTCAGGGAGCGGCGGCCGGGCGGCGCGCCGAGCGGAGGGACCAGGCCGCCGTCCAGGCCAGCGCCAGCTCGAGCCCGGCGAGGCCGAGCATGTCCGCCCCCGGTGCCGAGGCGTCCGCTACGGCCCCGCCGCCGGCCCCGCCGCCGTGTACCGCGTGGGAGCCGCCGAGGCCCGGAACGCCCAGGGCCAGCGCGGCGTGTGCCAGCGCCATGCCGAGCGCCATGGACATCAGCAGGCGCCCGGTGCGGCAGGAAGGCCGCAGCCATTCCAGGACCGCGCAGCCCACGCAGGCCAGGGCCATGGCCGTGAGGGCCGCGGCGAACACCACCCCGTGCCCGTGCGTGAACGCGGCCCGCAGGTGGAAGGCGGCGGCCGCGACGGCGAGGACGGCGGCGGCGCAGGCCGCCCAGCGGGCGCCCGCCGAACCCGCGGCGCCCTCCGGGCGGCCCCGAACCACATGCGGGGGCCCGCCCCGGGCGGGCCGGACGCGCGGGCCCGGCTCCGCCGTCGTCATCGCCGCCACGGTGTCCCTACTGGTGGCAGTGCCCGCCCGGCGCGAGCCCCGGGACCTCGAGCCGTTCGGTCCCGGCCGCGGCGACGGTGCGCCCCTGTCCCGCCCTCCACAGCACGCCGAGCAGCGTCGCGGCGGCGAGAAGCGCCGCGAGCGTCGGGAGGACGTAGGCATCCGGCATGTACCCAGCGTAGGTCCCGCCCGGACGGCCTCGACCCGGATGTAAAGAAGGATGACGCGGAGCGCGCCCGCGTACGATGAGCCCATGGAAGACCGCGTCACGCTCAGGTTCCTGGCGTCTCCCACCGACGTCTCCGAGGACGGGGACACGGTGCAGGCCGGCCGCGTCCTCGAGTGGATCGACAAGGCGGGCTACGCGTGCGCCGTCGGCTACTCCGGCGGCTACTGCGTCACCGCGTACGTGGGCAACGTGCACTTCACCCGGCCCATCCGCAACGGCGACCTGATCGAGGTCGACGCCAGGATCGTGGACACGGGCCGCTCCTCGATGCAGGTCGTCGTCACCGTCGACGCCGCCGACGTCCGCGAGCGCGTCTTCCGGCCGGCCATGGACTGCATCCTGGTGTTCGTGGCGATGGACGCCGAGCGCAAGCCGAAGCCCGTGCCCGCCTGGGCCCCGTCCGACGACGAGGCGGCGCACCTGGCCCGCGGCGCCTCCGCCCGCGTCGCGGCCCGCGCGCAGATCCGCGACGCCATGGCCGCGCAGGAGTACACGGACGCCGGGACGACCCCGCGCGAGCGCTTCCGCTTCCTCGCCGCCCCCACGGACGTGAACTGGGGCGGGAACGCGCACGGCGGGATCGTGATGCGCTGGATCGACGAGGTCGCGAGGGCGTGCGCGATGGGCTGGTGCGGCGCGGACGCCGTCGCCGTCTACACGGGCGGCATCCACTTCCTGAACCCCGTGCACATCGGCGACGTGGTGGAGGCCGAGGCCCGCATGATCCACACGGGCCCGCACTCGATGCACATCGTGGTCCACGTCCGCGCCAAGGACCCGCGCGGCGGCTCGTGGCGGCCGACGACCCGCTGCATGACGGTGTTCGTGACGCGCGACGCCGACGGGCACGCCTCGCCCGTGCGCCAACTGGAGCCGGCCAGCGACGAGGACCGCCGCCTCGACGAGCACGCGCGCGACCTCGTCCGCCGCCGCGCCGAGCTGCCGCCGCTGCAGTTCGCCGCCGAGCGCGTCTACTGACCACCGCCACAGCGAGAAGGAGAGCCATGACACCGACGAGATACAGCAGCACGCCGCCCCTGCAGGACCGCCTCGGGACGCTCGGCGAGCGGGCCCGCGCGCTCGCCGAGCGGCTCGGATCCCTCTCGGATCCGCTGTCGCCCGCGTTCGGAGCGGTGTCCGCCGCGGCGGTCGGCGCGCTCTCGCTCGTGGACCCCGCCCGGCTCTCCCGGTCCGGCCGCCATTGGTACCGGGCCGCGTCCGCCGCGCTCGGCGGCTTCGCCGTGGCCGCCACCATCGACCGCGATGGGACCGCGCTGGTCCCCGCCCGTGCGTTCGCCGGGGTCGCCGCCGCCGGGGCCGTCTACGCCCTGGCCGACGCCTCCGAGGACTGGGACCGCCGGCTCAGCGGGGCGCTGTCCTCCCGCGGCGTCAGGCACCCGCGCCGCTGGATGGCGGCCGGGGCCGCCGCCCTCATGGTCGTGTCCTACCTCGGCGACCGGGCCTTGGATTCCTCCGCGGGCCACGAGGAGGAGGACGACGCCGGGGCTCCCCTCGAACGCGATGTCGACCCCGCGCTGAGCTCGCTGGTCGAGGCCCTGCTGCGGGCCGGCGGCGGCGAGGACGCGGAGCTGCTGCTGGACCAGCTGGGCCGGGCGCGGGAGCTCGTGTGGGACGGCGGGGCGTTCTCGACCGTGGCCGAGTTCGAGGTGCCCCAGGACGAGGTGCGCGTGGTGCCGCACTCGCAGGAGTTTCCGGTGCGCGGGCGCTGGTTCGCCCCGGGCGGCGAGGAGCTCGAGCTCGTCCTGCGGATCGAGGACGGGCGGCTGGCGTACGTCGCCGTGGACCTCGTCGGGGAGTCGGAGCTCCCGATCGACGAGCTGATCGACGCGTGGCCGGCCCCGGCCGACGTCGAACTGCTGCGCGACGCCCCGGACGGCCGGACGCGCCTCTAGGCCTCCGGTCCGTCAGGAATCGAGAAGCGGCCGCCCCTCCGCGGCCGCTAGCGTGGGGCGAGACAACATGCCGCCGGAACGAGAAGGCGCAACGACCATGGGCGCAGCGACGGAGCAGGAGGGCGGGTTCTCCGCCGAGGAACGCGCGGCGATGAAGGAGCGCGCCGCCGAGCTGAAGGCGGAGGCCAAGGGCGGCGGGCGGACGGCGAAGAAGGCCGCCGCGGACGAGAAGGCGTGCCTCGAGAAGATCGCCAAGATGGACTCGCCGGACCGCGAGTTGGCCGAGCGGATCCACTCCGTGGTCCTGGAGGCCGCGCCGGAGCTGGCGCCCAAGGTCTGGTACGGGCAGCCCGCCTACGCGCGCGACGGAAAGGTCCTCTGCTTCTTCCGCAGCGGGATCGGGGACAAGGAACGCTACTCCACGTTCGGATTCTCCCCGGAGGCGGAGCTCGACGAGGCCGCGGGCTTCTGGCCGACGTCGTTCGCCGTGGCCGGGCTGGACGCCGACGGGGAGAAGGCGCTCGCCGCCCTCGTGAAGAAGGCCGTCGGCTAGAACCCCTGGCGCTCCAGCGCGCGGGCGCTCAGCCGGACGCCGTCGAACGCGCCCGCAGGCGGCGCTGAGGCGCACGTCCACAGCAACGGAGCCGGGTTCACAGCGCCCGGACAGCCCCTCGACAGCCCCTCCCTGAACTGCGCCCGCAGGCTGGAAGCGGGCCGGCGGCACGCGCCGGCATCACCAGCGAAGCCGCGACGCGGCGAATGGAGGACGATCCTCATGGCAGGGACGCGAAAGAAGAACATGGTGCTCGGGGCCTCGGCCGTGGCACTGACCCTCGGGGCCGGGCTCGGCGTGGCCGGCATGGCCACGGCGGCCACCGATGCGGCGGACGCCGGCACGGGCGCCAGCTCGAGCGCGGCACCGTCGGGCGCAACGGGTACGACGCCGGACGCCGGCTCCCGGGGCACCGCGCCGGAGGGCGCGGAGCGGGGCGGCAAGGGCCGGGGCGGGCACGGTGGCCTGGGGGACGTCGCGGCGCAGCTCGCCCAGAAGCTCGGGGTCGAGGAATCCGCGGTCCAGGAGGCCGTGGACGCCTACCGCGAGGCCCAGCGCGGCGAGAGCGCAGGTGAAGGGGCGGACCGGAGCGGGCGGGACACGGCCCTTGCCGCGGCCCTCGCCGAGGCGCTGGACCTGGACGAGTCCACGGTCCAGGCGGCGATCGAGGAGGTCCGCAGCGAGGCGAAGGCCGAGCGGGCCGAGCGCTTCCAGTCGCGGCTCGACGCGGCCGTCGAGGACGGAACGCTCACCCAGGCGGAGGCCGACGCCGTCGCCAAGGCCGCGGAGAAGGGGGTCATCCGGGGCGGCTGATCCAGCGGCGCCACCCGCCGCATCCGCCAACCCGCAGCGTGATCCACTCCTCGGTCGTTCAGACTGGGTCGAAAGGACCGAGGAGTGGAAGGCGATGTGATGCTCGGGGCGTTCAGGCCGCTTCCGGCCTGGATTCCGCCGCGTAGTGCAGGCGCTCCGGAACGGCCGAGCGGAGCCGCTCGACGACTTCGGAGCCCTTCCGGAACCACGCGGACAGCACGGCGATCTGAAAGCCGTCCGCCAGGAACAAGGTGACGCCGTCGACCCCCTCGTCGACGCGCTCGTGCTCCAGCCCGACGACCTCGGAGTACAGCGCGGAGATCGTCTGCCCGAACATCGTCATCTGCAGCCCGTCCGTGCCGATCACCAGTTTCAGGTCGGCCGGAGCCCCCGCGAACCGGGCGATCAGGCCGCGCTTGTAGACGGCGCCCTCGATGGCCGGTGGGTCGACGCGGTCGCGCGGAGGGTAGAGCAGTTCCGCGGACACGGGGGAATCGGTTTCCGGAGAGGCCTCCGCGGTGAAGCCCACCAGCAACTGCCCTTCCAGATCGGCCAGGGCCCCGATCCCGGACCCCGGGACGTAGGCCTGGAATGCGGCGAGGTGCTCGGCCATCGACTGGTGGCGGATCCCGACGAGCTCGTCGAGAGCCGTCTCGTAGACCTCGGCCTGGTCGGCGCCGGGCTCGGCGCCGTCGGATTCAAGGGCCGCGATCACGCGGCGCACCTCATCCTGCGTCGCCCCGTGGTCGCGCAGCGAACGGAGCTCGTCGATGATCCGCCGGGCCGAGCCGGCCGCGTTGCGGGGCGCGACGTTGACCCGGACGACGGCGATGCCCCGCCGATCGTCGACCAAGACGGTGCCGGCATCGACGTCGTAGACCAGCCCTTCCTGGCGCCGCAGCCCCTCGCGGACGCGGCGTTGCAGGACCTGGAAGACGAGCGGCAGCAGGAGCGAGGCGTCGTCGGCCGGGCCGGGGGTCGGGAAGGAGAGCGTCACGCCCTCGCCCTCGTCGCCGTACTCGTGTGGCCCCGCCTGCGGGAGGGCGGGGACGTCGGCGGGGCGCCGGCGCGGGCCGTCGGGCAGCGGCAGACGCAGCCCCGCGGGTGGTTCGCCGGACAGGACCAGGACCGCGTTTCCGCGTGTGAAGTACTCGGCGGCGTGCCGCGCCACGTCCTCTGGACCGATCCGATCCAGGTACTTTGCTTGGACAGGGGCCAAGCCGAGCCCCTTCAGGCCGAAGCGATGGGAAAGCGCGACCCCGACCTCGAAGGGCACCGCGCCGACGGCCCCCTCGGCCTCGAGGACCGCGCGCTCCCGCGCGAGCATCTCCGCGTCCACGCGGCCTTCGGCGAGCGCCGACAGCGAGCGGCAGACGGCCTCGAGGGATTCCACGACCTCGTCGGGCCGACCGTCGACCGTGAACTCGGTGAAGTTCAGCGAGACCGAGCCGTTGGTCTCGTGGTCCGGGACCGGGATGGCGGAGAACGCCAGGTGCTCCACGAGGTGGGTCAGCCCGGAAGTGGCGAAGTCCTCGTCGCGCACGCCGATCCGGAAGACGAGCGAGGCGGAGAGCCGCCCGGGCTGCTCGGTCCAATGAACGGGAACGCCGTCGATCTCGCGTGTGTGGGCGACCATGGGCCGGTCCTTCCTGCAGATGGTGGGGCCGTGCGTGCGGCCTGCGCCGATCCTATCCACGCACACTGTCGATCAGTCGCCACCCACGGCCACGACCTCGACGGCGTGTTCCCGGAAGGCCTCGAGGACCTCGGCGGGCGCGTCGGCCGTGGTGACGAGGTGGGTCAGGTCCTCGAGCGAGCCGAAGCGGAACGTGGAGGTCCGGGCGAGCTTGTCCGGCGTCGTCACCAGGATCCGCCGGTTCGCGGAGGCGAGGCACGCGCGCTTGAGGGAGGCGTCGTCGAACGTCGTGGACGTCAGGCCGTGCTCGGGGGAGGCGGAGCACGCGCCGAGGACCACGGCGTCGACCCGCATCTCGCGGACCGCCTGCAGGGCCGCATCGCCCACGAACGCCAGGCTGTCGGTCGCGACGGGGCCGCCGGGGACGACGACGGACGGCCCGGGCCGCGCCGCGAGCGCGCCGGCGGCGTGCAGGGACAGGGCGAGCGCCGTGAGCCGTCGGCCGGCGAGGGCCTGCGCCACCGCGAAGCACGTGGTCCCGTTGTCGATGATCACCGAGTCGTCGTCCTCGATGAGGCCGGCCGCGGCCGCGGCGATGAGCGCCTTGCGCTCCTGGTCCGCCTCGAAGCGGACGGAGAACGGCATGGGGGCCCCGCGCTTGCGGGCGCGGGCGGCGCCGCCGCGCGTGCGCAGGAGCAGGCCGCGTGCCTCGAGCTCGGCGAGGTCGCGCCGGATGGTGACGGCCGAGGCTCCCGTCAGGCGGGCCAGGTCGTCCACGGCGACGGCCGCCGCCTGGCCGGAGACGGAGCGGATGATCGTTTGGTGCCGAAGTGATCGTTGCACGTGATCATTCAACCCCATACGGTGATCGGCATGCCACGCTCCGTCCCGCCGTCGACCCGCGCCCGCCTCGGGGTCTCGCTCATGTTCTTCACCAACGGCGTGCTGTTCAGCGCGCTGCTGCCGCGGCTGCCGGAGATCAAGGACGCGTTCGGGCTCAGCAACGCGCAGTTCGGGTTGTCCGTGATCGCCTTCCCGGTCGGCGCGATCCTCGCCGCCGCGTGGGCGGCCCCGCTGATCCGGCGATTCGGGGCCCCGCTCGTGGTCCAGGCCGGCTCCGTGCTCCTGGCCGCCGCCGTGGCCTGCGCCGGAGCGGGGCCGACGGTCTGGGTCTTCGTCGCCGCGCTCGTGCTCGGCGGGACGATCGACGCGATCGTCGACGCGGCCCAGAACGTCCACGGGGTCGCCGTGGAACGGTGGCACGGCCGCTCCATCCTGAACTCCCTGCACGCCGCCTGGAGCATCGGCGCCGCCACGGGCGGCCTCATCGGCGCGGTCTGCGCCGCGCAGGGGGTCCCGATCGGCACGCAGATGATCGTCAACGGGGCCGTCTGGGCCCTCGCCGCCGTCTACAGCGGCGTGCTCTCGCGGATCCCCGCCTCCGTGCCCGGCCGGACCCCCGACGCAGCAGCCGCGGGAGCGGCGGGCGGAGCGGCGAAGGAGGGCTCCGGCGTCGTACCCCCTCCGGGGCCCGGCGCCGCGCGGGCGGGGACCGGACGCTATGCCGCCGCCCGGCTGCTGGCCCCGCTCGTCGTGCTGGCGATCTGCGGGATCCTCGTCGAGGACGTCGGCAACAACTGGGCCGTGCTGTTCCTGCACACGGAGACCACCGCCGCGCCCGCGCTCGCCGGCCTGGGGCTCACCGTGCTGATCTCCGCGCAGTTCGTCGGCCGGATCCTCGGCGACCCGATGACGGACCGCTGGGGGCGCGGGAACGTGGCCCGGTTCGGCGGCCTGCTGATCGCCGCGGGCGGTCTCGTCGTGGTGTTCGGCCCGGGGCCGCTGGGGGCGATGGCGGGCTTCGCGCTCGCCGGATTCGGCTGCGCCACCCTGGTCCCGGCCGCGTTCGCCGCCGCGGACGCCGTGCCGGGGCTGCCCGCCGGAACGGGGATCGCGATGCTGGGCTGGCTCATGCGCCTGGGCTTCCTCGTGACCTCGCCCGCGATCGGGCTGATCTCCGACGCCACGAGCCTGCGCACCGCGTTCCTGGTCCTCGTGGCCGGCGGTCTCGGCGCGGCCGCGATCGCGCACGCCAAGCTGCGGCGCCCGGTGGTTCCCGCCCGGTGACGGCCCCGGCGTCGTGCCGGTTCCGACCCCGCACGACGTTCCGTGACCCCGCGTGGCGCCGCGTGACGTGAGGGGACGACTGCGGCGCCCCGCCCCGGGGTCCCGGTGCTTGACTGGGAGGGACCGCGCCACGAGCCCCGGAGGACCCCGCCATGACCGAGACCGCACGACCTCCGTTCCGCCTGGGCTTCCTGGCGTTCGTCGAGCACTCGGGGATCGAGGGAGGACGCTCGCGCGGGCTCGAGGAGGGGCTCGAGCTGTTCGAGCTCGCCGAGGAGCTGGGCTACGACGTCGGCTACGTCCGCCACCGCCACTTGGAGCACTACCTCTCCGCTCCCGTTCCCTTCCTGGCGGCCGCGGGCCAGCGTACGCGGCGGCTCCGCCTCGGGACGTCGGTGACGCCGATCCGCTTCGAGGACCCGGTCCGGCTGGCCGAGGAGGCCGCGACGCTGGACCTGCTCACGGGCGGCCGGCTCGAGCTCGGCCTGAGCTCCGGATACTCCGACAACGAGGGCACGTTCTCGCAGGCCTACGCCCCGATCGAGGGCGGGCTGCGCGAGGCCGTCGACGCACGGGTCGAGCGCTTCATCGCCGCCGTCGAGGGGCGCACGCTCGCGGTCGCCGACGAGAAGGTCCCGTTCGCGGAGGCCGGCACGGAACTGCCCGTCCAGCCCGTCAGCCCCGGGCTGCGGCGGCGCATCGCCTACGGCGCCGGCTCGCTCGCCAGCGCGCGCCGGACCGGGCGGCAGGGCCTCGGGCTGCAGCTGTCGACCCTGAACACCGAGGCGACGGGGCTCTCCTTCGAGGAGGCTCAGCTCGCGAGCATCGAGGCCTACCGCGCCGAGCACGCCCGGGTGGCCGGTTGGGCGTCCCACGCCTCGGTCAGCCGGCAGATCGTCCCGTACGCGAACGCCGCTGAGCAGGCGGAGGTCCAGTGGCTGCTCGACCGGGATGCCGCGCGGCAGGGCGGGAATCCGGATCTGCCGTTCCAGTTCGGCCGCGTGGCCTCGGGGACGGGGGAGCGGATCGCGGAGGCCCTCGCCGGGGACGTCGGGCTGCGGGCCGCCGACGAGCTCGTGATCGCGCTGCCGTTCGACCATCCGTCCGACGTCGTCCGCCGGATCCTCACGGTCGCGGCGCAGGAGGTCGCCCCGGCGCTCGGCTGGGCACCGGGATTGACCGCGGGGTCCGGGGCCCCGGCCTAGCCGCGGTCCCGCCGACGCGGGACGAGCAGCGCGAACTGGGTCAGCACGACGACGCCGATCACCGCCCAGGTCCACGGGGACAGGCCGGAACCGACGCTCAGGTCGCGCGAGACGAGGAAGACGACGACGACGGCCGCGATCACCGCGAAGACGTAGCGCGGGCTCCGTCGGGAGGGTTCGGTCATGGCCCCAGCATGCCAGACCCGGACCGCCCGGGGTCAGGGGGCGCGGATTCCGAGGACCCGCTCAAGGTACGGGTTCAGGAGCGTCCCGGCCGGGTCCACGGCGTCCCGCACCCGTGTGAAGTCGTCGAAGCGCGGGTAGAGCCCCCGCAGGTAGCCGGCGTCCCGGGTGTGGATCTTGCCCCAGTGCGGCCTCCCGCCGTGCGCGGTGAAGACCTGCTCGACGTGCTCGAGGAACTCCGCGTGCGGCTCGCGAGCGTAGCGGTGCACGGCGAAGTAGACCGACTCCCGCCCGGACGCCGTGCCGAGCCACGTGTCGTCGGCCGCCGCGGTCCGCACCTCCACGGGGAAGCTGATCGGCTCGCGGTAGCCCTCCACGGCCCGGCGCAGCTCCGCGAACGCCTCGCCGAACGCCTCGAGCGGCAGCGCGTACTCCATCTCGCGGAAGCGCACACGTCGCGGGGAGACGAAGACGCGGTGGGACGCGTCGACGTAGCCGCGTTCCGCCGCGGCCCGGGTCGCGAGGCGGTTCAGCGGACCGACGAGCGACGGCACGGCCCGCCCCAACCCGCACATCAGTCCGAGCGCCGCGTTGCCGAGCAGCTCGTCGTCGACGAATCCGCGGATCCTTCCCACGGGCCGCAACGGCGCGTCGCCCGGCAACCGGGTGTTGGCCTTGGACAGGACCGTGCGGGACTGCGGGAACCAGTAGAACTCGAGGTGGTCCGTGGTCCGCGAGCGCTCGAGAAACGATTCCTCCATCTGCGCGAGCGGCTCGGGCGCCTCGACGGCGGCGAGCCGGAAGGCGGGCACGCAGCGCAGGGTCGCCTCGAGCACCACGCCCACGGCGCCGAGCCCCACGCGCGCCGCCTGGAACAGCTCCGGCTCGGTCCGCTCCGAGCAGTCCACGATCCGCCCGTCGGGCAGCGCGATCCGCAGCGCCGCCACGATCCCGGAGTACCCGGTGAAGCCGAGTCCGGTCCCGTGCGTCCCTGTCGCGAGCGCCCCGGCGATCGACTGCCGGTCGATGTCGCCCATGGTGGGCAGGGCGAGACCGTGCGGCGCGAGCAGCCCGGCGACCCGGTGCAGGCGCGTTCCCGCCCGGAACACCGCCTCGCCGCGCCCCGCGTCGACGGCCACGAGGCCCTGCAGCGCGTCGAGCCCCAGCAGGAGCCCGTCGGTCGCGGCGATCGGGGAAAAGGAGTGCGCCCCGCCGACGGCCTTGACCCGCGTGCCGTCCTCGGAGGCGCGCCGCAGCAGGGCGGCCACCTCGGCGTCCGTGGAGGGCACGACGACGCCGGACGGCCGGGACCGCTCGCTGCCCGACCAGTTGCTCCAGGCCCAGACGCCGCCACCGGTGTCGGCGCGGCCCAGGCGGCCGGGTGCGGGGCGGGCGCCGGCGGGCAGCGGCCCGCCCCGCGCGGCAGGGCCCCACGCCTTGGGACCCCACGTCCCGGGGCCGCGTGCCCCGGGACCGCGCGCGGGGAAGCCGCTCGTGGCGGCGTCCGGTACGGAGCAGCCCGGCGCCCCGGTGGTCCGGGGCACGGGGGCGGGGGATCCGGCGTCGTGCTCGGTGGACATCAGAGGAAGGCCCTTCCCTCGCCGCGGTAGGTGGGCCACGTGTCCGTGATCCGCCCGCCTGAGAACACGTGCACCTCGCCGAGCCGCTCGCACGGTTCGCCCGCCTTGGCGTGGCGGAAGTAGACGGGGTCGCCGAGCCGGATTCCGGCCGCGGCGGCGCCCGTGAGCGGGGTCTGCACCTCGCCGGCACCCTCCGTGGCGGAGTAGCGCAGCCCCGGCGGCCAGACGGGGACGGGGAGCCGGTCCGGACCCGCGGGGCCCGAGGCCGTCCAGCCGCCGCCCAGCACGGTCACGGTGCGCGGGCCGGGGCGGCGGACGACGCCGAAGAGCACGTGCAGCGCCGGGGCCGGGCGGAATCCGCGGTAGTGCTGGAACAGCTCGGGCCCGTAGAAGCCGGAGCCGGCGGCGAGCTCCGTGACGGCGTCCTCCGCGGCCGTGGACTCGAGGGAGCCCGTGCCGCCGCCGTTGACGAATTCGAGGCCGGCGCCCTGCCCGGTGGCCGGGCCGGATCCCTGCCCGAGGGCGGCCCGGACCGCTGCGACGACCTCGGCGCG
The DNA here is from genome assembly GCF_050563205.1 of Zafaria sp. Z1313. Taxonomy (NCBI): domain Bacteria; kingdom Bacillati; phylum Actinomycetota; class Actinomycetes; order Micrococcales; family Micrococcaceae; genus Zafaria; species Zafaria sp. Z1313. The sequence goes on from NZ_JBNWUK010000007.1 coordinate 54,615, forward strand.
CCACGTCGCCAGGTCGCGGATCGACAGCGTGCGCAGGGCGCGGACCGCGGCACCCCGCGGGGTGCGGGCGGCGTCCGCCACGCCCGCGACCTGGCCCTCGTAGGCCATGAGCCCGACGACGTCGACGCCGGCGTCCGCGGCCGCGCGCGCGAGCCGGACGGCCTGCTCCGCGGTGCGCACGGGGGAGCGCAGGGGGCCGATCCGGGGGCCGCGCGGCCAGGTGCGGACGGGGGCGTAGGAGGCGTCGAGGTCCAGGCACACCCGGAAGCGGCGGCCGGACGGGGAACCGGCGTCGCGGGCCGCGGCGGCCAGGAGCCCGAGGTGCTCCGGGGAGTCCACCATGAGCGTGACGTGCCGGTGCGCTTCCCCGCGCAGGAGCGCGGCGAGGGCCGCGCGGTCCGTGGACGGATAGGCGACGACGACGTCGTCGGCCCCGTGCCCGGCGAGCCACAGCGCCTCCGGCAGCGTGAACGCGAGCACGCCACGGTAGCCGGGATGGGCGAGCGCCTCGTCGAGCGCACGGCGGACGCGCAGGGACTTGCTCGCGACGCGGATCGGCGTTCCGGCGGCGCGGGCGGCCATCGCCGCGGCGTTGGCGCGGAAGAGGTCCAGGTCCAGGAGCGCGGCGGAGCGGCTCGGGCCGTGTCCCTTCCGGGCGGTGTCGCGGGGCCACGGCGTCTCCTTCCGCTCGTCCATCACGGAATGCTACCCGTTGGTACGCGGCGGTGCGCCGGAAGCCGGGCGCGTGGCACACTGAACCGGTGCGGACCGCGGTCTCGGGCGACGGCAGGCCAGGGTCCGACGGCGACGCGGGGGCCGGGTGGTCGCCGCGGGGCCGGTCGGCGGAGGAGGCAGGGAGCGGCAGTGGACGCAGAACGGGATGGTCGGCCCGGGGTCGAGGTCGTCGGCGAGGTCTTCTACTGGCGCGGCCCCGCGCCGTTCCACTATGTCCGCGTGCCGGACGCCGAGGCGGCGCTGATCCGGGAGCTCGCGCCCGTGGTCAGCTACGGCTGGGGCGTGATCCCCGTGAGCGGGACGCTCGGATCCACTCCCTTCACGACCTCCCTGTTCCCCAAGGACGGCGGCTACCTCGTGCCACTCAAGGACGCCGTCCGGCGGGCCGAGGGCGTCCAGCTGGACGACGTCGTCGCGATCCGCCTGCGCATCGGCCGCTGATCCCCGGCGCGTCAGCCCTCGAACGGGTCCCGGCCCGCCTCGAGCTGCGCCTCGATCTGCTCCAGGCCCCACTCGACGGCGACGACCGCTTCCCGGGCGACCGGTGGGAGCACCAGGACACCGCCCGAGCGCACCAGGAGCCCGTCCTGCAGCATGTCGAGGAGGAACGGCCGGCGCCGTTCGAGCGCCAGGGCGGCCACCACGTTCGTCTCGGTGAACTCGTCCAGTGGTCCGTCCAGCACGCCGACCGGAAGGTCTCCGAGCGCCGCACCGTGGAAGAAGGCGAGCATCATGGCGTCCGGCGCCGCGGAACCGGGCGACACCGCCGACGCCGTGCTGGCGAGGTACGCCGAGGCCAACCCCAGATACACGTCCGCCTCCTCGTCCAGGGCGGCGTGGCCCGCGAGCAGGGCCTCGGCGCGCGGCGTCGGCCACACGCGCGTGGAACCGATCTCGATGAGCTCCGCGATCTCAAGCGCGCTCCCGTAGCGGAGGAATCGGCCGGAATCGGCCATCGTCGGAACGATGAGCGGCTCCTCCGCCGTGCCGCTGATCGACTCGCCGGGGGCGTCGGGGAACGGCCGCTTCGCGTTGCGGACGCCCCGGACGAAGAGCCCCGCGGCCGCGGCCGCCGGTTCGATGTCCTTGAGCCGCAGCAGCCCGGACTGGGTCACGTCCCGTGCGGGGCCGATCCACCGCAGGAGCCCGAGGAGGGAGCCGATCAGCGGCACGTCCTTCCATGCGGACAGGGCCTCCTCCGCCGTCAGCTCCGGAACGTCGATCTCGTCGTCATCCGGCGTGACGAGGTCGTGGAAGGCCTCCCAGGTGTCTCGGCCACGGGTCCAGCGCCCGGTCTCGTCGAAGAAGTGCAGGTAGGCGTCGAGTGAGGTTGCCATGTCGTCGACGAGGTCGGGGTCCTCCCCGGCCAGCAGGATCTGCCGGACGAGTCCGGGATCGAGCTCGTCGGGCGCCTGGAAGGGCGCCGCGTCCGCGTGCATCCGCGCCACGTCGGCGACGAGGTGCCAGGCCGCCACGGCCGCCTCCCGCGTCCCGCCCTGCTTGAGGACCCATGTCACGTAGTCCGGCAGGAGCGCCTCGATGCGGGCGGCTCCGATGGCCGTCCCGCCAGGGGGCCGCCCGCCAACGAGCCGCAGGTGTCCCTTGTGAGGGCGTTTCTTCCGAGATGCCACGACCGTCCCTTCGTCGCACCCCATCGTTCCCGGTTCCGGCACCCGGGGGGCAAGCCGGCGGCGCGGCCGGATCCGCCCTCCACAGGGCCTGCCCGTCCACAGTGGTACCGGGAGGCCCTCCCCAAGCGGCCTCTGCATCCCTAGGCTGAAGCAGGGGAACCCGGTTCAGGCCCGCTGTCCCGCGATCCGCCCGAGGAGGAACCATGAAACGCATCCGCCGCGCGGTGGCCGGCGCCGCCGTCGTCCTGCTCCTCGCGGCGTGCACGGGAGCGCCCGCCCCCGAAGGCACGGCCCCGGCGTCGTCCTCCCCGGCGGCGCAGACGTCCCCCGCGCCGGCCACGGAGACCGGCTCCGCCGAGGCGCCCGGCGAACCCGAGGCCGTGGTCGCGACCGGGCTCGAGGCCCCGTGGTCCGTGGCGTTCCTGGACGCGACGCCGCTCGTCAGCGAGCGCGACAGCGGGCGGATCCTCGAGCTCGACGACGCGGGCAACGCGCGCGAGGTCGGCGTCGTGGACGGCGTCGCGCACGGCGGCGAGGGCGGGCTCCTGGGGCTCGCGGTCGACGGCGGGGGCCGGCTCTACGCCTACTCGACCGCGGCGGGCGGCAACCGGATCCAGCGCTTCGCGCTCGAGGGGGCGCCCGGCTCGCTCGCGCTCGGGGAGCCCGAGACGCTCCTTGAGGGCATCCCGGCCGCGGGCAACCACAACGGCGGGCGGATCGCCTTCGGCCCCGACGGGATGCTGTACGCGACGACGGGCGACGCCGCCGACCGCCCGCTCTCGCAGGACCGGGACTCGCTCGCCGGGAAGATCCTGCGCCTCACGCCCGACGGCGCCGTCCCCGCCGACAACCCGTTCCCCGGCTCGCCCGTCTACAGCTACGGGCACCGCAACCCGCAGGGGATCGCCTGGGCGGAGGACGGGACGATGTTCGCGACCGAGTTCGGGCAGAACACGTGGGACGAGCTGAACGTCATCACACCCGGCGCGAACTACGGCTGGCCCGTGGTCGAGGGGATCGCGGGGCGCGAGGGCTTCACGGACCCGGTGCAGCAGTGGGCGCCGTCGGACGCGAGCCCCAGCGGCATGGCCCACGCGGACGGCGTGCTGTACCTCGCGAACCTGCGCGGGGCCGTGCTGCGGACCGTTCCGGTGGAGGATCCGGGATCCGCGGGGCTGCATTTCGACGGTGAACTCGGGCGCCTGCGGGACGCCGTCGCCGCCCCCGACGGGCGCGTGTGGATCGTCACGAACAACACCGACGGTCGGGGCCGCCCCGGCCCCGACGACGACCGGATCCTCTCCCTCGACCCGGCGGCGTTCCGATGATCCGGACCGTCCGCCACGTCCGCTGGGACCAGCCGACCCCAGGTCGCAATGCTCTCCGCCCACGGGTCGTTTCGAGCCGCCGATAACGACCCGTGGGCGGAGGGGATTGCGGGGTGGGCTCTCCGGGCGAGAGCCCGGGCGGAAGGCCCGGGGCATCGTCGCCGCGCCCTGTCCGCCGGCACGGCCGCGGTATACCGTGGTGCTGGAGAGTGCCATGGAGGATCAGGCAGGGCTGTTGGAATCGGCGCGGACGGCATACGCCCGCGGGGATTGGCGCGCCGCTTGCGACGGGCTGGAACGTGCCCGCGCGGCCGCCCGGGCCGGGGAGCTCGACACCGCCGACCTCGACCTCCTGGGCCGCTGCTGCTGGTGGACCGGCCGCACGCGCGAGGCGCTCGAGATCTCCGAGCACGTCTTCGAGCGGCTGCAGCACGACGCCGGCCCGGTCGACGCCGCGATGAAGGCCGCGACCTTGGGCCTGCTGTGGTTCATCCGCGGCGACCTCGTGATCGCCTCCGGTTGGGCCAGCCGGGCACGCCGGCTCCTGAGGGGGACGCCGGAGGGGATCGAGCACGGCTACCTGCGCTACCTCGAGGCGTCGATCTCGCTGGACTTCTCCTCCCTCGGCGGCGCCCGCGAGGCCTCCGAGGCGCTCCACGATCTCGGCCGGCGCCTGCGCGCCCCGCAGCTGACATGCCTCGCCCTCGTCCTGTCCGGCCTCGTCGACGCCCGCACCGGGGATCCGGCGGGCGGCTTCGCGCAGCTCGACGAGGCGATGCTTCCGGTCCTCGCCGGACAGTTGCCGCCCGAGTGGGCGGGCGACGTGTACTGCACCGTCATCCATACGTGCCACGAGCTGGCGGACCTGTCCCGCATGCGCGCCTGGACGCTGGCGACCGAGCGGTGGTGCGAGCAGTTCCGGGGCGAGGCCGTGTATTCCGGGATCTGTCGCATCCACCGCCTCCAGCTGTTGTGCGCGGAGGGGGACTGGGCGGCGGCGGAGGCCGGGGTCGAACGCGCCGGGGCCGAGCTGGCCGGCGTGAACGGCTGGGTCGCGGGGGAGGCCTACTACCAGCTTGGCGAGATCCGCCGGCTGCGCGGGGACTTCGCCGGGGCCTCCGAGGCGTACGCGCGCACCGCCCAGTTCGGCATGGACCACCAGCCGGGCGCCGCGCTGCTTGAGCTCGCCCGGGGCCGCCCCGCGCAGGCCTGGGCCTCCGTGAGCGCCGCGCTGGCCGGCCGGGACGCCCTGAGCGCCGCCCGGCTGCTGGGCCCGGGGGTCCGGATCGCGCTCGCGGCGGGACGGGAGGACGACGCCGGACGCTTGTGTTCCGAGCTCGAGTCCACCGCCGCCGGGTTCGGGACCGAGGGGTTCCGGGCGTGGGCCCTTCAGGCCAGGGCGGCGGTCCTGGTCGCGGCCGGCCGCTTCGGGGACGCCCTGCCGGTGCTCCGCGCGGCCGGCGTCGCGTACCGGAACCTGCGCGCCCGCTACGAGTCAGCGGCCGTGCACGAGATGTGCGCCCGGGCCCACGCGGGTCTCGGCGATGTGGCGGCAGCGGCCGCGGACCGGGCGACGGCCGTCGAGATGTACCGGCAGCTCGGGGCCGTGCCGGACGTCGAACGGCTCGACCCAGGCGACGTCCCGGGCGGACTGACGGCCCGCGAGTCCGAGGTGCTGGGGCTCGTCGCCTCCGGGGCGAGCAACCGGGAGGCCGCGGCGGCCCTCTACATCAGCGAGAAGACCGTCGGCCGGCACCTGTCCAACATCTTCGCCAAGCTCGGCGTCGCCTCGCGCACCGCCGCCGCGGCCTGGGCGCACGAGCGCGGCATCGCGGCGCGTGGCCGGCCCGGCCCCGCAGAACGTCCCGACCCGGCGCGGGGACGCGCTTGAGGCGGGGCCCCGGCGTCGTCCTGCGAACGTCCCGACCTGCCGCAGGGACTGGCTCCAGGCGGGCCCCGGCGTCGTCCTGCACCGAACGCCCCATGCCGCGGGAGCGGCAGATGGGGCATCCTCCCGATCCGCCGCGGCCGTCCGATCCCTAGCGTTGAGGGCACCGGGACGGCGCGGGAATCGAAGGGAGGACGGCGGCGGCCCGGTGCACTCCATCGAGGGGCGCCGCGTGCCGGCCGGAGCGATCCGGGACCGCGGGCGGACACCCCACCACCGGCCCGGTTCCCGGCCCGATCACGCGCCACGGGCGCGCCGGGCCGGCGGGCCCACACGGCAAGGACCACGACCATGACCACCGAAACGACCACCAGCGCGGCCACCGACGCGCCCACTCCGGACGCCGCCGGAACCCCGGCCGGACCGGGCGGAGACGGCGCGCCCGACGCGGCCGCCGCGGAATCCGCGGCGCTCTCGGCCCGCTACCTCGACATCCTCAACTCCTCGGCGATCGCCCTCTTGACGAGCATCGGCCACCGGGCGGGCCTCTTCGAGGTGCTGTCCGGCCTGCCGCCCGCCGACAGCGGGCAGATCGCGGACGCCGCGGGCCTCGACGAGCGCTACGTGAGGGAATGGCTCGGCGGGATGGCCACCGCCGGCGTCGTGCACTACGAGCCTGAATCGACGCGCTACCACCTCCCCGCCTCCCACGCGGCCGTCCTGACCCGGGCCGCCGGACCGGACAACCTCGCCCAGCTCATGCAGTACATCCCCCTGCTCGGCTCCGTGGAGGAACGGGTCCTGCACTGCCTGCGCCACGGCGGCGGCCTGGAGTACGCCGAGTACCCGGGTTTCCACCGGATCATGGCGGAGGAATCGGCCACGGTGAACGACGCCGTCCTCGTCGACGGGATCCTGCCGCTGGTTCCCGGCCTGCCGGAGCGGCTCGCCGCCGGAATCGACGTGCTCGACGTCGGCTGCGGCTCAGGGCACGCCGTGAACCTCATGGCCCGCGCTTTCCCGGCGAGCCGGTTCACGGGGTACGACTTCTCGGCCCAGGGCATCGCCGCCGCGCGGGCGGAGGCCGAGGCGTGGGACGTGTCGAACGCGCGGTTCGAGGTGGTCGATGTCGCCAGCCTGGACGACGTGGCGGAGTTCGACCTGGTCACGGCCTTCGACGCGGTCCACGACCAGGCGCACCCGGGCCGTGTGCTCGCCAACATCCGTTCGGCGCTGCGCGGCGACGGCGTGTTCCTCATGGTGGACATCGACGCGTCCAGCAACCTCGAGGACAACGCGGCCGTTCCGTGGGGGAGCTACCTGTACGCGATCTCCATGTTCCACTGCATGAGCGTCTCCCTGGGGCTCGGCGGCGACGGCCTGGGCACCGCGTGGGGCCGGCAGCTGGCCGGGCGGATGCTGGGGGAGGCCGGGTTCGGGTCCGTAGAGATCGTCGACGTCGAGGCCGATCCCTTCAACGTGTACTTCGTGGCCCGGCCGTAGGCGGCGCTCCGCCCCCTAGCGCGACACTCTCCACTCCCGGGTCGCTATCAGCTCTGAACGCGACCCGGGAGGGGAGGGTGATGCGGGGTCGTGGCCGGGAGTCGCGCCGTGGATGCGGGCGGGGGAGTGCGACGCCGGAGCCCCGCCTTGGCGCGCAGCCACGCCTCGAGCGCGGGCTGGCCCAGCAGGATCCCGGCCAGGACCAGCCCCATGCCGGCCAGTTGGCGGCCGCTGAGCGCCTCGCCGGCCACCGCGGTGCCGAGCAGCACGCCCGTGACGGGGTTCAAGAGCCCGATCAGGCCCACGGTTCCCGCGCCGAGCCGGCCGAGCGCGGCGAACCAGCACGCGTACGCGAGCGCGGTCGCGATCACCGACTGGTAGGCCATCGCGGTGACGGCCGGCCCGTCGAAATGGGGAAGCGCGCCCTCGACGAGCGCGGCCGCCGGCAGCAGCATGAGCCCGCCGAAGACGAGCTGCCAGGAGGTCTGGGACAACACGTCCACGCCCGCGCCCCACTTCTTGGCCAGCACGTAGCCGAGGGAGGCCATGGCCATCGCCGAGACGGAGGCCAGCACGCCCGGGGCGCGCACCGCCGTCGTACCCGTCAGCACCATGAGGGCGACGCCCGCGATGCCGAGCGCCGCGCCGCCCAGGGCGAGCGCGCGCGGGCGTTCGCTGATCACGGCCCAGGCGATGAGCATCATCGCCACGGGGGACGTGGCCATCAGCGTCGAGGCGATGCTGGCCGGCAGCAGCTGCGCGGCGACGTAGACGAGCGCGAAGAACGCGCCCATGTTCAGGGTGCCCAGGACCGCGGCCTTCCACCACCACGCCCCGCGGGGGAGGCGGCGCCGGATCGCCAGCAGGAGCAGGCCCGCGGGCAGGGCGCGCAGGGCCGCGCCCCACAGCGGGGCGTCCGCGGGGAGGAACATCGGGGTGACCAGGTACGTGCTGCCCCACGTGATCGGCGCGACGGCCGCCACGAGGACCCAGCGCCATTTAGCTTCCATGGAAGACACTTTAGCTTCCTGGGAAGCTAAACGTCGAATGCGTTCGGCTTTTCCCGCGGGCCGCCCCGGAGCCCTCCCGGCGAGGTCGGGGAACGTGCGGGAAAACGTGCCCCTATCGAACCACTGCCCCGACGCCGGCGGCCGGACTCGCTTCCCGGGAAGCTAGGCTGGGCGGGTGAGCGAAGTGAACGACAGGGTCGCGCGGATCCAGGCCGAGTGGGCCCGCGAGCGCCCGGAACTGGACACCTCGCCGATGGGCGTGATCGGGAGGTTGCATCGGCTTGCGTCCTTCCTGCGGGAGGAGCTCGTGGCCCTCTATGCCCGCCACGGGCTGGGGGAGGGCGACTTCGACGTCCTGGCCGCGCTGCGCCGGGCGGGTGCGCCGTTCGAGCGGGCGCCGAAGGACCTCGCCGTGCACACCATGGTCACGACGGGCGCCATGACCAAGCGGATCGACCGGCTCGAGGCGGCCGGGCTCGTGGACCGGCGGGCCTCGGAGGTAGATGGCCGCGGGCGGGTCGTCGCGCTCACGGCCCGGGGTCTCGAGGTCATCGACGCCGCTTTCGCCGAGCACCTGGACAACGAGCGCCGTCTCCTGGCCGCGCTCTCGGAGGCAGAGGCGGAGCAACTGCAGGCGCTGCTCGCCACGTGGCTGCGGTCGTTCGAGGGCGCCCCGACCGAACGCTAGCGCAGCAGCTGCTCGAGCAGGAGCGCGACGCCGATGGCCACCATCGCGGCGCCGGAGAACCGGGTGACGGCGCGGGCCGCGGCCGGCCGGGTGCCCAGCACGGCGCGGGAGCCGAAGCCGACGGCGAGGTAGACCACCGCGCAGCTCGCGATGTGCACGAGCCCGAGGGCGACGATCTGGCCGGACAGCGGCCAGGCGCCGCCCGGGTCCGTGAACTGGGGGAGCAGGGCCAGGAACAGCAGGAACACCTTGGGGTTCAGGCCGCTGATTCCCGCTCCCTTGAGGCCCTGCCGCAGCCAGCCGCCGGCGGCCGGCTCCTGCCCGGCCGCGGGGACGGCAGGCTGGGCGAACATTCCCACCCCGAGCCAGATCAGGTAGGCGCACCCGGCCACGGTCAGGACCGTCAACGCCCAGGGCGTCGCGGCCAACAGCGCCCCGACGCCGGCGGCGACCACGAGCGTCGCGGCCAGGTGGCCCGCGAGCAGCCCGGCGACCGCCGGGACCACGGAGCGGTTCCGGAGCCCCGCAGAGATGGCGTAGGCCCAGTCGGCCCCCGGAGTGATCACGAAGAGTGCCGAGACGGCCCAGAAGGCGGCGACGGTGGCGAGGGGCATGGAGGGATCTTCCTGGCTGGCGATTCCGGCCCGGGATTCCTCCCCGGTTCCGGCCTGTGCTAGAAGATTAGTGAAATATGCGCGAAATGTGCTTCCAAATCCTTTCCCAGGACGGCGCTTCAAGGGGAGAATTCTTCCCATGGACCAGCTTGACCGCGCGATCCTTGCGGAGCTACAACGGGACGGCCGCCTGACGGTCACCGAACTCGCCGAGCGGGTGGGGCTGAGCCTGTCCCCGTGCCACCGCCGGCTGCGCGCCCTCGAGGCGTCCGGCGCGGTCACGGGCTACCGGGCCCAGCTCGACGCCGGCGCGCTCGGCCTGGGCTTCGACACGCTCGTCTTCGTCACGATGCGCGATTCGATCCGGGACACCCTCGACGCCTTCGAGGGCGCGGTGGCGGAGATCCCGAACGTGCTCCAGGCCCAGCGGCTCTTCGGCAACCCGGACTACCTCCTGCGCGTGGTCACTGCCGATCTTCCGGCGTACCAGCGCCTCTACGACGACCAGCTGGCCACCCTCCCCGGAGTGCAGAGCCTCAGCTCCACCCTGGTCATGAAGAACGTCGTCGAGAACCGTCCGCTGCCGCTGTAGCCGCCGCCCCCTCCGAGCGGTGTCGGGGAAAAGTCCGGAATACCGCCCGCGGAGGGACACCTACCCCGACACCGCGAGGGTGGGGCGCGGGTGGCGGTGCGGCCCCGACGTCGTGCCCCCAAGGCCCTCGACGTCGCCACCTATGAAAAACGCTCTCCACTCCCGGGTTGCTTCGACGATGTCGTGGCAACCCGGGAGTGGAGAGTGTTGTGCCCGTGGGGCTTAGACGAGCGCGAAGCCCTCGGTCCAGGAGATCTTCTCGCCGGCCGCGAGGGTGATCTGCAGGAAGCCGATACCCTCGAGCTCGCGGGCTCGGGACAGGGCCCCGGCGTCGACCGCGCGCAGGCCGCCCGCGGCGACGATCCCGGAGAGCAGGGCCTTCGCCTCGGCGTCGTCCCCGGCGATGAGCACGGTGGTGCGGTTCTCGCCGACGGTGCCGGAGGCGAGGGTCGCGGCGAAGTTCGTGTTGAAGGCCTTGAGGACCTTGGCGCTCGGCACGGCGGCGGCGATCTCCGCGGCGGCCGAGGAATCGGCGTCGACCGTCAGCGCGTCGAACGTCTCGAAGTTCAGCGGGTTGGTGATGTCGACGACGACCTTGCCGGCGAGCTGGGAGCCGCGGGCCTCGAGGATCCCGGCGACGGCCGGGTAGGGGACGGCGAGGACGACGACGTCGCCCGTCACCGGCTGTGCGGAGTCGGCGCTGCCGAGGACCTGGACGTCGTTGCCGCCCTTGCTTGCGATGCCGGCGATGGCCTGGCCCATGTTGCCGTTGCCGATGATGGTCACGTTCGCCATGAGAGTCTCCCTTGGATCGTTTAGTTGAAGCTACAAGTAAAACTCTACGCTTCGTTGTTTGAAGTGTCAAGTGATTGGGGTGCCAGGATCTCTCCGGCCGCCACTACCCATCCGGCGGTGCCGGGAATGTCGTCGACGGGCCGGACGCCGGGGTCACCGCTAGAGTTGTTCCAGTCACCTGCCTAACGCACCGGACCGGAAACCCCATGCCCGCACCGCACCGCACTCCACGTCCGCACGTCGGCGCGCCTTGGCCGAGCCGCACGTCCGCCAAGGGCTCCCTGCGCGCGGCGACCCTCGCCCTGCTGCTCGGGGCGGCCCTGGCGCCGACCGCCCCGGCCGCCGCCGAGACAACGACGCCGGAGCCTCCTTCCAGCCCCGCCCCCGTCTACCCGACGGCGGACCCGGAGGCGCCGCCCGCCGAGGAGGACGAACCGCTCGTGTTCCCGGGGCGCACGGCGGAGTCGGAGCACCTCTTCCTCTCGGTCGCCGACGCGCTCGAGCCGCGGGTCGACGCGGCGGCCGTCACCTCGGCCCTCGAAGCCACGGACCACCACGGCGCGCAGCTCTACCTCGGCGTGGACGGCGAGCCGTCGTCGAGCTCGAGCGCCGCCCAGCTGGTCCGCGGGCTGCTCCTCTTCGGCGAGACCGACGCGCTCGCCGACGACTGGCTCGAGAACGGCAGGCGGCTCGGCTTCGTCGGCGACGACTGGATCGTCATCGGCGTGATCGTCCCCGCCGAGCCGGGTGTGCCCGCGGACGTCTCGATCGACATGGGGCGCAACATGGACGTCGTGGCCGACGGCGGCCTGGAGGCCATCGAGGCGGCCGGCGCGGAGGACTTCGCCGCGGGCCGCTACACCGAGGCCCTCACGCGGCTCGCGGTGGCGGCGGGGACCGGGATCCAGCCCCGCTTCGACGCCCGCCCGATGCTCGCCGGGGCCGGGGTGGTCCTCGGCGCGGGGCTGCTGGGGTACTGGCTTGTCGGAGTACGACGCCGGAGCCGCGCCGATGCGGTCCGCTCGGCCGAGCGCCGGGGTGCTGCTCTCAGGGGCGGGATCCGCGCCGGTGCCGGGCGGCTGCGGGAGATCGCGCAGCGTCCGCCGGGACCCGTCCCGGCCATCCCGTCCGCGACCCCGGGCGATGCCGAGGCCCCGCGCGATGCCGCAATCCGGCGCGATGCCGCCACCGCGGGCGACGCCGCGACCGCGCCCGCCCCGGGGACCTTTCACGCCGCGGACGAGGTTCCCGCGAGCGTCCGGCTGGCCCGCGTCCTCGACGGCCTGGCGGAACGGGCCGATACCGAGCTGCGGCGGGCCGTGGAGCTCGACGTCGGGGACGTCGAGTCCCTGACAGCGATCCGCGAGCGGGTCGATGCCCAGGTGGCGGCGCTCGAGGGCGTCCTGGTGCTGGAACGCGGCGGGCCGGCGGCCAGACAGGCGTGGGAGCGGCAGTTCTCGGCCCACGCGGAACGCCTCCGCCTCGCCGCCGACGGGCTCGCTGTGCCCGGGGCCCGCGCGCTTGCGTCCGCTCACGAGCTGCTCGCGGCGACCGTGGGGCACACCACGGCCCTCGACGGCCTCCGGGAGGAAGCGCGGCGGATCGCCTCCCGGCTGAACCGCGCGGGCCCGTACGGGCTCCTGGACCGCGTCGACGCCTTGCGCGCGGAGCTCGACGCCGCCTTCGCCGCGTTCACCGCAGACGCTGCGGGCGCCCGGATCGCGCTTCCGGAGGAGGTCCAGGCTCAAGGCCGCGGGATCGGCTTCGCGGCGGAGGGGCGCCGCCCCGCGGAGCACGACGTCGTCGGCCTCCTCGCCCTCGCGGCCGCCGCCGCGGCCGCTGGAGCGCCTGGACCGGCCTCTGCGGGGTCCTCCGCCGCTCAGGCGACCTCGGAGTCAGGCCCGGCGGAGCGCACGGAGTCCGCGGCACGGAGCCGGAAGGAAGGACGCGCATGAGCGTCGACGACGCGGCGACGCGCGCCCCGGCAGACACCGGAACCCGCCTGATCCACGCCCGCAGCCGCCCGCGCTTCGGCCTGCCGTGGCTCGCGATCGCCCTCGGCGCCGCGACCGCGGCGTTCGCGGGGACCGGGGCCGCCGCGCTCACCGCACAGCCCGCGGCTGAGGTGGTGATCGAGGTCGACGACGGCCTGCCGTACAACATCAGCCAGGCCACGGTCGACGCCGTCCTGCCGGAGACGATCCCGGCGTGGGAGCCGGTCACCGTCAAGGTCACGTCGCGGCTCCTGAGCTACGCGGAACTGTACGGGGAAGCGGACCCCGGCTACGACGTCGTCCTCTCCACGGCGCTCGAGAACGACACCGATTCCGACGCCGACGAGCGCTTTGCCGGCGCCGCGGTCCGCGTGGACCCGCCCGGACCGGACCGCCCGCGGGACGCCGGCTTCGACATCAACCGCGCGTTCCAGGGCAACCTCGGGCTGGGGCACGGGCCGCAGGCCGTGGCCGCCGCCGCGCGCACGGCGTCCGAGGTGCTCCACCCCGGCCCCGTGCGGACCCCGCACTTCTGGGCGGCCGGGACCGCGCTCGGACTGCTCGGCACCGTCGGCGCGCTCGGCCTGTCCCTGCGCCGCCGCGCCCGCTGGGAACGGCGCTACCGCCGGCTGGCGGCCGCCCAGCACCGGCTGGCCCGCGTGGTCCTGGACCTGGAGGCGCTCGAGGTCACCTACCTCTCCACCCCCGAGCAGGCCCGGCCGGCGGGATTCACGCGGGCGTGGGAGGCCCTGCGGGACTCCTCGCTCGCCGCGGCGCGCACGGAGGACGCCGTGGTCGGGGCCGTGTCCTCGCGCCGGACCGCGCTCACGGAGGGCACGGAGAAGCGCCTCGCCGCGTTCGAGGCCGCCGCGGACCGCCTGACGACGCTCGCCGACGCGCTCCTCGGGGCCGGCGCCGTCCACGGAGGGCACTCTGGCGGGGGATCGACGTTCGACCGCCTCGCGGCCCCCGTCAACGACGCCGCCCGGGAGCTGCTCGTCCGCCTCGAGGCCGCGCCCGCCGGGACCCTCGACGAGGGGCTCGAGGAGGAGCTGCGCGCCGCGCTCGCGGGCCTGCTCTCCGTCGCGGGGGAGCACGGCGCGGCCGCGGACGCTGCCGTGGAAGCCGCCCGTGGCGCGGACCGGGATTCCGGGGCCGGCCGACGCGGGGGCAGGGCCCGTGCGGGCCGGAATGACGCGGGCCGGAATGACGCGGGCCGGGAGGGCGCGCCCGGGGTCGGCGTGGACGCATGGGTGCGGGCCGAGCGGCGGCTCGGCCGGGCGGCGGGCGCGGTCGGAAAGCGCCTGCGCCGCTACCCCGGCGGCGACCGGCTCTCCCGCCGGCTCCGCGCGACGGAGGACCTGGGTGCGCTCCGGGCCGGGCTCGGTCTCCCGCGGTCCGGGGGTGCGCTGGACGCGCTGGACCGCGCGAACGCCGCCGCCCGCTCGCTGCTGGGCGAGGTCCCGGCGTACGACGCCGATGCCTCCGCCGCCGCCTCGGCCCGCCGGCGGTGGTCGGCCCGGTTCGGGGGCTGGATCGAGCGCAGCGGGCTCAATCCCGCGGGCCCCGGACGCGAGGGGGCCGCGGTCGGAACGGGCCCCGTCGGCACGGCCTCGAGTGGCGTGGGCGGCGCGAAGGGCGCGCGCGGCGGCCGTCCCGGAGCCGGGCGGCACCGGGCCGCCGTGTGGGCGGTCGGGGGCACCGCCGTCGTCCTGTCCTCGCTCATCGCCTCCGGGATCATCGTCTCGTCCGTGACCGAACGACCGGGCTGGGCGCTCACCGGAGGCGTGCCGCTGCGCTCGCTGACCGTGGACGGCGAGGCCGGGGGGATCGACGAGGCCTCGATCCGGCGCTACCTCGAGGACAGCTTCCCGTCCGAGCTCGACGTCGTCGTGGCGCTGCGCGACGCGGAGGAGTACCTGCCGATCGTGCCCGATCCGCACGACCCCGGGCATGACATCCTGGACCCGGCCGGCACCCTGGACATGCTGTGGCGGATCAAGGCCGAGTTCCCGGAACTCGTGGATCCCGCGACGCGGGAGCTGCGCGGGGACCAGGCGGTCCTGCCGGTCATGGTGTTCGACGACGGAACCGTGAACATCCCCACCGTCCTGGCGGGGGCCGTGGCCGTCGGCGACGTGAACCGGCTGCAGCGCACGCAGTGGACGCACGGCAGCTTCCACGCCTCCGGGAGCCCCGAGGTGCGCGTCGCCTCCGAGCTGGAGGACCTGGCCCGCGGCCTGCAGGCCAACGGGTACCGGGACGCCGACGTGGACTTCTGGGCGCTGTACTGGCTCGTCGCCGCCGCGCTGGCACTGGGGCTCGTGGGCGTGGGCCAGGCCGTGCGCTACGGAGGGGCCATGTCCGCGTCGCTGGGCCGCTTCGGCCGCGGCGGCGCGGGGCTGCGCAGGGCCCGGGAGGAGCTGGAGCGGCTGGCCCTGGGGCTGGACGACTCGCGCCTGAACGCGGTCGCCGTGCTCGGCGCCGGGGCCGCGGGGACCGCCGCGGAAGCGGACCAGCGGCTCTTCGAGCGCGCCCTCGTGATGGCGTGGCGGGAGGCGGAGGAGCTCGCCGCGCTGCCGCTCGCGGGCCGGCTCGGGCCGCGCTACGAGCGGCGCGTGGAGCACCTGCAGGGCCTCGCCGCGGTGCTGGGGGAGCGGGACGCGGACGTCGAACGCCGGACCAGGCGCCTCCTGGCCGCCGCCCGCCCCCACCCCAGCGCACTTTAAGCCTCAACCGATCCGGGAACTCCTCGTCAGCGCGATGTAGCCGCGACTTAACCGCGCCGGACGCCCGAAAGGTGCGCGGGAGTGTCGGAAGCGGCGCACGCACAACAGCCCTGGGTGGATCGTGCTGCGGGGTGGCGGGGGAGCCGAAAGTAGCTAGTGCCGCTGCCGCGTTGCTGGTGGGATCGAGGGAGCACGCAGAAAGCGTGCGACGGTGGGACGGATGGTCCCACCGGACACCCCGTCTGGAAGGACACCCATCATGCAGTCGAGCATTCGCACCTCCCGAGGCCTCCTCGCCGCCGCATTCGCCGCCGTCGGACTCGTCGTCGGTACCGCGTCGACGTTCATCGTCGCGGGCCTCATCGGCGCCGGAACCGCTGGAAGCTACGCCCTGGCGACGAAGATCGTCGACGCGATCATGGTCGGCGCGAGCGCCGCGGCCATCGCCGCCCTCCTGCTCACCGCCGGCCTCGGAACCGCGGTCATCGCCACCGTCCGCTGGGCGATCGGCTTCTTCGGCCGCAAGAAGGCGATTGCCTGAGCCCCGCAGCACATTGCTGACGGGCCCAGGCAATCACACGATGCCCTGAGAACTCAGGAACCGCTGGTGCTGGTCCTTCGACCTTGCGCGGAGAGGGGCCAGCGCCAACGGCATCAGGCTACAACGAGGCGCCACGGCAGGCAACGGCCTACCGGCGGCCGGGCGGCCGTCCAGAGGCGGCGGACCGGCGGAAAGGACCCCAGGAGATCATGGACGAGCACCACGCGTCGGCAGCGCCATCCGTGCCGCCCTCACCGGCCGGAGCCCCCCTGCCACACCCGCCGCCGGGACCGCCACGGGGGGCACGGCCACAGCCGGCCGATGGGACCGGGACCGCATCCTTCTCGCCCGGCGCACCCGGCCCGGCCCGACGGCGAAGGGGCGCCGCGGAGCGGCTCGTCGTGGCCACCTCCGTCGTGGTCACCGCGGTCCTGTGGGGCGCTCTCATCTGGATCGGCTATTCGAGCGGCCTGCGCTTCCCGGTGGCCGGCGGCGCGGGCCGGGAGCAGGACTGGGGAGAGCTGGGACCGATCCTCGCGACCAACCTCGCCGCGGCCCTCGGGCTCGCCTCGGGCATGCTGACCGCCGGCCTCTCCACGTTCGCGTCGAGCATCATCCTCGGTCTGTTCACCGGGGCCGTGTTCCACGGCGCCGTGGACGCCCTGGGCGCGGCCGGCGCCGCACAGACGCTCGCCCCCTACTTCGTCTTCGAGGGACTCGGCCTTCTGGCAGCTTCCGTGGCGGGCTTCATCCCCGTCCTCGGGCTCCTGAGGCACTGGGGCGCGGGCGGAGCCGTGACCGTGCGCAGCTCCCTGCGGGCCTACGGAGCGGCCGTGCGCTGGACCCTGCCGCCCCTCGCCACATCCCTGGTCCTGATCACGGCCGGGGCCGTCCTTGAAGTCATCGGAGGAATCCCGCAATGAAGGCAGCTAC
This sequence comes from Zafaria sp. Z1313, assembly GCF_050563205.1. NCBI lineage: Bacteria > Bacillati > Actinomycetota > Actinomycetes > Micrococcales > Micrococcaceae > Zafaria > Zafaria sp. Z1313. The sequence goes on from NZ_JBNWUK010000007.1 coordinate 71,596, forward strand.
CCCGCCCCCGGCCGATCTGGCCGTCGACGCGGCACCCGCACCGTCCCGGCGCTCCGCTCTCCGCGGCCTGCTCCGCGTCCTGGCTTCCGTGGCCGTCGTGGGCGCCGGGATCGCGCTCATCTACGCGGCCGTGGACTCCCGCTCCGCTCTCATCGCGGCCCAGGCGCCCATCCGGGACGCCGGACTGGATCCGGAGTTCGCCGAGCTGGCCGTACGCTCCGGAGTGGTCGTGACGACGCTCGGCATTGCGTTGAGCTACCTCGTCGCCCGCGGAGTCGAGGCCATCGTCGTGGCCCAGTGGCGCCGCCGTTTCCCGCTGTCCGTCCGCCCGCGCGCCGTGGACCTCACGACCATCCTGGCCTTCGGCTGGGCGGCCTTCCTCGACACGCATCCCGTGCAGTTGGCCGCCGCGGCGCCGGGGTGGGTGTTCCTGGCCGTCCCCGCCCTCGTCCTGGCGCGCCAGGCTATCGCCTCGCGCAGGGCCGGGTGGCCGGGCACGGGCACGACCGTGCTGCTGGCCGGCGCCCTCACCGCGCTGACCTTGCTGGCCTACGGCCGGTGGTTCTGACCATGGCCTCCCAGCACCCCCCAACCACGCAGGCGACCCGCGTCCGCCGTCCCGAGGAGGACCCAGTGAAGAACAGCACGAAGCAGCGCACGAGGCCGGGGAAGTGGACCGGTCCGGCAGCGATCGGCAGCTGGGTGTCCGCGGCGGCCGCGCTGGCGCTGATGGCCTGGATCGGCCTGACCTCGTCCGCGGCGGCGGTGGTCGACGACGCCGCGGCCGCCGGACGGCTCGAACTCCTGTGGCGCGTCCAGGGAGGAGCGGCGGCGTTGCTGCTGTTGATGTGGATCCCGTTCGCCTTCCACCGCAGGATGCTGCCCGTCGTGGCCACGGGGATCTGTGCCGTGGGGGCGATGGCGGCCGTTGCGGGGCTGGCGTTCTTCCGGGAGCTCGACACGGTATGGATCCACGGGGCGGCCGCGGTCGTCCTGGGGCTCGGGGCCCTCGTCCAGCTCGCGGTGCGCTTCCCGGACGTTCCCGGCGGCAGGGCGGGGGTCGGGCGTTGGCCTTCATGACAGAACACGAGGTCCTCCGGGAGGAGCGGCCGGGCCGGGCCGTGCCCGGCGGCACCCGGGAGTACGACGGCGGGGCCGGCCCCATCACGCCCGTCGCCTACGGGTTCATCGCCTCGGTGCGCTACGTCAACTCGCTGCGTCTGCTCCGGTACTGCCTGCGCAATTCGCTGCCGTTCCCGGGCCGACACCGCGGCCTGCTCCTGGCGCTCGCCACGCTCGGCGCCGTCGTCGTGGTCCCGGCGCTGGCGCTGCTTGCCGGCGCCGCCGTGTCACTCGTGGCCGGAGCCATCGGGATCGACCCCGTCGACGCGGCCGGCGTGATCCTCCTGGCAGTCGTCGTCTCGGCGGCGGCCTCGGCGGTCACGGCCCTCACGGGCCGGGCCCGCGAAGAGCTCGTCCGACCCGTCGACGGACCCCACTACGTCGGGCTGGACCTGCATCCCTGGGCGTCCGGGACGGCGCACGTCCTGCTCCCGCGCCTGCTCGGCACGCTCGCGCGATCGGGTGTCGGCGCGCTCGCTTGCGTCGGCGCCGTGGTGGGCGCCCCGGGGGCGTCCCCGGAAGACGCGGCGGCCTGCGCGGTGGCGGCGGCGCTCGTGCCGTGGGCCGCTTCGATGACGGCCACGGGCCTGCAGATCACGCTCGCCGCGCGTACTCGGGGCGCGGCGCCGGGTTGGGCCGCGACCGCCACCGGCACGGTGCTCCTCTTCGGCGCGGTGCTGGCCGCCACCGCGCTGGCCGCCGCGGAGGGGCGGCTGTCGCTGCCTGGCGACGAGGTGCTGTTGGGTTCGCTGCGGGACGCGGGAGCGTTCGGCGCACGGATGGCTCCCGCCGCGGCGTACGCCGCCGGGGCCGTCTGCCTCCTCGGTGCGGGGCTCCTCTCGGCGGTGCTGGCGGCCCTGCGCGGTTCCCGACGCCCCGGCCCCTATGCCGTTCCCGGTGCGCTCCGCGAGCCCCGGCCGACAGCGTGGCACCGGACCGCCGGGAACCGGCCCGGCCGCGAGGGCACAGGACCTGCCGGAGCCGGTCGCGCCTTCCCGCCCACACCGGGTTCCGTCCACCGCCGAAGCAGAGGACTCGCCACGATGCTCGTGCGCCAGGTGCGCGGCGGAGCGTCGCAGGCCTCCGCGCTGTATCGCCGCCTCGAGCGCGTCATGCCGTTGCTGGGAGCCGTGGTGGCCGGATTCGGTGCCGGCATCCTGGCCACCGGTGAGCAGCAACAGGTGGCGTGGCTCGACGTCGCCTCGGCGGGCGCGCTGGCCATGGCCGTGGTGCTCGTCGGCCTGACGGTGACGAGCGCCTCGGGTCCCGTGAGCTGGATCCCGCGGCTGCGATGGCTCGCCGATTCCGGCATCGACACCGGCGCGCTGTGCCGGTCCGTCGTGGTCCAGGCCCTGCGCCTGTGTGCCGTCCCGGTGCTGGTGCCGGTCGCAGGGTTCTGCCTGGTCCGGTCCTCGCCCGCTCCGCTGATCGAAGCGGCGGCACTCGTGACGTTCCTGACCGCCGTCGTCCTGGTGGCCGACCTCGTCGACCCGCAGCGCCAGGAGAACGGCGACGGATCCGCCGAGGGCGGGCTCGGCGGAACGCTCGTCCTGCTGCTCGGCACGCTCGGCGCGACCACGGTCTGGCTGCTGCCCTGGGGCGCGGCCGTGGCCGGCTTGTCCGCGGCGGCCGGGCTGATGCTCTGGTGGACGCCGCGGCTCCTGCGCCGCCGGATCCACCCATGGCGGCTCGGGTCCGATGCGGCCGGGCACCGCTCGTCCGGCGACGCGGCGCGACGTCCCGCACCCACTCCCTCGACCCCAACGGAGGACACGCCATGACCACCCGCACGCGCCGCGGCGCACCGGACTCCGCGCCCCCGTTCCTGGAAGTCGAGGGTCTGACGGTCGGCTACATGCCGGGTGTTCCCGTCCTGCGGGACCTCACCTTCACGGCCGCGCTGCCCCTCGTCCACTTGCGCGGCACCAACGGGAGCGGCAAGTCGACCCTGCTTGAAGTCGTGGCCGGCATCCTCGAGCCGTGGAGCGGCACCGTGCGCGTCCAGGGCTTTCCGCCACCGAGCGACGCCGCCCGCGCGGCCCGCCGCGTCGTCCGCGCCGATCCCGCCCTGATCCCGGCGCTCTCCGTCAGGGCGCAGGCCGAGCTGATGTCCCAGTCGCTCGGCCTTCCTGGGGAGGCGCTCTTCGAGCGGCTGGCCTCCCACCGGCTCGGTTCGTGGCTCGACGCTCCTGCGGGAGAGCTCTCCACCGGCAACCTCCGCAAGGCCTGGTTCGTCCTGGCGACGGCGTCACCGGCGTCGCTGATGATCCTGGACGAACCGTTCAACGGCCTGGACGACTCCGGCGTCGTCCGCGTGGTCGAGGAGATCGACGGCTGGATCGCCGAGGGACGCAGGGTCCTCGTCGTGGCGCACGACCTCCCGGACGGGCTGGTCCCGCACGAGCGGATCGAGCTGCCTGCGTGGCGGCACGCGGCCGGCCGAATGGGAGGCCGCCCGTGATCGCCTGCAGCTCGGTCACCAAGCGCTACGGCCGCCTGACCGCCGTGGAGGGCCTCGACCTCGAGGTCCCGCGCGGCCGCATCGTCGGGATGATCGGCCCCAACGCGGCGGGCAAGACGACGACGCTGGGGATGATGTGCGGCCTGATCGCCCCGACGGCGGGCGGCATCCGGGTGAACGGGCTGCCGCCGACCCGGCTGCCGGATCCGGCGGGCGTCGTGGGCACGGTGCTCGACGCCGGGGCGGCGCCCGGCGGGGTCGCGGTCTCCGAGTTCCTCGAGCAGGTCCGGCTGGTCGCCGGTGCCGGGCGCGAACGGCTGGTCCGGGTCGTCGAGGAGCTGGGCCTGGGCCCCGTCGCCGGCTCCCCTTTCAGGGCCTGCTCGCTGGGTTCGCGCCGGCGCGTCATGCTGGCGGCCGCTCTGCTTGGCCGGCCACAGTACCTGCTCCTGGACGAGCCGCTCAACGGGCTGGACCCCACGATGGTCCGGTGGCTGGCGGGGTACCTGCGGGAGCTGGCCGACCGCGACGGAGTCGGGGTCCTGCTGTCCTCCCACCTGCTCGACGAGCAGTCGCGCGTGTGCGACGCGATCGTCGTCATGGGCTCGGGGCGCGTCCTGGCCCGCGGCACTCTGGGGGACGTCCTGGCGGCCCACCGTGCTCCCGCGGTCCTCGTCGGAACGACGCCGGAGCTCCTGGGCCCGCTGGCAAGCCGCCTCCGGGCGGACGGATGGGACGTGGCCCTGCGCGACGGTGCCTGCGTGGTGGCCGGCGGGTCGCCGGAGGCGCTGGCCCGCGAGGTCCTCGGGGCCGGGTACCCCCTCACGCGCCTCGAGCGGGACGTCCCGTCCCTGCAGGAGGCCTACTTCGCGCTGACGGCCGGCCACGAGGGGCTCAGGTCCGCCGGCGCCCCGTCGGGGGTGGATTCGTGAGTGCCGGTACGACGCCGGTGCCCGGGCCGGGTGCCCGGCTGCTCCTGTCCGTGGCGCGGCAGTACTCCCGGGACCGGTGGTGGCTCGCGACGATGGCCGTGGGGTCGGTGCTCGCCGTCGGCCTGGCCGTCCTCTTCGCCCTCGTCGCGTCGAACGGGCCGGAGCCGGCCGCGCCGGGGACGCCGGGGATCCTGTCGATGGCGCTCACGGGCTGGTCGACCCTCGTGGCCGCGGCCGCCGTCGCGGCGGGTCTCGTGGCCGGCTCCGAATGGACGTCGGGCCGGTACGTCGTTTCCTTCACCCTGACCCCGCGGCGTGCCCGGGTCGTCACCGCGCACGTGGTGGCCGCCGCGGGCTGCACGGCGGTGGCCGCGCTGCCCGTGGGGACCGTGATGGTCGTGGCCGCGCAGTCCGTGGCAGGCGCGTCCTCCGGGGGAGCCGGCGGATCCGCGGCGCTTGGCTGGGCGTCCGCGTCCGCCGTCGTCCTCTTGGGCTGTCTCGGGGCCGCGTGCGGTGCCGCATCCGGCGCGGCCCTGGCGATGGCCGCGCGCTCGCGGGTCGCGGGCGTCCTCGCCGTGGCCCTGCTGTTCTTCGTCCTGCCCCCGCTCGCGGCTGCGGGCGGTTGGCGGCCCGAGCTCCTGCCCGCCGCCCAGTGGTCCCAGCTCGGCGCCGCGGCCTTGATGGACGGGGGATGGCAGCTGGCCGTCGCCGCCGCGGCGGCACTGGCGTGGCCGCTCCTGGCGACGGTCGCGGCCGTGGTCCGGACGGTGCGGCGCGACATCGCCTGACGCCGCCTGCCCGCCGCCCGTCCCGGCCGGGGTCACTCCCCGACGAAGGACAGGGAGGCCGTGACCGTCCACCAGCCGTCGCCGGGTCCCGCTTCGAGCGTTCCCCCGAAGGCCCGCACGCGCTCCCTCATGTTCTTCAGCCCGTAGTGCCATGAGCCGGTCCGGCCCGTGGGGACCGTCACGGGGCCGGCCAGCTCGTTGGCGACGACGAGCGTTGCGGACGTGGCCGCGACGTCGAGCGAGAGCCGGCAGCGGGCGCCGTCGGGTGCGTGTTTGAGGATGTTGGTGGCGGCCTCCTGCAGGAGCCGGTAGAAGGTGCTGCTCTGGGCGGGCGGGATGCGCTCCCCGGGAAGTCCGGTCACGGAGAGCTCTGGGCGGTGGCCGAGGCTCGTGAGCGTGAGCGCGATCTGTTCGAGGCCCACCTCGATGCGGACGACCCCCGTGCCGTCGGCCGGGGCCGCGTCGGCGGGTTCGACGTAGAGCAGCGTCAGGAGCGTGCGCATGTCGGAGAGCGTCTGCTTGGCGACGCGGTTGACGGTGTTGAGGATCTCGCTCGTGGTCTCGGGGGAGGAGGAGAACCTCTGGGCCTCGGTCTGCAGGGAGATCACGGCGAGGTTGTGGGCCAGGATGTCGTGCAGGTCGCGGGCCATGGAGCGTTTGAGGGCCACGGTGCTGCGCTCGGCCTCCAGCCGCTCCCGCTCGCGCTCCGCTTCGAGCTCGAGCTCCGTGACGCGGTGGGTGCGCAGGGCCCAGCCGAGGCCGCCGGCGACGGCGCAGGCCGGCAGGAGGTAGACGAGCAGCGGCGCGTCCTGAGGGTAGAAGAGGATCAGGGAACCGATCCAGATCGCCATCCCCGCCACGCAGCCGAGCAGCGTGTTGCGCTTGAGGTAGAGGAGCGTGAGGAGGAGCAGGAACGGGAGGACGAGGGCGGCCAGGATGTAGTTGCCCGTGACGAGCGAGGTCGCGAGGGCGACGAGGGAGAACGTCACCGTGGTCGCCATGGAATGCCAGACCAGGAGCAGCGCGACGACGAGCTGCAGCGTGGGAAGGTACGTCAGGAGCGCCGGCTGGACCGGCCCGCCGCCGGGCGTACCGGCCAGGTCGGCGCCCAGGAAGACGGCCTCCGTGAGCGCGATGACGACGGCGGCGGCCGTGAGGGCGAGCTTGGACCGGCGGGTGCCGGCGGGCACGTCGGCGTCGATCGTGCGCATCACGCGCTGTCTGTGGGACACGGCGTCCACCCCCTGGCCTCGGCCTCCATCCTGCCGCAGGGGCGTCGTGGCGGCCAAGCCGCGGGACGGGCCGGCGCGCCCCGGCGGCCAACCCGTCGCGGAGGGTCAGCGGCAGCCGATCCCGAACTTGCGGCACAGCCACTTGCCGAGTTCGGTTTCCAGGCCGTCAGGCCCCTGGGAGTCTGCGGAGGGGGCGTGCGCCGCCAGCGCCGTGGCCGGCACGGCGGGCGCGGGGGCGGCCGCGGAGGCCGGGCCCGGGACGGCGGCCGCCAGGGCCAGTGCGGCGGCCAGGGCCAGGCCGGGGCGCACGAGGCGAGGGCTGCGCCGTCGTCCCCTGGCCGGAGAAGGGGCCCGGGAGGCGCCGGTGCCCGGCGCCGCGTGGAAGGAGGAGGATGCGGTGATGGTGTCCATGCTTCGAGGATGCCCGCGCGCCGTCGCCCGGACTACATACTTTCGGCTGCATCTGGGCCGGGAGTCGCGGTTCGGCTATATGGTGGTCATATGGGGGAACTCGGGATCCTGATCGTCGACGACGAGCCGCTGCAGCGGCAGGCGCTGTCGATGATCGTCGGCGGCTCGCCGGGTTTCCGCGTCGTCGGCGAGGCCGCGGACGGCCGGGCGGCCGTGGAGGGATACCTGGACCATGGGCCGGACGTCGTCCTGATGGACCTGATGATGCCGCGCATGAACGGCGTCGAGGCCTCCCAGCGTCTCATGCGGCTCGATCCCCGGGCCAGGATCGTCGTCATGACCTCGCTGGCCTCCGAACAGTTCCTCGTGCCGGCCCTCGCGGCCGGGGCGTGCGGGTACCTGACCAAGGACGTCGGGGCCGAGGAGATCCTCGACGCCCTGCGTGGGGCCGCCGCGGGGGACTTGAGGCTCTCGGCCACCGTGACCCGGAACCTGGTTCAGCTGGCCGTGCGCAACTTCTCCGCGGAGACCACCGCGGACCCGCGCGCCGCCGCGCCGGACGGAGGCGATCCCGCGGTCCGCGTCACGGCGCGTGAGCAGTCCGTGCTGGACCTGCTGGCCCGGGGCCTGTCGAATGCGGAGATCGGGCAGGAGCTGTACCTCTCCGAAGCCACCGTGAAGGCCAATCTCGCGCGGGTCATGATGAAGCTCGGCGCGCAGAACCGCGTCCAGACCCTCATCAAGGCCGTGCGGCTGGGACTCGTGGACCTGGCGGAGGGCGGACCGGCGACGTCCGTCTAAACAGGATGTCGCCCGCCCACCCCCTCCCCAGCGCACTTTAAGTTTCAACGGTTTGTGGAGCTGCTTGTCAGGGGCCTTGAGCCGCGGCTAAACCGCGCAGGAGGCCCGAAAGGTGCGCAGGAGTGCCGGCGGTGCGCGGCTACAGGGTACGGGGCGCCGGAGTACGGGCCTACGATGGCCCCATGGACGAGGACGACGGCGGAGGCGCGGACCGGGCGCGGATCGGTGCCCCCGACCCGGAGGGGGAGATCGACGACGACGGCAGCGGTCCGGGCGTCGACGAACGCCCCGACGGCCTCGAGAGGGCGTGGATGGTGCCCGCGCTGCCCTGCGGCGACATCGACGAGATGCAGGCGTTCTGGACGGCGCTCGGGCTGCGGACCACGTACCGGCAGCTGCGCCCCAACCCCTACCTCGCCCTGAACCGCAAGGGCCTGGACCTGCACTACTTCGGCATGCCCGGGGTCGACCCGGAGCAGAGCTACTCGACGTGCATCGTCGTCGTCCCGGAGACGGCTCCCGTCCACGCGCTCTTCACCGACGGACTCCGGGGCCTCTACGGCCGCGTCCCGGTGGCCGGCGTCCCGCGCATCACCCGGCCGCGCAAGCGCGCCAACGACGCCGTCGTCATCGCCGACTCCCACGGCGACGTGGGCCAGGCGCTGCGCGTGCTCTCCGGCACCTGGCCGGGGCGGCGGACCTTGGGGACCGGGACCGCCGGACGGTCGACGACGCGGTCCGCGCGCTCGACGAGCTCCTCTGACGCCGGCCCGCCCGGCGCGGCCGGTCTAGGCGGCGTCCCAGAAGCGGTCTTCGGCCGCCTGGTCCTCGCTGATCAACCAGATCTCGGCGATCCTGCCGTCGGCGACGCGGAACACGTCGACGCCGCGCTGGTCGAGCGTTCCGCCCCCGGGCCGGGTGGCCGTGAAGCGGAGCGTGGTGGAGACCAGGTCCCCGCTCTCGGTGGCCGACTCCGTCTCGAGGGCGAACGTGCCGCCGCTGAGCTCCATAAAGCGACCCAGGTGTGCGAGGATCGCGGCCGGGCCCACCTTGTCGCCGGACAGCTGGTTGGCACCCGGCTGGTGCCACACCGCGTCCTCGGCCAGCAGGGACGCCAGCGCGTCCATATCCCCTGCCGCCGCGGCGGCTCCGTAGTGTCCGACGACGTCGATGGCCGACATGATGTACCTCCGTGGTTGGTTCGGTAGCGTTGTGCTTCCCAGCGTGCCGAGAGGCGGGCGGTTACTTCAACGTGACCAGAGAGGCCGGATTCCCATGACGAGGCAATGGACCGTGTTCTCCGCGAAGTGCCCGTCGCGCGCCTCGCTGGCCCGCATCGCCAACAAGTGGACGGCCATGATCGTGGTCCTGCTGCACGGAGGCCCGTTGAGGTTCGGCGAGCTGCACCGCTCCGTGGACGGGCGGCTGCTGGAACCCTGACCGGCAGCCCGCATGGTTCAGCCCTGCCGCGGTGGGTCCTGCGGCGATCTGGGCTCGGCGCCGCCCGTCGAGACCCGTGCGGATCCCGGAGCCGCCGCGGACCCGCCGAGCGAGTGCCGCTTTCGGCGACGCGCCCACCAGGTTCCGAGGGGGACCAGGGCGATGGCAAGGCCGATCGCGAGGGCGTAGTAGGAGAGACCCGGCACATCGCCCAGGGCCAAGGCCATCAGCACGACCATCAGGACCGGCGTAACGATCCACTCCCACGGGATCCCCCGGTCACGGTCCACTCGGTACTCCCGGTCCCCGACCTTGCGCATGCCCTCGACCACAACCCGCCGCTCCGCCGTCGTGCACCGGACCCCGGACGGGGGCACCGGCGTCGTCCCCTCATCATGCCAGCCCGCGCGGCCCCGATAGGATCGTGAGCCAACGGCCCGCGTGGCCGCCCCGCGCCCGGACACCTCCGCGCGCCCCGCCGACCAGGAGGCCCCCGTGACCCCGTCCGAGAACCCCGCGTCCCCTGCCGACGGCGCGATCACCGTCCTGCTCGGCTGCAACGCCGGCCGCAGCGTGGACGTGCTGTCCATCGACCCGGCGACGGGGAGCGTCGAGGCGGCGGGCCGGCTCGCGACGGACGCGCCCGTGCAGTGCCTGGCCCTGGGCCGCAACGGCCGGGTGCACGTCGCGCTCGGCTCGACGCCGCCGTCCGTGGCGACGTTCGCACTGGCGGGGGCCGGCTTCGAACCCCTCGGCGGCACAGCGACGGAGGTGAAGCTCGCCCACCTCGCCGAGACCCCGGACGGGCGGGCGCTGATCGGCGCGTCCTACGACCGCCACCGGGTGCTCGCCCTGGGCATCGACGACGACGGCGCAGCCGCACCCGCGCGCGGACCCTCGCCTTCGCCGGGCCGTCACGCCCACGCCGCCCTCGCCTCGCCGGACGGGCGGTTCGTCTACGCGACCGGGCTGGGGGACGACGCCGTCGCCTGGTGGCCGTGGACCGCAGAGGGAACGCTCGGGGAGCCGGCAGACGGCGTGGCGACCGGTGCGGGCAGCGGGCCGCGGCACCTGCGTTTCTCGCCCGACGGGCGCCACCTCTTCGTCCTGACCGAGATGTCCGGCGAGGTCATCGCCTACCGCCGGGACGCGGAGACGGGGGGCCTCGAGGAAGTCGCCCGGACCTCGGCCGTCCCGGCGGACCGCGGGCTGGTCCCGGGCCGCGTGCGCAACGGGACGGGGCCGGATCCGGATCCAAACGCGATCTGGTGTGCCGAGCTGTGCGTCGATCCGGAAGGCCGGTTCCTCTACGCGTCCGAGCGCACGACGAGCACCGTGAACGTGCTGCGGTGGGACGGTTCCGCGGGGGTCCTGGAGTACGTGGCCGCCGTGGAGACGGAGCGTCAGCCGCGCGGGATGGGGCTCGACCCCTCGGGTCGCTTCCTCGTGGCGTGCGGCGAGGCGTCGGATACCGCGGCCGTCTACCGCGTCGCGCGGGACACCGGGCTGCCGGAGCGGATCTGGAGCGGGGCGGTCTCCGCGGGCCCGCGCTGGGTGGAGTTCCCGGGCGCCTGATCCCGGGACGCCCCCACCCGGCCCCTCCGATCGGCAACGCCCTCGATCCCCGGATCTCTCCGGCGCACGCGAAGCGACGCTGGGTAGGGGGGTGTGCGCCGGGGGTCAGGCGGGGTGTGCGCCGGGGGTCAGGCGGGGTGTGCGTTGCGGCCCCGGGGAGTCTCGCCCAGGACGACGGCGACCGCGGCCTGCCGCGCGGCCGCAAGCTCGAGCGCGGCTCCGGCCGCGATGACGAGCAGGACCAGGGCGAGCAGCCGCAGCAGGACGGCGCCGAGGTAGATCCAATATCCGCTCAGCATGGCCTCGTGGTAGAAGAATTCCACGCCCGTCCCGGCCAGCCGGAAGTCGCCGGCGACCGTGGCGAGGGCCCCGCCGGTCGCCGCCGCGATCGAGGCCAGCGTGCCCAGGAGCCCCGCGCCGGCGAGCGTCGCGACGAGCTTGGCCTTGAGGGTCCGGGCGAGGTCGTCGACCCGGTGCAGCCCGGGGTCGAGGGGCCGTGGCGCCTGGGCCAGGCGCCGCAGCAGCAGCGCGGCCAGGCCCACGAGGAAGGCGGCCGCGGCGATCACCGGGAGGGTGTAGTACCAGCCCGGGAAGTCGACCGAGACCTGCGAGGGCGTCAGGGGTGGGACGTAGCCGACCGCCGGATCGTCGGCGGCGGTGTGGCGGTCCACGGTCAGCTGCGTGAAGCGGCCGGAGGGATCGCGGCTGGAGAACAGGCCAGTCACCACGAGCCACGCGCCCAGCACGAGCGCGGTCAGCGCGGGGATCGCGAGCGCCCAGCGCGGCCCGAAGCTCAGCGCGCCGCGGGGGCGGAGTCCCGCCGACGCCACGCTGACGGGCGCGGCATTGGGACCAGGACGGCGCCGGGCCGCGAACCACGCGAGCGTGCCGAGCGCCACGCAGGCCGCCGCCACCGGGGCGAGCGTCTGCGCCAGCTGGGCCAGCGCGCCATCGCCGCGCTCCGCCGTCGTCTGCGAGACCCGCCAGCCGATGACCGACGCGGTGGCGGCGAGGTAGGCGAGGAGTCCCAAGGCGACGGCGGCGACCCCGGCCGGGCCCCAGCCCTGCAGGAGCGAGGCAACCGCGCGGCGTCCGGCGTCGTCATGGTGTGCCGTCTCCGCTCTCAGCTTCCCGCGGGTGCGGGGGATGACGCGCAGCAGCACCCACGTCAGGGCCGCCATGAGGAGTAGGACGGCGGCGAGTCCCAGATATGTGCTGGTCGAGAGGTCCATGATTCGTTCCACCTTGCGCAGGGGCCGGTCCGGGCCCGTTGTCCGCAGCGGCCTCCGCGGGGGGAGGCCCTCCGCCACCCGGCGAGCGGACGCCGGGGAGGGGTGGCGGAGGAGTCGTACGACGCTCAGGGAACGGAGCGTTCCCATCCCACGGCCAGCAGGCCCTGGGCTTGTTCGAGGTTCAGGCCCGCGCGGCGGGCGGCCCGGGCGAAGGCGAGCGCGTCGGCAAGCGCCGGCCCGGCCGAGCCCTGCCCGGGATTGACGCGGGTGCCGGCGGCGCGACCCGTCCGGACGAGCCCCGCGGCTTCGAGTTCCTTATAGGCCTTGGCCACCGTGCCGGCGGCCAGGCGGAGGTCGCCCGCGAGCTGGCGGACGGTCGGCAGGCGGGTATCGGCGGGCAGCCGGCCGCTCTGGATGAGGGCCGTCAGTTGGCTCCGGATCTGCTCCGACGGGCCGGCGGGGTTCGCGGGCTCGACGGTGATGGCGGTGGCGGCGTCCAGGCCGTCCCCGGGTGCCGGTCCGGGCGCCGGGGAGGGGTCGGCGACGTGCTGTCGATGTGCCACGGTCCGCCTCCCTCGCCTAGCCGTCTTGTATCAGTGAGATAATACAAACAGCAGATCGATCAATAGTCAAGGGGTCGGCCGCGAACCCAGCCCCGGACGCAACACGATCCATCCCCGCGCTGTTTTGACGCATGCGAAGCAAGCGGGGAACGGATCGTGTTGCGGGAAGTGGGTGCGAGGGAGAGGGGCGTCGCGCCGTCGTGGCAAGAGCGCGGGGAGGCCGCGGGCCCACGGCCCGACTCTACCCATGCGTTGTGACAGTGGATAGTGGGAGCGGCAGAAGTGGGACCCGACGCCAGCGGGTCACCGCCAGCCGAGCCCCGGGGCCACGTGTGTCAGGATCGATTCGATGACGTGGGCGTTGTAGTCCACGCCCAACTGGTTCGGCACGGTCAGCAGCAACGTGTCGGCCGCTGCGATCGCCTCGTCCTGGGCGAGCTTCTCGACGAGCTCGTCGGGGGAGCCGGCGTAGGAGCGGCCGAAGATCGCGCGCGTCTTCTCATCGATGTTGCCGACCTGGTCGGAGCTGAAGCGGTCGCGGCCGAAGTACTGCCAGTCGCGCTCGTCCGTCAGGGCGAAGACGCTGCGGCTGACGGAGACGCGCGGCTCGCGCGCGTGGCCGGCCTCCTTCCACGCCTTGCGGTACAGCTCGATCTGTTCGGCCTGCTGGACGTGGAAGGGCTTGCCGGACTCGTCGTCCTTGAGCGTGGAGCTCTGCAGGTTCATGCCGAGCTCCGCCGCCCAGACGGCGGTCGCGTTGGAACCCGAGCCCCACCAGATGCGCTCCCGCAGCCCCTCCGAATGCGGCTCGATGCGCAGCAGGCCCGGGGGATTGGCGAACATCGGGCGCGGGTTCGGCTCGGCGAAGCCCTCCCCGCCGAGCACCTCGAGAAGGCGCTCGGCGTGCCGGCGGCCCATGTCGGCGTCGGACTCCCCCTCAGCGGGGGAGAAGCCGAAGTGGCGCCAGCCGTCGATCACCTGCTCGGGAGATCCCCGGCTGATGCCGAGCTGCAGGCGGCCGCCCGAGATCAGGTCGGCGGCGCCGGCGTCCTCGGCCATGTAGAGCGGGTTCTCGTAGCGCATGTCGATCACGCCGGTACCGATCTCGATCCGGCTGGTCCGCGCGCCGATGGCGGCGAGCAGCGGGAACGGGGAGGCGTACTGCCGCGCGAAGTGGTGGACGCGGAAGTAGGCGCCGTCGGCGCCGAGCTGCTCGGCCGCGACCGCGAGGTCGATCGCCTGCAGCAGCGCGTCGGAGGCGCTGCGCGTGCCGGACTGCGGGTGGTCGGTCCAGTGGCCGAAGGACAGGAAGCCGATCTTCTTCACACCCGGCCCAACGCGGTTCCGGGGCCGGCTATTCCTCCCGGTGCGGGGCGGGTTGTGCGCTGTACGACGGCGGGGCGCGCCTTCCGGGGCGGAGCCCGGTGCAAAGTTGCTCACTTCTCGCAGCGTCGGTCCGGCGAGTCGGCGAGACACACCGCGTTCCGGAGCCAGGGCTGGTCGGGAAGTGGGAAGAAGTCGTCGCGGGCAGATGGCGCGGCGCACTCCGGCGGTTCAGTCGTCGAGCGCCCGGGCGACGGCGTCGTGGACGTCGTCCGGCAGCGTCCGCGGCAGCGAGAGCGGGTCGAAGAGCCGCCGGCAGCCGTTGATTTCCAGCGTGAGTGGCGCGCCGACGACCTCCCCGCCGGCGAGCGGCCAGAGGACCGCGAACTCGGTGGCCCGTTCCTCGCAGGCGGGGGCGGCGGTGTTGGCGGGCCTCTCGGCGGCCCGCAGGAGGGCCTCCACCGCTGGACCCTCGAGGTGCCCGCCGCTCGCGAAGGTCCCCGAGACGAGCTCGACGATCTCGAAAGGCGTCTCCGCTCCTCCGTTCGGCGGGCGGGTCGAATCCCTGTCCTCTTCCGCGTCGGCCCGGTAGTGGCAGATCCTCAGGGCGTCGGCCTCGCCGGAGCCGGGCACGACGCCGGGGTCCGCGGCCACGCCACCGCCCGTACCGCCGTCGGACTTCGCGCCCGCGCCGCCGTCGATTCGGACCGGGACCTCCGGAGCCAGCCTGACCAGGCCGTTCGCGGCGGTGATGCTCCACGTGGCCGGACAGCCGGCGTCGAGCGCGGCCCGCGGCTCGATCAACGTGACCGGGATCCGCTTCGTCGAGGCCACCTCCATGCCGGCCAGGACGTCGTGCACTCCGGGCTTGGTCTTGCCGCAGGAATTCACGGGCCACGCAGCTCTCATCGCCCGACCCGAGGCGTCGACGAGCCAGAGGTCGGGGACGATCTCCAGGTCGGCCGTGCAGGCCATGTCCATCCGCGGGCCGTCGTCCGGCTCGTCCAGGGCGATGGCGAGCGCGTCGAGGTCTCCCGCCAGGTGTTCCTCGCCGACCGCCGACCAGAGCCCCTGCTCGTCCTCGTAGCCGTCCATGAGGAAGCTGCAGCGAATCAGCTCGACGGGGACGAAGCCCGCTGGGATGGCGCCGGCGGCAGGTGGTCGCGGTGCGGAGGGATCCGGCGGCGACAGCACTTCGGAGGCCGAGGAGCAGTCGACGCCGTCAACGAGCTCGGCGTCGGCCCGCGGCCCGGCGGGGGTGTCGGGCATCGGCCCGCAACCCGTCAGGACGCCGAGTGCAAGCAGCGCGGCCGTCACCGTCCGAGGCGCGGGCCCGCGACGCGTCCTCGCTCGCCCCTGCGACATCGCACCGTCTCCTGACTTCGCCGATGCCGTCTGTGTAGCGAGGATGGAGTGCGGCGCCGAGGCCCGGCTTACGGGGTCGTCGCGCCGGGGCGGTCCTCGTCGACGATGCCCATGGCCGTGGCCATTTCCGATTCGGTGACGGGCTCGGGTACGACGACGACGTCCTTCAGGTCGGTCTTTTGTTGGAGGAGCCGGTCAAGGTTGACGTCGAAGGACTCGCGATCAGGATGGACGGCGAGGGGAAGATACACGTGCACGTCCCGCGTCTGGCCAATGCGGTAGATGCGGTCCGTCGCCTGGGCTTCCTTGGCCGGGTTCCAATGCCGTTCGAGGTGGATGGCATGGTTGGCACCGATGACGGTGAGCCCCGTCCCGACGGCCAGGGGTGACATGATGATGACGTTGAAGCCGTCTCTGCATTCGAAGTCCTTGATGATGCTTCGCCTGGTTGCGCTGCCTCCCTTTGAAACCGCACTCGTCTCGCCGTTGACGATGCTCACGGGCATCTTGTAGCGCAGCTGCAGCCATAGGGCGAGTTTCTGCTGGACCTTCCTGTCGATGACGAAGACGATGGCCTTTTCGTTGAGCCTGCGGATCTGGTCGAGGACACTCACCGAAGCCAACATTCTTGCGGCGGACTCCAACGATGCGTCGGAAGCCCGTCTACGCCGACTTCGAGGACACGGTGGGCGAGCTGACGGAGGTCGAGCTGGAAGGCGTACGGCACTCCGCGTTCGACATCTCCTTCTACCGCGAACGCGTCGAGGTCTACGTCCGGGAGCATCTGGACCACATGGCCGTGCAGCGCCTGCGGCGCGGACTGCCGCTGACCGAGATGGACCTGCGGGCGCTCGAGGAGATGCTCGCCGAGGGCGGCGTCGGCTCCGCGGAAGACCTGGAACGTGCCGCGGCCGGCGACGTGGCGGGGTTCATCCGCTCGCTCGTCGGGCTCGACCAGCAGGCCGTTCAGGACGCCTTCGCGGACTTCATCGCCGAGACCACGCTGAACAGCCGGCAGCTCGAGCTGTTGAACATGATCATCAAGCAGCTCACCCGTGGCGGGCCGATGGACGCCGGGGCGCTGTACGAGCCGCCCTACACGGACATCGCGGCCGGCGGACCCGAGGCGTTGTTCCCCGAGGAGGATGTGGACCGGATCGTGTCGATCATCAATCGACTCGGCGGGCCGGCGCTGCCGGAACCGGAGGACAGTGCGTCGGTGACGGCCTGACGGGCTTCAGCACCGGGAACTTGTTCGGGTAGCCGCGCCGGGGATCGACGCTCGATCGAGACTGCCCGTTCAACTCCAAACTGTCTGGCCCGTGGTCTATCTTGGCATCAGTTGCAAGGAGAGCCGCGGTCTTGCGGTGGGGAAGCCAGGGGGGGAACGAACATGACGGCCGACGCTTACGCGGAAGAGATGCAGCGGGAGCAATCGTATTTCGACATGGCCAGGGAGGCGCACGACGTCGCGAAGGAGGCCAGATCCTCCGGTTTCAAGACGATGGGGACTGCAGCCGAGCGACGCGCCTGGCAGAACGAGGTGGCACGCAGCGAGACCCTTGGCCCGGAGGATGCCGTCGCCTTTGGCCGCATGGAACTCGACAGCGGCGAGACTTACTACGTTGGAAACGTCTCGATCACGGATGAGCAGAAGAACCTCTTGGTCCTGAGTTGGAAGGGCGAGATGGGCGCCCGCTACAACCAAGCCACGCTCGAGGACCGCAAGGGAATCGCGACCAAGCGCAGCTACTCGACGTCGCGAAACCACATCGAACGCTTCACCGATCGGGTCTTCGCGACGCTGGCGCAAGAGATCGCGGATCTTGACGACGAGATCCGACACGACGACGACCTCCTCCACAGCCTTGCCAGCGGTCGGACTGGCCAGATGCAGGACATCGTCCGGACCATCCAGGCCTCCCAGGACATGCTCATGCGTGCCGACAAGGACCAGCTCCTGGTCATCCAGGGAGGGCCCGGAACAGGCAAGACGGCAGTGGCCCTTCACCGCGCATCGTGGATCCTCTACAACTACCAAGAACAGGTCCCCGAGTCGGAGATGCTGGTCGTCGGACCCAACCCTGCCTTCGCAAAGTACATCAATCACGTTCTACCTGCGCTCGGCGATGTCAGGACAACGCACACGTCCCTTCAGGAGCTACTTGTGCCGTCGCAGGCGGTCCGCTCCTCGGAAGCCGCGGCCGTCGCGAGGCTCAAAGGCAGTGCGGAGATGGCCGAGGTCATTACCCAGGGTCTCAACGACAGGATCAAGGCCCCCGACACGCTCCTAAGAATCAAGCGAAGGAACTCCGGGGCGTTCGTTGTGCTCCGCCCGGAGCCGCTGAACGAGGATGTCAAGGCGCTTCGGCATCAGCACTACGGCAAGGGTCGGGAGTCCCTGCGGGAGCGTCTCTACGAACGCATTGCCTCCGCCATGGGACTGCGGGCCGGAGTCTCTGCCGTCGACCTCATGGACCCGCAGTCCGTCGACGCGGCACTCGACCGCTTGTGGCCGCGTATGAGCGCGCCGCAGTTCGTTCGCGAGCTTCTTGGCTCCAAGGCGAGGCTCCGCGCCGCCGGACAAGGCCTCCTGAAGGAGCGGGACGTCGATCTCCTTCACCGCCCTGCGGCCGCGCGTACTTCCGATGAACCATGGACCATCCACGACCTGGCTCTCATCGACGAAGCCGAAGACCACATCAACGGTGTTCCGGAGGCATGGGAACACATCATCGTCGACGAAGCCCAGGACCTGTCGCCCATGCAGCTGCTGGCTTTGAAGCGCCGTTCGCGCTCCGGATCGATGACGCTCGTCGGCGACGTCGCGCAGTCGACAGGACCGTTCGCCAGGGACTCTTGGGACGACGTCGTCTCCGGTCTCAAGCGGCGGCTCCCGTGCAGGATCGAGGAACTGCGCCACGGGTACCGGGTTCCACGCGAGGTCTACCGCGTAGCCGAGAGGCTCCTGCCCGCGGCCGCGCCGGGCATGACGCCGCCCGTCGTCGTCCGCAGCGCAAACGCCGAGCCTGAGCTGTTCGAGGTCCCACCGACCCAGCTGTCCGATCAAGTGGCGCGGGTAGCGAGCCACCACAGCTCCAAGGGACGTTTCGTCGGCGTTATCGCTCCTAAGGAGAACTGGGAAGGGATCCGGGCGGCCTTCGCGGGTCACGACGTGACGTGGAGCGACTCGAGTGCCGGGCAACTCGGGACGTCCATCAACCTCATCACCCCCGAGGATTCCAAGGGCTTCGAGTTCGACTCGGTCATCGTGGTCGAGCCCCAGACGATCCTTGAGCAGGACAACGGCGAACGCCTCCTCTACATCGCCTTGACGCGAACGACGCAGCGACTCGATATCCTTGCCCCGACCGGCGAGATTCCCGCAGTCATCCGGGATGCCTTCGAGCGTGTCACGGTGATCGACAAGCCCGAAATCGTTCGACCGGGTTCGGGCAGCCATGGCGACGATGACGAGCTGCCGCCCGAGGCCACGACGGAAAGCACCGTAGAGACGCCACAGGCCGACGTCGTGGCGGCATCCGAATCTGCCGAGCCCAGTTCAGTCGGGGCACTGGGAGCGGTCGAGGCAGAACTCGTTCGGCGCAATGCCCGATATCTGGTGGAGACGATCGTCAAGTTCTACGGCCAAGACATCCGCCGTCCCATCCTGCTTGAGGCCTTGAGATTGGCATCCGAACTTGAGGAAAACGGCTCTGCGACTTCATCAACGGAAGACCGAACAGCATGATGGCGAAGGCTGTTGCATTGGGGGCGCTGGGCGAATGGGCTCGTGAGCGGTCCCGCGAGGACGCGGTTCTGGCACACGCGGTCCGGGTAAATGCATCGTGGTGGTCCGAGAAGCTGGTCACGGGTGCGGTAGCCGACGATGGCGGAAACTGCGAAGGATCCATCAGTGTTAGCCGTGCTCGCGTTTTCGATGTCGCTCGAGAGACGCTGAGCGAGCAGGGACATCCGCTCAGGCTCCTGTGGCACACATTGGCCTGGGGGACGGGGACGCGACATCGAAACAATGGACGACGCATCACGTCAGTGCATTCGATGGGCAACGAGGCCGAGGAGCTACTTCTCTACGCGGCCCAAGAAGCCCGAACCGACCCCGGGAAGGCGTTCGATCTACTCAAGCCGCGCGGCACAGCCATCAAGTACCTTGGGCCAGCGTTCTTTACCAAGTACATGTACTTCGCAGGCGGCGGGCGCGCTGACCATCCTTCGCTCATCGTCGACCAGTATGTGCTCGCCACCCTGCATCGCTTGACCGGCGACAACCTGCTCAAGCCGCGTTTCGGATTTGGCCGCGCGGCCTATCTGGCGGCCGTTCAGCAAATGCAGGACTTGGCAGGGCGGGCGTCGCAGGAAGTTGGGAGGGCAGTGGCCGCAGACGAGGTCGAACGCTGGGCCTTCGAATACGGTAAAGAGCTGGTGAAGTGAGGTTCCACGCCCTCGTAGGCACCGCCCCGCCGTCGTACGCTTGTCCCGGTAGCAGCACGAGCAGGAGGTAGGGATGCCCACGGAGACCGTCGACGGGCTGCTGGCCGAGCTGGCCGCGCTCGAGGACCCGAAGATGCGTGCCGTGAACGAGAAGCACGGCGACGACCACGGCGTGAACCTGTCCAAGCTGCGCGCGATCGCCAAGCGGCTCAAGACCCAGCAGGACCTGGCCGTCGAGCTGTGGGCCACCGGAAACACGCCCGCCCGTCTTCTGGCGCTGCTGATCTGCCGGCCCAAGGCGTTCGGCCGCGAGGAGCTGGACGACATGCTCCGCGACTCCCGTGTCCCCAAGGTCCACGACTGGCTCGTGAACTACGTCGTCAAGAAGAGCGCCCACGCCGAGGACCTCCGCACCGCGTGGAAGGCCGACCCGGACCCCGTCGTTGCGAGCGCCGGCTGGGCGCTGACGAGCGAACGCATCGCGAAGAAGCCCGACGGGCTCGACCTCCCCGGCCTCCTCGACACCATCGAGGCCGAGATGAAGGAGGCCCCGGACCGCCTGCAGTGGGCCATGAACCAGTCCCTCGCCTACATCGGCATCGAGAACCCGGACCTGCGCCCCCGCGCCCTCGACATCGGCGAACGCCTCGAGGTCCTCAAGGACTATCCGACCCCGCCGAACTGCACGTCCCCGTTCGCCCCGATCTGGATCAACGAGATGGTGCGGCGCAGGGAAGTATGACCGCGGTGGCGGGCCCCGGCGTCGTACGCTGAACTGGAACCAGCCCCCGGAAGGAGCGCCGTGACCGTACGCCGCCGGATCGTCGAATGGGAGGACCCGCGCCCGGGTCCCGCCGCCATGCCCACGATGAGCGGGCTCGAGTACATGCGCGCCATGAAGGCGGGCGAGCTGCCCGGCCCGCCGATCGCGAGCCTCATGGACTTCACCCTCGCCGAGGTCGACGCCGGGACGGTCGCCTTCACGTGCGAGCCCAACGAATCCCACTACAACCCGCTCGGGATCGTCCACGGCGGGCTGGTCTGCACGCTGCTCGACTCGGCCCTGGGCTGCGCCGTCCAGACCACCCTGCCGCGGGGGCAGGGCTACACCTCGCTCGAGATCAAGGTGAACTACCTGCGCGCCGTGACCGCCGATAGCGGCCTGCTGACGTGCACCGGGACCGTGGTCAAGCCCGGCAGCCGCGTGGCGTTCGCGGAGGGGAAGGTCGTCGATGCCTCGGGCAAAGTCGTGGCCACCGCGAGCGGCTCGCTGCTTGTGTTCCCGATCGGCCCGGGCGCCCGGGCGGAGTGAACGCTACCGGGCGGCCACCGCGTGCGGATAGTCCGGGGCCCGGTCCTGGAACGCGAGGATCGCCGGATTGACGACGACGCCGTCGCGCACCTCGATCGCGCGGGCGATGGTCTCGTTCGCGTCCCACCCGGCCGGGCCCTCGAGGACGCTCCGCAGGAACGGCATGAGCGCCTCGCTGACCTCCCACGTGGCCGAGTTCCACAGGTAGGACGGCGTGTGGTCCACGGCGTAGTAGTGGATGTGGTCCCCGACGTCGAACATCGGTTCCTTGAACGTCGTCATCTTCGCCCAGCTGAAGCCCATGCCCTCGTCGCAGGACACGTCCACGATCAGGCTGCCCGGCCGGAACGCGGGCAGGTCCTCCTCGGTGAGGTACGTCAGCGGCGAGTTGGGGTCCTGGAGCGTGCAGTTCACGACGATGTCGTGCTCCGCGAGGTACGGGGCCAGGGGCAGCCGGCCGCGCTCGGTGATGACCTGGCTCAGGTACGGCGCGTTGGCGTCGTGGTCGAACTGCGTGATGCGCACCGAGTGGATCGGGGATCCGACGGCGGCGACGCCGCGGCTCGTGAGGACCTCGACGTCGTGCACGCCGTGGGCGTTCAGCGCGGTCACCGCGCCGCGCGCGGTGGCGCCGAAGCCGATGACGACGGCGGTGAGCCGGCGCCCGTAGACGCCCGTGGTGCCGACGAGCTCGAGTGCGTGGAGCACCGAGCAGTAGCCGGCCATCTCGTTGTTCTTGTGGAAGACGTGCAGGCCGAACCCGCCGTCCGACGCCCAGTGGTTCATGGCCTCGAACGCGATCAGGGTCAGCCGCTTGTCGATGGCCAGCTGCGTGATGGCGCGGTCCTGGACGCAGTGGGGCCAGCCCCAGAGGACCTGCCCGTCGCGCAGTTCGGCGAGGTCCTCCGGCTGGGGCTTGGGCAGCAGCACGACGTCGGCGGCGGCGATGACGTCCTCGCGCGGGGCGATCCGGCCGACCAGCGGGGCAAGCTGGGCATCCGAGAGGCCGAAGCGCTCCCCGTAGCCCTGCTCCAGGATCATCCGGTCCCGGAGTTCCGCATCGATCCGCTCCAGGTGCAACGGATGGATGGGCAGCCGGCGCTCGTCGGCCTTGCGGCTCGTGGCCAGGACGCCGATGCTCAGCAGGGCCACGCGGATCAGCGCTTCTTGGTGATGGAGACGATCTCCGAGGCCGCGGCCCCGGCGGCCTTCGCCTTCTTGTCGAGCCGCTTTTCCTTGATCGTCTTGCCGGCGACCTTCTTGGCGGAGGACTTGTTCGGGGATTTGTTGGCCATGGATGTGCTCCTCGCGGAAGCTAGTTCAACCGCTTCCTGACAGGAGCAGGAGTTGCTCCCTGCCCCTCACAGTACGGCACCGCTGGCCGCGCACCGTCCGGCGAGCTCCGGTAGGATCGCCGGATGCGTGGGATCCCGCCGAAGACCGGACTGCTGCACCACGTCGAGCTGTGGGTGCCGGACCTCGGCCGCGCCGCGGCGCAATGGGGCTGGCTGCTCGGGGAGCTCGGCTACGAGCCGTTCCAGGACTGGTCGGCCGGGCGCAGCTGGCGGCTTGGCGGGACCTACCTCGTCGTCGAACAGTCTCCGGACCTGCTCGGCGCGGAGCACGAGCGCCGCCGTCCGGGACTGAATCACCTCGCCTTCCACGCCGGGGATCCGGGCCGCGTCGACGAACTGGCGGCCGAGGCGCCACTGCACGGCTGGCGTCTCCTGTTCGCCGACCGCCACCCGCACGCCGGCGGGCCCGAAACCTACGCGGCCTACTTCGAGAACACCGACGGCTTCGAGGTGGAGCTCGTCGCCTCCGCTTGAGCGGGTCTCATGCCAGCTCCTCGGCCGGTTTCGTCGACCCCGGATCCGATCCGTACCATTTCCTTGAACATCTCATCTTTGGGGGAAACATGAATCTCAAGCGCGGACTCGTGGCGGCCGGCCTCGGCCTGATGCTGACGGGGTGCGCGGCCGCCACGCCGCCGGTCGTCACAGTCACGGTCACGGCGCCGCCATCGGAGATCAGCAGCGCCAGCGAATCGCCCGAAGCGGCTCAACCGTCGCCATCGTCTTCACTCAACGACCGGGGGCAGCTGCCGAAGAGAGTCGGCCAGTCGGGAGGAATTTCCAGCGAAGGCGGCAAACAGTTGTTGGACTTTACCGTCACCGGATTCGAGTTCGTCGAGTGCACCAACAGCTACGCCGGCGACCTCAATGGGCGCGCTTTGGCCGTGATGGTCGAAGTGGCGACTGCGGCGGAGTTCGAAGGACCGCTCGTGGTAAACGGCGCCGAAGGCATGATTTCCTTCGACGCCTACTACTGGCGGGGGTACGGCCCGGACGGAACGCGCATGAGCGGGCTCGACAGCGAAGCGATCCAGAATTGCATGGACTCGGACAAGGACCTCTTGCCGAGCTACATCGGGAAGGGCGAGAAAGCCAAGGGACTCGTGCTGCTCGATGTCACCTCCGACACCGGAGAGGTCGCGTTCGTGCCCTACGACACTGGCGGCTGGGTCTGGGAGTACCCAGGCAACGGCGCCAGCGCGTAGCCTCGACAGCCGAACGTCGGCAGGCGCGTAGCGGGTCCTGACGGGACCTTGGCCAACCAGCCGGCTGCAGCTGTTGGGCCTAGAGTCCCTCGTAGTACCTCCGGATCTGCTGGGCCATCAGGCTTCGGCGTTCGGCGAGGAAGTCCAGGTAGGTGTCCGCCGTCGTCGTCCTCAAGGAGTGGGGAATGGCGTTCTGGGCGAACGTCGCCTCGAGTTCTGCCAGGTGGGTGATTTCGCCGAGTGAGGGCTGTCCGGCCGCAATCTGTTCATCGATCCGCCTCATGTAGTCGGCCGGGGCCGCATCTGTGATGCCGATGTTGACGGGCGTCTCGGTCAGGGCGAAGTTGGCGATCTGATTGTAGAGGGCGCGGTCCGTGACACCGGACTTCACGAGGTAGTTCTTGGGAACCAGGTGGTGGATGTCGCCACCGTCCTCCAGCATCTGGCCGATCGTGATGTGCTTTGACAGGAATCCCTTCGCCTGGCCGTGAACCTGGGAGGCCAGGAAGACCGTGAAGTACGGGCTGCGCGTGCTCGCAGAGTTCATGGCTGACGGAAGCTCAATCTCCCAGAAGCCGTCCGTCAGCTGCCCGCGCTCGATCTGGTCCAGGTATTCGCGGGCACCGATCTCGCTGATGCGACGGATGTCCAGTTCGAACTGCGACTCGAACGAGCCCGAGTGCCGTCCCGTCAGCATGGACATGACGAACCAGCGGCGCACGATGCTCTTGACGGTGCCGTCGGGCATGGACTTTTCGGCCCGAAGCCTGAGATAGAGGGCGTAGGCGAAGTTTACGGCGTTCTTCGAACTCAGCATCTTCGCCTGCGTGAATCCGGCGGACTTGATGGTCAGGATGAATTGCTGGAAGTTGAACTGGTTCACGATCTCGAGCAGGACCCGTTCCAGCGTCTCGAACGACTCGGCAGCCAGCTCGTCGCTGAAGGTGCGCGATTCGAAGTCCCGTCCTGACAGGAGGCTCACGAGCGAGGACATCTTGCCCCGACCGAAGCCGCGGAGACCGGCGATGCGGATGATGTCTGTGTAGTCCGGGTCGAATAGATCCGACGAGTCGTCCTTGAGCCAGGCGATCTTGGACATGTATCCGGACTCGGCAAAAGAGTGGTCGTTTTTGGCGATGTCGTGGTAGACGGCGGGATGTCGGGCCATGTGGCAGAAGTAGTCGATGAGCTTGCGGAGGTTGGAACCGTACTCGCCGTGGCTGGAGATCTTGCTCATGGCGAAGTCCGCGCTGGACAGCGGAACGCCCTTGGAGTTGATGCGGATAAAGATCTCGGTGACGGTGTTGATGTCGAGGTCCTCCGACAGGGTGATGATGCCGACCTGCGCGTTTTGGATCGCGGAGAGCCGATCGAAGGCGCCGACGATGGACTCCTCGTCCGCTTCGGGGTTCTGCTCCAAGTAGGCGCGGATGGCAGAGAATGTCGATGCCGCCGACATGAACTCCGCCACGTCGGGAATCCACTCCTTGTCGCGTGCCCTGACGGGGGTCAGGGTCTCGAACTCCTCGGTCTGCGGGTTGAAGGCAATTTTGATCCGCTTCTTGGAGTAGTCCTTGTCGACGACTTCTTGGCCGACCAGGGCGGCGGCCATCGCCGTGATCCTCTGCTGGCCGTCGATAAGGATCTGTCTGAAGTGGGACTGGGTGCCGTCGCGTAGTCCGACGTCCTTGCTCTGCCAGGTGATGAGGTAGCCGATCGGGTAGCCCTTGTAGAGCGAATCCAAGAGGTCGCGCACTTTCGTCGAGTTCCAGACGAAGGGGCGCTGCATTTCCGGAATGGCGATCTGACCGGTCCGGACCCAAGAGAGGAGGGTCTGGACGTGGTGCTGACGGACTTCGTAGTTGGACAAGGCTCTCCCTGCTCGTCGTGGTGATCGGCTCTTGGGGCCGGCCTTGTGCCCAGGCGCTTCCGGCGATTCTTGGTGGCCAGGGCCGGTGTTCGGCCGTCATAGGAACTCTAGCCGTGCCGCGGACAAGAGGGGGTGCCGGGCGCGGCGTCAGGTGCAGTCCCCGGTCTCCAGCTCGATCGCCTCGGGCGTCGTGTCCCGGTAGCCGCGGCCGTCCGCCTCCTGGCTGATCGCCAGTCCGGTGGCCGTGCCGCGCTCGGCGCCGTCGGCCAGGCGCAATTGCACCAGCAGGT
Source organism: Zafaria sp. Z1313 (assembly GCF_050563205.1). Lineage (NCBI taxonomy): Bacteria > Bacillati > Actinomycetota > Actinomycetes > Micrococcales > Micrococcaceae > Zafaria > Zafaria sp. Z1313. Next base: position 97,322 of record NZ_JBNWUK010000007.1, read on the forward strand.
TCACGTCGCCCGGGGAGACCGTGGTGCCGACGGCCTCGCGGCGGGCCTCCCATGGGTCCGCGTGGGGTCCGTCGACGGGCAGCAGCTCCGAGCCGATCACCGTCCCGTCTTTCGCCGGCTCGATGAGCCAGGAACCGGTCACCTCCAGCCCGTCGGCATCGAGGAGCTCGACGCCGGTCAGCGTTCCCTCGTCGCCGTCCCCGGTGCGCAGGACCGTGCCGAACAGCGCCTCCTCGTGCCCGCGGAGCTCGATGCACGTCGCGCCGGGCGCGGAGAGGGCCGTGACGGGGCCGCCGGTTCCCGCGCCGCAGCCGGCCAGGACGACGGCGGTGCCGCGCCGCCGTCGTACCCTTGCCTCCGCGTGACGGCGCCCACAGGTACTGACAGGGCCTCCCGCGGCGCCGGCAGCGCCCTTAGCGTGGATCGCGGCACGATTCCGCGAGCCACCGAGGAGGAGCCAGCATGGAGATCATCGAACCCGCCCCGACGGCCAAGAACCCGCCGGAGCGCTTCACGGGCGACGTCTGGGTCGATCCGATCGCCTCGCCGCGCCAGGAGGGCCAGTCGATGACCGCGGCCACGGTGCGGTTCGCGCCCGGCGCGCGCACGGCCTGGCACTCCCACGCCCGGGGCCAGACCCTCCACGTGACCGAGGGCGTCGCCTACATGCAGTCCCGCGGCGGCGAGGTCCTGCGGGTCCTGCCCGGCCAGACCGTCTACACCCCGCCGGGGGAGGAGCACTGGCACGGCGCCGCGCCGGACCGCTTCATGGTGCACCTCGCCCTGCTGGACCAGGGCGAGGACCCCGCCACGACGACCACGTGGCTCGAGCAGGTCTCCGACGCCGAGTACGCCGCCGGGCCCTCCGACGCCTAGCCACCGACCCACCACACCGAGGAGAACCACACTTTGAAGGCCACCTTTATGTACGGAGCCGGCGACGTCCGCGTTGAGGACGTCCCGGACCCCGTGATCCAGCAGCCCACCGACGCGATCGTGCGCACCGTGCGCGCGTGCATCTGCGGCTCCGACCTGCACCCCTACCACTCCCTGCCGGCGGGCGAAGGGGCCAAGTCGATGGGCCACGAGCTCATCGGCGTCGTCGAGGAGCTCGGCTCCGAGGTGACCGGGCTGAACAAGGGCGACCTCGTGATCGCGCCCTTCGCCTTCGCCGACAACACGTGCGTGTTCTGCCGCGAGGGCGTGCACACCTCCTGCCTGCACGGGGGCTTCTACGGCACGGACGAGACCGCCGGGCTGCAGGCCGAATTCGCCCGGATCCCGCAGGCCTCCGGCAGCCTGGTCCCCGTGCCCGGCGTGGGCGAGGACTCCGGGCTGCTCGCCTCGCTGCTGACGCTGTCCGATGTCTACCTGACCGGCTACCACGCGGCCTTCCAGGGGCGCGTGGAGCCCGGCAAGTCCGTCACAGTGATCGGCGACGGGGCCGTGGGGTTGTCCGCGGTCCTCGCGGCGCGGCAGATGGGCGCCGAGCAGATCATCCTCATGGGGCGGCACCGCTCCCGCACGGACCTGGGACGCGAGTTCGGGGCGTCCGACGTCGTGGCGGAACGCGGCGAGGAGGGCATCGCCCGGGTCCTCGAGCTGACCCGGGGCGAGGGGAGCCACGTGGTGCTCGAGGCCGTGGGGCACCTGCCCGCGTACGAGCAGGCCTACGGCGTGGTCCGCCCCGGCGGCGTGATCTCCCGCGTCGGCGTGCCGCAGTACGAGTCGGCGCCGATCGGCTTCGGCTCGCTCTTCGGCAAGAACGCCGCGCTCACCGGCGGGCCCGCGCCCGTCCGCGCGTACATCGAGGCCGCGATCCCGCAGGTGCTCTCCGGCGAGATCGACCCGGGGCGCGTGTTCGATTCGACCGTCGGGTTCGACGGCGTGGCCGATGGCTACGCGGCGATGGACGCCCGGGAGGCGCTCAAGGTGATGATCGCGCCGTAGAGGGGTCTACCGGCGCCGACACGGGGCAATCGCCAGGATGAATGCGCGTTTCATCCGGTCGCCTGTGGAGTCGGTGCGCGGCAGTAGTGCCCCATTGAGTGGTGTAGCGCATGGTGGTCCGGCACGTCGTTCCTGACATGGACGCGGCCTTCTATGCCGCCCGGAGCGGCCTGAACATGGCAGCGGCGGGCCGCGTCCGGCGTCGTTCCCCCACCGCGACCGGCGCCGACCGCGCACTACCGCCGCTCAGGCGACGCCCTCATGCCACGTACGCCGCGTCTCGAGGAACCAGAAGGTCGTGAACACGCCGATCTCGATCCACTCCACCACGAACACGGCCTGCTTCAGTCCCAACGCCGTCAGGATGAGCACCGCCGGGATGCCGAGGACCATGATCGTCAGCAGCACGGCATAGCTGCGCCGCCGGCCGCCGCTCGTGTCCGCGGCGCTCAGCGGGCCGGGCCCCAAATGGCTCGCGATGGCCACCCCCATGCTGGCGATGAGCAGCAGGGTCGCCGCCAAGTGGACGCCGGCGAACTCGTTCCCCTCCACCGTCCGCCAGAGAAGCAGCACCACGAATCCCGCCAGGAACACGAAGCTGGCGATCGTCAGGATCCGCGTCCACGGGTCCCTCAGGAGACGTGCCCGCGCCCAGCCCGTGGTCCGGAAATCGAGCCAGGCGAAGACCGCGGCGACCACGAGGACCGCCACGACGGCGACCTGGATGGAGCGGATCAGTTCCAAGCGCTCGTCCGGCTCGAGCCCGCCGAGCGTCTCGCCGAGCCGCGTGGGGACGAAGGCCACGAACATCGCGTAGAAGCCGGCGAAGTTCAGGGCGTAGTCCTCCAGTGGCGAAGACCCCTTGTAGACCACGAGCAGGACGGCCGTGGCCACGAGCATCGCCACGAACAGGTCCCGGGCGGGGCCCAGGTAGTAGGAGCTGATGGACTCCTCGATGGTCCCCGTCCACCAGGCGTAGACGGCGATCGCGACGAGCAGCAGGAGCGGGACCACGAGGAGCATGAGGCGCAGGTACCGCAGGGTGTCCCGGGCCTGATTCGTCTCTGAAGAGGTTGCCATGCTCGATTGTCCGCCCGAAACCCCGGGCTGACCAGAGACGCAGCCGAGGCGGGCGGGACCGCGGAGCCGGGCTCCGCCGTCGTCCTCGCCCAGAGGGGCCCTGCCGGTACCCGGGACGGCAGGGACTCCCGCGGGGACCGCGGCCGGCGTTGACTGGAGGCAGCCGCCGGCCCGGTCCGGCGAACCGACGGAAGGAACCACCATGCACACCAGGACGCTTGGACAAGGACTGCGGGTCTCCGCGATCGGCCTCGGGGCCATGGGCATGTCGATGTCCTACGGCCCCAACCCCGGGGACCGGCAGGACATGATCGGCGTGCTCCGCCACGCCGTGGAGCAGGGCGTGACGTTCATCGACACCGCCGAGGTCTACGGGCCCTACGTCAACGAGGAGCTCGTGGGCGAGGCGATCGCCCCGCTCCGCGAGCAGGTCGTGGTCGCCACCAAGTTCGGTTGGGACATCGTCGACGGGCAGATGCGCGGCACCGACTCCCGGCCCGAGCAGATCCGCCGCGTCGCCGAGGGCTCCCTGCAGCGGCTCGGCGTCGAGGCGATCGACCTCTTCTACCAGCACCGCGTGGACCCGGACGTGCCCATCGAGGACGTCGCCGGGGCCGTGGGCGAGCTCGTGGCCGAGGGCAAGGTCAAGCACTTCGGGCTCTCCGAGGCCGGGCCCGCGACCATCCGCCGCGCCCACGCCGTCTTCCCCGTGACCGCGGTCCAAAGCGAGTACTCGCTCTGGACGCGGGACCCGGAGCGCGGCGTGCTGCAGGCGTGCGGGGAGCTCGGGATCGGTTTCGTGCCCTTCAGCCCGCTCGGCAAGGGCTTCTTCACCGGGACCGTCGCCGCCGACGCCGTGTTCGGGGCCGGCGAGATCCGCGGACGCGTGCCCCGCTTCGAGGCGGAGAACCTCGCCGCCAACCAGGCGCTCATCGACCACGTCCGCGCGCTCGCCGACGGGCTCGGCGCGCAGCCCGCGCAAGTGGCCCTCGCGTGGTTGCTCGCCCAGCGCCCCTTCATCGTCCCCATCCCGGGCACGCGCCGGCGCTCCCGGATCGACGAGAACGCCGGCGCCGCGTCGCTGCGCCTCTCCGCGGACGACGTCGCCTCGCTCGACGCGCTCGTCGACACCGTCGGCGTCGCGGGGGAGCGCTACGACGCCTCCGGGATGAGGATGGTGGGCCTGTAGGGAACCGCGGGACGGAGGACGACGGCGGGGCCCGGGCCGCGCGGTCACCCCCGGCACGTGCCGGGAAGGGGCGCCGTGCGCGAGGCGCGTCAGCGGCGGACGGCGGCCCCGGCGTCGTCCTCGTAGGCCGTGGCGCCGGCGAGGTCCCGCGCGGCGACGTAACCGAAGGTGAGCGCCGGGCCCAGGTTGATGCCGCCGGCGGGGTAGTGCCCGCCCATGACGGAGGCCTGGTCGTTGCCCGCGGCGTAGAGGCCGCGGATCGGCCGGCCCTGCGCGTCGAGCACGCGGGCCCGGGCGTCGACGTCGATCCCGGCGAAGGTGCCGAAGCTGCCGGGGATCACCTTCACCGCGTAGAACGGGCCCTTCTCGAGCGGGGCGAGCGAGGGGTTCGGGCCGTTCCCCGGGTCCCCGCCGTAGCGATTGAACTCCGTCTCCCCGCGCCCGAAGTCCGGGTCCTCGCCCCGTCGGGCATTGGCGTTGAACCGCTCCACGGTGCCGCGCAGCCCGGCCGGATCGATGCCACACGCCGCGGCCAGCTCCTCGAGCGTCCGGCCGGTCTTGAGGTAGCCCGAGCGCACGTACGGCCACAGCGGCACGGGGCGCGGCTTGGCCATCCCCAGCGGATACTTGCGGACGAACCGGGCGTCGGCGATCTGCCACGACTCCGCCGGCTCGCCGTCCGGGGTGGCCTTCAGCAGCGCGTGAACGTAGTCGTGGTAGCCGTTGGCCTCGTTGACGAAGCGCTTCCCGTCCCGGCGCACGCCGAGGGAGCCGGGCTTCGCGCGGTCCATGATGTGCGGGAAGGTCCCTTGGCGGCCGTTGGCATGCGGCACCAGGGAGACCGGGCACCACGCGGCCGGCGAGGCCACGTCCGTCTTGAAGCGGCCCCCTGCCGCCAGAGCCAGGTCCAGGCCGTCGCCGCTGGCCTCCCGCGGGGCGAGCGTCCAGTGTTCCCGCCCGGTGGGCGTGTGGGGGAACAGCTCGCGGCGGCGTTCGGCGTCCTGTGGGAACCCGCCCGTGGCCAGCACCACGCCGCGCGCGGCATTGATCCGGTACCGCCCGGAGGGACCCTCGACCTCGGCCCCGACGACGCGGCCGTCCGCGTCCGTGAGGAGCCGGAGCGCCGGGGTGGAGACGCGGATCTCCACCCCGAGATCGTCGGCGGACTTCATGAGGCGCCCGGTCAGCGCGGTCCCGTTGACGAGCTGCATGTTGCGCCGGTGCACGGCCAGGTCGAACAGGTGCGGCAGGAAGCGCTTGGCCGCGTGGATCAGGCCCGGGATGCTGCCGCGGGAGGCGGAGAGGAACTTCGTCAGGTCCGGCCCCGCCATGATCCCCATGCCCAGGAACGAGGTCTCGTAGAGCTGGTGGCGCATCCTGGCGCGCAGCTCCGGGCGGATGGAGCGGGCGTTGAACGGGGCGGGGCCCACGGAGCGGTGGCCGGTGCCGGCGCCCGGGGTGTTGCCGTAGATGTCCCGGATCTTCGCGCCCGGGGTGAACTGCAGCGAGGTCTTGCCGTGGAAGAAGCCGACCATGTGCGGGACGGCCTCGAGGAACGCATCGACGCGCTCGGCGTCGTACTCCTTGCCCAGCCGGTGGCGCAGGTAGGTGCGGAACTCCTCGCGGTCCTCGTCGACGCCGTCGGCCTTCGCCAGCGGGTTGCCGGGGGTCCACGCCCAGCCGCCGGACCAGGAGGTCGCGCCGCCGCAGACCTCGGCCTTCTCCACCACGAGCACCTTCAGCCCGTGGTAGGCGGCGGTGACGGCGGCGGACAGCCCTCCGGCCCCGGAACCGACCACCAGGAGGTCGACGTCCTGGGCCTCGGGACGGGTGACGGGACCGGTGTCGGAACCGACGTCGGGGCCGGCGTCGGAGGTCGAGCCGGAACCGGCGTCGGGGGTCGGCGTGGCGGGGACATCGCTCATCGGGTGGGCTCCGTGGTGTGGTGGTCGGGTGTGGAAGCGCGCAGCGCGTCCGCTGCCTCGAGGACCCGTTCGGCCGCGTCCCGGAGCTTCCGGACCCACGCGGCCTCGCCGACGCGCGCCACGGTCGCATCCGACGGCGTCTCGACGCTCACCGGCACGCCCGCCGGCAGCGCCGCGACGATCTCCTCGATCCGGAAGCCGCCCAGCCCCGGGACGCCGCGCTCGGAGCGGGATTCCGTCACGAGCCCCGCGCGGTCGGCGGGGCGCACGGCGGGACCGTCGCAGATCTGGAGCAAGGGGACCAGATCCGCATGCTCGCGCAGCTCGTCGAGCGTGCCCCCGAAGCGCCGGAAATGCAGCGTGTCCACGACGATCCGGCATCCGGCCGCGCGGGCCAGCTCCGCGGCGTCGGGGATCGAGTGCACCGCCTGGTAGGAGATCGGCTCGAGCATGGGCGTGATCCCGTGGTCGCGTCCGTCCGCGGCCATCCGGGCCAGGGTCTCCGCGAGGCGGGAGCGGTCCGGATCGCTCGCGGCGACCGTGAGCCCGGTGGCGCCGAGGGCCGCGCCGGCCTCCATCATCCGCAGCCACGCCTCCCGCTGCTCGCTGCCGTCCAGGAGCAGGAACTCGATGTCGCGGACCGTGACCCCGGTGTCCCGCATGCGGGCCAGGGTCTCGGCCAGCAGCGGGGATCCGGGCTGCATCTCGTAGGCCCGCTCGGCGGCGGTGACGGGACGGACGCGGGCGCCGATGAAGTCGAATCCGGCGTCGGCCGCGAGCCGGACGAGGTCCGGCGGCGCGGTGCCGACGAGCGAGAGCTGGGCGAGCCCCAGCAGTGGGCGGGGCGCCGTGGCGGGGAACGGGATCACGGAGTCCCCCCGGAGTGGACGACGGCGGTTGGCGGCGCGGGGGCCGCCGCGCCGGGCGCCGGGGCCGGGACTTCGCCGCCCTCGGCGACCTTCGCGGCCGCGCCGGTGGCGACATGCGCGGTGACGTGGGTCGGGGCGACCGGCCCGTCCGACGGGAACGGTGCGAAGCGGACCGGCGCCCCGGTGCGCGCGGACTCGTAGACGGCCAGCAGGATGCGCAGGGCGCTGACGGCGTCGCGCCCGGTGACGGCGGGGTCGTCGCCGCGCGAGACGGCGTCCACGAACTCGCGGATCTGGGCGGCATGGTACGGAGCCAGCCCGGCATGGATCGCGGACAGCCCGGCGTTCGGCTCGGCTCCGGCCGGATGCGCGGGGGAGGAACCGACCACGCCGTCGGCGGCGTGGAGGGTGACGCGCCCCGCGCTGCCTTCCGGGAACTCGGTGAGCTCGACCGTCGCCCCGGTCGAACCGGTGATCCGGACCTGCGCCCCGAGCGCCGGCGAGGCGGCGGTCGAGGCCGAGAGCGTGGCCAGGGCGCCGGAGGTGAACGTGATGACGGCGCTGGCCGAGTCCTCCACCTCGATGTCCGCCCCGTGCTTGAAGGTGTTGACGGCGCCGTGGACCTCGGCGACGTCGCCCAGGTACCACTGGAGGAGGTCGATGTAGTGCACGGCCTGCGTCATGAGGACCCCTCCACCGTCCGTGGCCCAGGTGCCGCGCCACGCGTCCGTCGAGTAGTACTCCGGGTCCCGGTGCAGCAGCACGGACGCGTGCCCGAGCACCGGCGTGCCCAGGGTGCCGTCGTCGATCGCGGCGCGCACGCGCTGGGACGCTGGCCAGAACCGGCGCTGGAACAGGACGCCGAGCCGGACGCCGGCGGCGTCGCAGGCCCGGACCATGCGCTCGGCGGAGGCCAGGTCGACGGCGACCGGCTTCTCGCACAACACGTGCGTTCCCGCGGCCGCCGCCGCGAGGACGGCTTCCTCGTGGGCCGGGTGCGGCGTGCAGACGGAGACGACGTCGAGCCCGAGGCCGAGCAGCTCGTCGAGGGAGCCGACGGCCGCGGGTACGCCCCACTCCGCGGCGGTGGACTCGGCCCGGCCGAGGTCGATGTCGCAGACCCCGACGACCTCCACGGAGTCGAGTTCGGCGAAGGCCTGGAGGTGGTTGCGGCTGATCTTGCCGCAGCCGGCGATGCCGACGCGGAGCGCGCGGCCGGGGTGCTGCTGGTTCACGGGTTGCCTCTCGGGAGCCGGGTGGTGTGGCTTCCACGGTAGGAGCCCCCGGATCGGGGCAGGGCGACCGTTCCATTGAACGGAAGAGGTGATCTCCGCGAGGTTCAGGGGGCGGGGCGGAGCCAGGGCCTCGGCCCCTCGCCCCGGCGCGAGGATCCCATGGACCGGGACAGCGAGCGCGCGCCGGCGATCAGGACGGGCAGGACCAGCTGCGGGTTGTCCTCGGCCAGGGGGACGACGACGGTGATCGCCCCGATCACCTCGTTCCCGGGACCGAACACCGGAGCCGCGTATCCCGCGTTCTCCTCGACCAGGACCCCGGGGAGCCGGACGACGCCGCGTTCCCGGATCTGTGCCAGATGCGCCCGGATCCGCGCGGGATCGGTCTCCGTCGCCGGCGTCGTCCGCTCCAGCTCCCCGGCCAGGAACCGCTCCTGGACCTCCCAGGGGGCGTGGGCCAGCATGGCGAGCCCCGCGGAGGTCGTGTGCATGCCGAGCCGGCCGGCGACCTCGGCCACGTCCACGGCGCTGCCGTGCCGGTCCAGCCGCTCGAGGTAGAGGACCGTGAAATCCTCGAAGCGCGGCACGGAGAGCCAGACGTGTTGCCGCACGGCGGCGTGGACGCCCTCGAGGACGGGGCGGCCCGTGCGGCGGAACCGCTCGGCGGAGGTCGAGCGGGCGGCGAGCTCCCACAGCCGGATGCCGATCCCGAAGCGTCCCTCCGGGTCCCTCTCCAGGTATCCGGCCGCCTGCAGTTCGCCGGCCAGCCGGTGCGTCGTGCTGACGGGCAGGCCGGCCGCGCGGGAGAGCTCGCCGAGGGTCAGCAGGGGGGAGCCGTCCTCGAAGGCCCCGAGGATCCTGGTGATGCGGTCGAGGACGGATTCCCCGGACGACGAATTCGCCATGCTTCCGGTCCTCCCTTCGGCCGTCGCGCGGTCCGCCGTCGTCCTCCTGTGTCCTCCTACGCCTGGGCGGTGGCCCGCTCGCCGCGGACGCCCGCGAAGAACGCGCCGAGCTCGCCGGTCGCGGTCAGCGGCAGGACGGTGGCCACGTACTGGTCCGGGCGGACCACCACCACGACGCCGGCGCGGTCCAGCTGCCGCTCGTCGAAGATGTCCGCGGCGGGGTCCACGCCGTAGACCTTGTTCAGGTCCGTCAGCCGGAACGGGCCGACCTCGGGCTTGAAGGCCCGCGGGACCGCGTTGATGTCGATCTCGGTGTGCGGGTGCTGGTAGATCACGCGCGCGTCGAACCAGGCGTCGTCGTCCCCGCCGGCGGGCTGCGCCGCGAGCGGCGACTCCGGGGAGGAGGCCAGCCACTCGCCGAGCGCGTCCGTGGGGGAGTCCGTGCCCGGCAGCGCGGGATCAGCGAAGACGTAGATGCGCCAGCGCCCGTCCGCCTTGGCCTGGTGGCCCAGGTGCAGCGGGTTGGTGTCGCTCACCCGCACGGCGCGGGCGGACTTGAAGCGCTTGCCCACCGGGAAGCCCGCGGCCAGCTCCTGCTGCTCCGCGCCGCCGACGATCATCGACGGCGTGTACTCCGTCATGAACCCGGCCGGGAACTCCGCCGTCCGGACGTAGAAGTCCTCCAGCTCCGAGGGGCTGGAGAACTCCTCCGGCTTCTTGGCCATCATCGTGGACCACGTCTTGTCGAAGTCGATCAGGTTCTTCGCGACCACCTGGCGCTCGGCCGAATAGGTGGACAGCAGCGAGGCGGGGCTGCGCCCCTCCAGCACGTGGCCGAGCTTCCAGGCGATGTTGAAGCCGTCCTGCATGGACACGTTCATGCCCTGGCCGGCCTTCGCCGAGTGGGTGTGGCACGCGTCGCCCGTGATGAACACGCGCGGCGTGCGGTCGCCGAGCTCCTCCGGCAGGACGTCGTCGAAGCGGTCCGTGAGGCGGTGGCCCACCTCGTAGACGCTGTGCCACGCGACGTTGCGGACGTCGAGGGTGTAGGGAGACAGGATGGCGTTGGCCTGCGCGATGATCTGCTCGATCGTGGTCTTGCGGACGTTGCCGGCGTCGTCCGCCGGGACCTCGCCGAGGTCCACGTACATGCGGAACAGGTGCCCGCCCTCGCGCGGGATCAGCAGGATGGAGCCGCCGTCGTGGGACTGGATGGCGCACTTGAGGCGGATGTCCGGGAAATCGGTGGACGCGACGACGTCCATGACGCCCCACGCGTGGTTGGCGGCGTCGCCCGCCAGGGTGCAGCCGATCGAGGAGCGGACCCGGCTGCGGGCGCCGTCGGCGCCGACGACGTACTTCGCGTGCACCGTGCGCTCCGTACCCTCCTCGGCGCCGGCCGTGTGCTTGAGCGTCACGGCCACGGGGAACTCGCCGTCGCCGACCGTCAGGCCGACGAATTCGTAGCCGTAGTCGGGCGTGATGCGGGCGGGCGAGCTGGCGGCGAACTCCGCGAAGTAGTCCAGGACCCGCGCCTGGTTCACGATCAGGTGCGGGAATTCGCTGATGCCGTGGGGATCGTCCTGGGCGCGGGCGGAGCGGACGATCCGCGACGGGTCCCGCGGGTCCGGCTTCCAGAAGGCCATCTCCGTGATCTGGTACGCCTCCGCGGTGATGCGCTCGGCGAAGCCGAACGCCTGGAACGTCTCGACGCTGCGGGCCTGGATGCCGTCCGCCTGGCCGATCGCGAGCCGGCCCGGGCGGCGCTCGACGAGCCGCGTGGTGACGGAGGGGAACTGGGCGAGCTGGGCCGCGGCCAGCATTCCGGCGGGGCCGGAGCCCACGATCAGGACGTCGATCTGCTCCGGGAGCTCGGCGGGGCGGTCGACGCCGGTGCCGGCCGCCGGCTCGATGCGCGGATCGCCGGAAACGTAACCGTGGTGGTGGAACTGCACGGGCTGTCCTCACTTCATTGTGCTGCCGCTGCGGGCTAGTGGTGTTCGATAATAGAACTTGAGATTCGATAATCGAACAAACTGTTATCGACGACTGTACGGCAGGTATGACGCGCGTTACAAGGGGCGCCCGCGCATAAATGTGGTGCGGCCGACGGCGGGCACTCGCCGCCGCGGAAACGCTTCAGCGAGTTCACGTCGTCTCGGCGAGGCCACGGGGTAGACCCCGCGCAGTCGCCAACAGCCCGCGGTTTCGCCGAGACGACGTGAACTGGGCGGGTCTCGGGCGGCGGGTGGGTGTGGAGCTCGCTTCCGGCCGGTCGGCCGTCCCGGGGGCGTCCCCGCAGCCCGCGGTTTCGCCGAGACGACGTGAACTGGGCGGGCCCCGCGGTTGGTTCGTTGCCGCCCTTCCCGGCGCCCGTGCCGCCACGTACCGTTGGACCATGGCCGCCATACTCGTCGCCTTCGATGGCTCGGACAGCGGGAACGCGGCGTTCCGCTGGGCCGTCGACGAGGCCGCGCTCCGCGGCTGGGGGCTCTGCCTCGTCGCCGTCGCCGAACCCGTCCCCGTCACGAATGCGCGCGTCGACGCCCAGTATCAGCGCCGGATGTCCGAACAGGCAGGGGCCCGGCTCGCCGAGGCGGCTGCCCGCGCCGAGGGGCGCGGCGTCCCGACCGAGGTCCACGTCCTCAGCGGCCACGTCGCCGACGCCCTGCGCGACCTCTCGCGGACCTTCCATCTCGCCGCGGTCGGCCGCACGGGCGCCTCCGGGCTCGGCCAGCGGGTCTTCGGCAGCCTCTCCCAGGCCCTGTCCACGCACGCCCACTGCTCGACCGTCGTCGTACCGGCCGACTGGGCCGGGCCCGGACCGGGGGCCGGTGGCCGCGTCGTCGCCGCCGTGCGGGCATCCGGCGACGGCCACGTCGCGGAGGCCGCCGCCGAGGCCGCCTCGGCGCGCGCCCGCCCCCTGCTCCTGCTCACCGCGGAGCGCAGGCCCGCCGCACAGTCCGGAGAGGACGACGGCGGGGCCGCGCCTTCCGGGGCCGCCCCCGCACAGGGCGCGGGGAGCGACGGGCCGTCGTTGGCCCGCGCGTTGCGGGAGCGCTACCCGGGGCTCGAGCTCTCGGTCGAATCGGCCGCCGGCCCGGCGGCCCGGGCCGTGGCGGGCGCGGTCGGGGCGGGCGACCTGCTCGTCGTCGGATCCCGCGGGCACGTGGGGCTCGCCGGGCTCGTGCTCGGCTCCGTCAGCCAGCCGCTGGTGCGGGACGCGCCATGCCCGGTGATGGTGGTCTCCGGGGCGTTGCGGATTTCATGACCCGGCTGGAACAATGGGCTCAGCCCGCCGCCTTTCGCGGCGGGCGGTCGTCTGCCGATTTTCTTGAGAGGAACCATGTCTACCCCTGGTGACAGACCGGGGCACAGTCCGTGCCCCCCGCCGCAGCGCATCCATGTGAACGAGCGCCATGGTGGGGGGTGTAGCAATTGGAACTGATCTCCATCCTGATCGGCCTGCTCCTCATCATGGCGTGCGGCCTCTTCGTGGCCGCTGAGTTCTCCCTCATCACGGTCAACCGGAACACGGTGCGCGAGGCCGCCGAATCCGGGGACAAACGCGCGGCCGGCGTCCTCAAGGGCATGAACACGCTCTCCACGCAGCTCTCGGGCGCCCAGCTGGGCATCACGCTGACCAACCTCGGCATCGGCTTCCTCGCCGAACCGGCGATCGCCGCCCTCGTCGTCGGCCCGCTCGAGGACGCCGGCCTTCCCGCGGCGGCCGCCCGGACGGTGTCCATCACGATCGCCCTGGTCCTCGCGACCCTGCTCACCATGGTCTTCGGGGAACTGGTCCCGAAGAACCTCGCCATCGCCCGCCCGCTCGCCACGGCCCGCGCCGTCGTCGGCTTCCAGCGGGGCTTCAGCACGGCCACCGGCCCCCTGCTACGGTTCTTCAACGGCACGGCCAACAAGCTGGTCCGCGCCCTCGGCGTCGAGCCCCAGGAGGAGCTCGCCTCGGCGCGATCGGCCGAGGAGCTGGCCGTCCTCGTCCAGCATTCGGCCCGCCAGGGCGTGCTCCCCGAGCAGACCGCCGATCTGGTCCAGCGCTCCTTCGCGTTCGGGACCCGGCGGGGCCACGACGCCATGACGCCCAGGACGCGCATCGTGTCCCTCGCCCCCGGCGACTCGGTGCGGGACCTCCTGGCCACCGCCGCGCGGACCGGGCACTCGCGGTTCCCCGTCATCGAGCCCGGATCCCACGAAGTCGCCGGGACGGTGCACGTCCGGCATGGCCTGGCCGTGCCCTTCCCCGATCGGGGCGGCCGGACCGTCGCCGACGTCATGGACGCGCCGATCCTGATGCCCGACACGGTGGAGCTCGACGACCTCATGGACTCGCTGCGGTCCGGCGGGCTGCAGATGGCCGTACTGATCGACGAGACCGGCGACGTCGCAGGGCTGATCACCCTCGAGGACCTCGTGGAGGAACTCGTGGGCGAGGTCGTCGACGAACACGATCCCGACGACGGCACGAGCCGGCGCCTGCCGGACGGTGCCTGGAGCCTGGAGGGCGCCCTGCGCCCGGACGAGGCCTCGGAAGTCATCGGGCACGCCGTTCCCGAGAGCCCCGAGTACGACACGCTGGCGGGGCTGGTGACGATGCTGCTGGGCCGCCTCGCGGAGCCCGGTGACACGGTGGGGCTGACCACGGAGGGGGACCACCGGTATCCGGCGGCCCGCCTGGAGCTCGAGGTCGAAACCATGGAAGGAGCCAGGATCTCGCGGGTCCGGGCCACGGCTTCCAGCCTCGAAGAAGCCAACGACGTCGGAGGGGAGCTCTAGATGGACGTCATGGGAATCGTGCTCACGGTGGTCCTCCTGGCCGCCAACTTCTTCTTCGTCGGAGCCGAGTTCGCGCTCATCGCGGCCCGGCGCAGCCTCATCGAGCCCAAGGCACGCGAGGGCGGTCGGGCCGCCAGGATGACCCTGTGGGCCATCGAGAACGTCTCGCTGATGATGGCCGGCGCCCAGCTGGGCATCACCGTCTGCTCCCTGGCCCTGGGATACGTCACCAAGCCCATGGTCGTGTACGCGCTCAAGGGGCCCTTTGACAGCTGGGGAATCCCCGAGGGGTGGATCGATCCGATCGCCTACGCGATCGCCCTGAGCCTGGTCACCTACCTGCACGTGGTGCTCGGAGAAATGGTGCCCAAGAACATCGCGCTCGCCGGTCCGGAACGCATGGCACTGGTCCTCGGCCCGGCCCTCGTGGTCGTCGTGAAGGTCCTGCAGCCCGTCCTCTGGTCCATGAACGGGATCGGCAACGCCATCCTGCGCCTGTTCAAGGTCGAGCCCAAGAACGAGGTCTCCAGCACGTTCACGCGCGACGAGGTCGCCGGCCTCGTGCAGGAATCCCGGCAGGGCGGCCTCCTGGACCAGCAGGACGAGAGGCTCCTGCTCGGCGCCCTCACCTTCGAGGAACGGTCCGTCGAGGGGATCATCATCCCGCTGGACCGGGTCGTCACGGTACCCGACGACGCGACGCCCGCGCAGATCGAGGAGCTCGCGGCCCGCAGCTTCTCCCGCTTTCCCTTGCGGGGCGCCGACGGTGCGCTGGCTGGCTACGTGCACATCAAGGACCTCCTGGGGCTGGATCCGGACAGCAGGGACGCCCCGGTTCCGCCCGGGGTCGTCCGGCCGCTGCCGCGCGTGGGACGCGAGGACGCCCTGCGGGGTTCGCTGCAGCGGATGCAGGAGGGCGGAGCCCACCTGGCGCTCGTCGTGGATGCGTCCGGGACCCCCTGCGGCGTGGTGACGCTGGAGGACATGCTGGAAGAGCTCGTGGGCCAGATCCGCGACGACAGCCGGAGCATCCACCAGGCGTAGCCATGGCGGCCGGCCGGTTCATCCCGGCCGGCCGTCTCACCGCCGTTCCGACAACCTCGCCCCCGCCACCGAGCCGGCTGTGAAGAGCACCGCGAGCGCGAACACCAGCAGGAGCGGGGCGGTCCAGCCGTGCGTCGCCGCGTTGAGCCAGCCGGCCACGGGCGGGGCGGCCGTCGCGGCGAGATAGCCTCCGGCCTGGATGCGTGCCGAGGCCGCGGCGGCCTCCGCGTCGCTGCGTGCGATCCGCGGGACGATCGAGAAGATCGCCGTGAATCCGCCGCCCTGCGCGACGCCGCCGAGGAGCGACCACACGACGAACGCCTCCGGAGCCACGAGCAGGCCGATCGGCAGCGCCATCCACAGCGCCCCGACCAGCACCATGGGGATCCACGCCCGCGTCCGTGCCGCCACGAGCGGGACGCCGAGCGCGCCGACGATCGCCGCGATCTGGAACAGGGACGCCGAGGCCCCGGACGCGGCGGGAGCGAGGCCGCGCGTGTCGGCGAGGAGCGTGGGCAGCCACGCCGTCGTCGCGTAGTAGGCGCCCGACTGCCCGCAGAATCCGAGGAGCAGGAGCGCGGTGATCCGCTTCATCCGGCGCCCCGCGGCGTCGTCCGCCGCCGGGCCGGCCGCGGCGTGCGGCGCGCCCGGACCGCCGGGCAGCGAGGGGACGGGGTCCGCGGGTGCGGGGCGTGGGGAGGGAGGCATCGGCGTCGTGCCCCGGGCCAGGCGCAGCCGGCGGGCCTTGACGAGCCAGAAGGCCAGGGCGGCCGCCGTGACGACGCCCCAGGACGCGATCGCCCACCGCCAGCCGAACTGCGCGGCGAGCGGCGGCGTGCCCAGGAGGGTGGCCATCGAGCCGACGTTCATGACGGCCGAGTACGCCCCCGTCGCCGCGCCGACGCGGTTCCACGGGACGTCGCGCCGGATCAGCACGGGGACGACGATGTTGCCCAGCGTCATCGCGGCGCCGATCAGGACCGTGCCCGCCATGATGACGGGGGTCGGGCCCAGCGAGCGGATCACGGTCCCCGCGAGCACGCCGGCGAGGCACAGCACGACCGTGGTCTCCGGGCCGAAGCGGCGGATGGTGCGCGTCGCGAGCGGGGTGGCGAGCGCGAAGAGGAGCACCGGCAGGCCCGTCAGCATCCCGACGCCGGCCGCGCCCAATCCCGTGTCCGCCCGGATGTCCGGGACGACGGCCGTGGGCGCGATGATCGGGGCGCGCAGGTTCAACGCCAGAACGATGATGCCGACGAGCACCCACGGCAGCGCCGGGCGGATCGATGAGGCCGGGGGAGCCATGCCGCTCAGCGTCCGGCCGGCTCGGTGGCGGCGGGCGTGTGCATGGCGGGCCTTCCTGCGTGCGGGGTCGCGGGAGGTGCCCGCACGCCCATCCTAGGAGCGCCACCGGCGAACGCGCCCTCCGGGCCCGCGGTATGACGTAGCAATGGAGCGGGCCGTGACACAAGGCACTACCGTGAAGCCCGTGGACCCCCGCAGCGCCCCCGTCTGGAACCCGAAGCTCGCCCTGCTGGTGGCCTGCACCATGTTCATGGAGCACCTCGACGGCACGATCCTGGTCACGGCCGCACCGCAGATCGCGCGGGACTTCGGCGTCTCCAGCGCGCAAGTGGGGCTCGCGATCACGGCCTATCTCGTCACGGTCGCGACGTTCATCCCCGTCGGCGGCTGGCTGACCTCCCGCTACGGGGCGAGGCGGGTGTTCTGCGCGTCGATCGTGCTGTTCACCGTGGCCTCGATCCTGTGCGCCGCGAGCCCGAACCTCGGCGTGCTCGTGGCCGGGCGGATCCTGCAGGGCCTGGGCGGGGCGATGATGGTGCCCGTCGGGCGGCTCGTGATCCTGCGCTCCACCGAGAAGCGCGACCTGCTGCGCGCCATCGCCTACATCACCTGGCCCGCGCTGCTCGCGCCCGTCCTGGCGCCGGTCGTGGGCGGAGTGATCACCACCTACGCCGGCTGGCACTGGATCTTCCTGCTCAACGTGCCCCTCGGGGCCCTCGCGCTGGTCGTGGCCTTGCGGCTCGTCACCGACCGGAGCACCGAGGCCCGCCCGCTCGACCGCGTCGGGCTGCTGTGGTGCACGGTCGCCGTGTTCGGGCTCATGGCCGGGATGGAGCTCGCGACCGCCTCCACCCACGTGGTGGTGGCGCTCGCCGTGCTGGCCGCCGCGTTCACGGCGCTCGTGCTGGCCGTGCGCTGGCTGCTGCGGGTCCGGACCCCGCTGCTCGACGTGCGCGTGTACCGGATCGCGAGCTACCGCGTGGCCAACTCCGGCGGCTTCGTGTACCGGCTGTTGATCAGCGCCGTGCCGTTCCTGCTGCCGCTCATGTTCCAGGACGGATTCGGGTGGACTCCCGTCGAATCCGGGCTGCTGGTCATGGCCGTGTTCATCGGCAACGTCGGGATCAAGCCGGCCACCACCCCGTTGCTGCGGCGTTTCGGCTTTCGGGCCGTCATCCTGACCGCGGTCGCCGGGGGCGGGGCGCTCATCGCCGGGTTCGCGTTCCTGACGCCGGAGGTGCCGGTTGCCGTGATCGCCGCGCTCCTCGTGGCCAGCGGGGCGCTGCGCTCGATCGGCTTCACCGCGTACAACTCGCTGCAGTTCTCCGACGTCGGGCCGGCCCAGATGCCCGCCGCCAACACGCTGTCGTCGACGACGGACCAGCTGGCCTCCGGGCTCGGCGTGGCGCTGGGCTCCCTGGTGCTGCAGGCCGCGGCGGCGCCAGGACCCGACGCGGTCGGCGTCCTGGCCGGCCCGCTCGTCCCGTACCAGGCGGCCTTCCTGGTCATGGCCGCGTTCACGCTGCTGCCGCTCGTCAGCGGCTGGAGACTGGATCCCGACGCGGCGAGCGAGGTCACGGCCCGGCCGGGCCGGTAGGCGCGGAACCGCCCTATGCCGCGGCGTACAGGAACAACGCGCCGAGCCAGGTCCAGCCGACGACGATCGTGGCGCGCTGGACGAGGCCCGTCCGCGGATGGTCCTCCTCCCACGCGTACCCGAAGGCGACGAGACCCGCCAAGGCGGCGGCCGCCGTCGTCCCGGAATAGAGCTTCCACGCGAGCTCCGGCAGGACGAACGCCGCGATGGCCGCCGCGGCGGGGAGGGCCGTGAAGACGACGGTGCCGGCCTGGTCGTGCCGCACGTGGCGGCGGGAGGTGTGCGGCGGATCGCCCTCCGGGGTTCCGGGCGGGTATCCGCGCATCGGGTCCATGGGGAAGGCGCCGGAAGCGATGACGGACAGGCCGAAGACGACGACGGCCGCGCCGAGGAGCAGATGGCCCGTGCCCGCCTCGAGGAACGCCCCGAGGACGGTTGCGGGACCCCCGGACGCGGCGTCTTCGTCCGTGACCCAGCCGATCGTCGGCACGGGGCGGGGAGAGACCAGGCCCAGGGGCAGGACCGCCGCGGCCGCCGTGATGGCGAGCCCGCAGGCGAGGAAGTTGGCGGTCTGGATCCAGCCGCGGGGACCCGTGGCGAGGGCGCTGACCGCATGGCGGGCGGGGGAGTAGCCGGGACGCGTCCAGCCGTCGATGAGGAAGACGGCGATGAACAGCCACGCGCCGGCCGCACCGGCCCAGAGGAGGGCGGTCATGGGAGGGATCCTGCGGGATCGCCGGCGGGTCTCATGCCTCCAGTCTAGGAGCGCAGGCCTGTCCACCGCCGCGGCGCCGGGGCTACAATCCGGACAGGACCCGGTCCGTTCTCCGGGTGCCGTGGCCGCCGTTCCCGCGGCGGGATGCCCACGGCGAGGCGGCGGCAGCCACCGCGTGGCACGTGGCACCGCCGCTCCGCGACGGGCGGGAGCGTGCCGGCTCCCTGACACCGGCGCGCGGCGGGCGTCCCCGGACGCCCGCGACATCGACAACCCAGTCGCCATGCCGCGGGGGTCGTGGCCCGGCCGCTTCCGAGGTGCCCCGTGGCTTCCCCCTCCACCGCACGCGAGTTCTCCCTTCCCCGTCACAGCGAGCGCGCCACCCGCCAGCTCGTCGCCCTCCTCGTCCTGGCTGCCGTGGCCCTGTGGGCCGTGACGGTCTACCTGTCCACGGCCGTCGACGTCTCCGCCGCCGCCCGCACGGTGGCGCTCGCACTGCACGTCCTGGCGCTCGTCGCGTCCTTCGGCTCGGTCCTCATGGTGGACTGGCACGGCATGCTCTGGCTCCTGGGCCGCCGGGAGCTGTTCGAGACGATCCGCCTGGACTCCGCCGCGAGCCCGCTGATCTGGGGCGGTGTCGGGGTCATGATGGTCACGGGCGTCTTCCTCGAGCCCGACCTCGCCTCCGCCCTGACGCTGACGAAGCTCGCGGCCGTCCTCGTACTGACCGTGAACGGCATCATGCTCATCCCGCTCATGCGCCGTCTCGTCAAGATGCCGGCCCGCACCTCCTTCTCCTCGCTGCCGATCGGCCAGCGCATCCACATGGTGGTGTGCGCGGGGATCTCGCAGGCCGCGTGGTGGACGGCGATCGTCGTCGGATTCGTGAACGTCGCCGACTGATCGGCCCGCGGGCCGGGAACCTTCTTGGTGATGGGCCTCACATTTTTGGTGGAAATGCGCTACTCTTACGTGGTCAGACCATAGTGGTCGGACCACTTAGCCCACCGCACCCCCTGCGAAGGAACCACCATGGAGACATTCACTCCCGCCACAGACCCCTTGGCAGGAAGCGTCGCGCTCTCGGCCATCGTCTCGCTCGTGCCGCTGCTGACGTTCTTCGTCCTGCTCGCCGTCGTGAAGACCAGGGCCCACGTCGCCGGGCTCGCGTCGCTCGTCGTCGCACTGGTCATCGCCGTGTTCGTCTTCCGCATGCCGGCGGGCATGGCGCTGATGTCCGGAGGCCTCGGCGCCGTGTTCGGCGCGTTCCCCGTGCTGTGGATCGTGGTCATGGCCGTCTGGCTCTACCAGGTCACGGTCATCAGCGGCCGCTTCGAGGACCTGCGCCGCGTCTTCGACGTCATCGGGCGCGGCGACGTGCGGATCCAGTCGATCCTCATCGCCTTCTGCTTCGGCGGGCTCCTCGAGGCCCTCGCGGGCTTCGGCGCCCCGGTGGCCATCACCGCGACGATGCTCCTGGCCCTCGGCATGCCGCCGCTGCGCGCCGCCGCCACCGTGCTCGTCGCCAACACGGCCCCGGTCGCCTTCGGTGCCGTCGCCATCCCGATCACGACGGCGGCGGGCCTCACCGGGCTCGACGCCGACCACATCGGGGCGCTCGTCGGGCGGCAGGCCCCGCTGCTGGCCATCTTCGTCCCGCTCGTCCTGCTCCTGATCCTCGACGGCCGCCGGGGGCTCAAGGACTGCTGGCCGGCCGCCCTCGTCATCGGCCTCGCGTTCGGCATCGCCCAGTTCCTCTGCTCCAACTACTTCTCCTACGAGCTCACCGACGTCGTCGCGGCGCTCGCCGGCATGGGCGCGGCCGTCGCCTTCCTCAAGTTCTGGGAGCCGCGCGGCCGCGAGGCGGCCCGAGAGCGGATCTGCCTCGACGTCCCCGTCGGTGCCCCCGCCGCGAAGGAAGCCGCCGCCTCGGGCACCGGCAAGCGCTCGGCCGCCCGCCCCGCCGCCGGCGACGGCTCCGGTCCCGGGGCCGCGGGCGCCCACGCCGAGGGACTGACCCCGGTCCGGACCTGGCTCGCGCTCTTCCCGTACTTCCTGGTCATCGCCGTCTTCGGCGTCGCGAAGCTGTGGACGATCGGCTTCGACGTGCCGCGCTGGCTCGCCTCCACGGACATCGCCGTCCAGTGGCCGCTGCTCTACGGCGGGGTCCTCGACGTCGAGGGCCATCCCGTCTCCTCCACGGTCTACAAGTTCACCTGGCTCTCCAATCCGGGCACGCTGCTGCTCATCGCCGGCCTGATCGTCGCGTTCGTCTACTCCCGCTTCGACGCCGACGGCCGCTACGCGCTCAAGGTCCCCGACGCGGTGGCCGAGATCGGCCGGACCGTGTACCGGATGCGCTGGGCGGGCGTGACCATCCTGACCGTGCTCGCCCTGGCCTACGTCATGAACCTCTCCGGGCAGACCGTCAGCATCGGCACGTGGCTCGCCGGCACGGGCGCGTTCTTCGCCTTCCTGTCCCCGATCCTCGGCTGGATCGGCACGGCCGTCACGGGATCGGACACCTCCTCCAACGCCCTCTTCGCCAAGCTGCAGCAGACGGCCGGCCTCAACGCCGGGATCGACCCGAACCTGCTGGTCGCGGCAAACACCTCCGGCGGCGTCGTCGGCAAGCTCATCAGCCCGCAGAACCTGGCGATCGCGGCCACGGCCGTGCGGATGGACGGGCAGGAGTCGCTCATCCTGCGCAAGGTCGTCGGCTGGAGCGTGGGCATGCTGCTCTTCCTCTGCGTCGTCGTGTACCTGCAGTCCACGCCGGTGCTCGGGTGGATGCTCCCCTAGCGAGGCGGCGGGCGGCGGGGCGTCGGGGACGGCGCCCCGCCGCCGCATGGGAAAATGGCCCCATGGCCACCGACTCCCCGAAAGCCCCCGCCCCCCGCGCCTACGAGGCCGTCCTGAACAGCATCGAGGAGGAGCTGCGTTCGGGGGAGATCAAGCTCGGCGACCAGTTGCCGGGGGAGCGGGCGCTCGCGGAGCGGCACGGTCTCTCGCGGGCCTCGGTCCGGGACGCGATCCGGATCCTGGACGTCCTCGGCGTCGTCCGGACCTCGACCGGCTCCGGCCCCAACGCGGGCGCCGTCGTGATCTCCCGGCCGGCCGCCGGGATCGCCGCGGCGCTGCGCCTGCACGTGGCCACGCGGCAGCTATCCGTCGCCGAGATCGTGCAAACGCGCATCATGCTCGAGACGGGCGCGGCCGAGGCCGCGGTGATCGATCCGGACGACGACGCGGCCCGGGAGGTCCTCGGCGAGGCGGCGGAGCTGCTGGCGCGGATGGACGATCCGGCGCTGAACCGGCTCGAGTTCCACGCCCTCGACGCCCGCTTCCACGTCCTGCTGTCCTCGCTCGCCGGCAACGCGGTCGTCGAGGCGATGATGGAGTCCCTCCGCCTGGCGATCAGCGACTACGTGGCGGGCTCGGTCCGCAGCGACGAGGCGTGGGAGCCGCTCGCGAGGGTCCTGCGCGGGCACCACCACGCGATCCTGGACGCGGTCGCGGCCGGCGAGGGCGCCAAGGCCTCGCGGTTGCTGCGCGAGCACATCGAGTGGTTCTACGCCGAGACGAGCGCTTCCGGGGCGGAGTAGGGGTACGACGCCGGGGCCGCACCCGCGGGCGGCCGGCGCCGGAGTGCGGGGCGGCTCGGGCGACGGCGGGATCCGGCACCGGGCGGGCGGCCGGATCTCGGCCGCCCGGGGGAGCCGGTCAGGAGAAGCGGCGCTGGCGGTGCATCGGGAAGAGCCGGCGGGTGCTCGCGATGCGGCGGAGATCCGCGTCGGCGAGGGCCAGTCCCGCCGCCGGCCCGAGGCCCGCGAGACCGGTGCCCATCGGATCCACGAGGGCGCTGTGGCCGACCGAGTGCGGGACGGCCTGGCAGGCGCCGGCCACGAACATCCCGTTCTCGATCGCCCGGGCCGCGAGGAGCGCCTGCCACTGGGCCAGCTTCCCCCGGCCCGGCACCCACGACGCGGCCACGAGCAGGACCTGGGCACCGGCGTCGGACAGTGCCCGGGCGTGTTCCGGGAAGCGCAGGTCGTAGCAGATCATGAGCCCGCAGCGGACCCCGGCGAGCTCGACGACGACGGCCTCGGGCTCCGGCGCGGCGTCGATGAAGTCGGACTCGGCATAGCCCTGCGCGTCGAAGAGGTGGGCCTTGCGGTACGAGGCGAGCAGCCCGCCGTCGGGGCCGAACGCCACGAGCGTGTTGTAGGCGCCGGCGGGTCCGTCACCGGCCTCGAGGACGCCCGCGACGAGGAACAAGCCGTGGCGCCGGGCCGTCGCGGCCAGGCGCGTGGCCACCGGCCCGTCGAGGGGCTCCGCGACGCGCGCGCAGTCCGCGTCGAGCTCGGCCTTCTCGAACGTCGCGTACTCCGGCAGCAGGAGCAGCTCCGCGCCGTCGGCCGCGGCCGAGCCGGCCGCGTCGTCGATGGCGCGCAGGTTGGCCTCGACGTCGTCCGTCGAGGCCAGCTGTCCCAACGCGATCCGCAGCGCGCGGCGTCCGGTCTCCTTCACGCCCACCACGCTACGCGCCCGGCGAGCGGAGGAGCCAGTCTCCGGCCCCTCCGCGCGGCGGCCGCGCCGGCTCCTACGCGGTGACGGCGGCGCGCAGGAAGCGGGCGAAGAACGCCGACAGCTCGGCGTGCGCGTCCAGGGGCAGCACGTGCGCGACGTACTGGTCCGGCCGGACGACGACGACGGCGCCGCGCTCCCGGTCGATCCCCCGCGCCTCGAAGACGTCCGGGCCGTCCACGCGGCCGGCGGTGAACGCCTTCTCGTAGTCGACGAGCCCGAACGGCGCCTTCCGCGGCAGCAGCAGCCCGGGCAGGTCCCCGGTCTCGAGCTCCCGGTGCCCCTGCTGGAACACGGCGCGGACGTCGAACACCGCGTCCAGGTCCGCGCCCGCCGGCGTGTGCGCGAGCACGGGGGATGCCTGGTCCTCGGCGAGGAAGCGGCAGAACGCCGCGAGCCGTGAACCGGATGCGGTGGGATGGGCGGCGTCCGCGAACGCGTAGATCCTCCAACGGCCGTCCGCGAGCGCCTGGTGCCCCAGCTCCACCGGCTTGGCGTCCGCGAGGCGCACCACGGGGGCGGAGTGGAAGCGCTCGCCCACGGGGAAGCCCGCGGCGAGGTGCTCGTGCTCGTCGGCGCCCGTGATGAGGTTCTCCTCCGCGCTCGTGGGCGCCATGCTGCTGCTCCTGTGCGACCTCCTGGCCCAGCACGCCCACCCGGAGATCCAGCTCCCGGTCGGGATCGTCACGGTGACGATCGGCGGCGGCTACCTGATGTGGCTGCTGTTCCGCGAGGCGAAGAAGAGCTGACCCGCCCCTCCTCCGCCCCTTGCTCCGCATCACGATCCACTCCCGCGCCGTTCTCAGCGCTGTCAACGACGCATGAGTGGATCGTGTTGCGTGACGGGGGCGTGGGAAGCGGCGGCCTCGAGCTCGGCGAGGACGCGTGCCGGTTCTTCCGCGAGCGGTTGGGTCGGGGCGTCGCGGACGGCGTCGACGGAACCCTCCGGGTCGGGGTCGAGCGCCGCGAAGAGCGGCTCCGGGTCGTGCGGCGCGTCGCCGTGTACGGCCACGAGCTCGAACGTCTTACCGAGCGCCGCCTCGGAGCCGAGGGCGTCGACGAGCACGCGGGCGATCAGCGTACGGGAGGCCACGCCGTCGGCCGGCGTCCCGCTGCCCCGGGTGTCGCCCTGGAGCATCACGGGCAGCTGCTCGGCGGGCGTGTGGTAGGCGAACCATCCCGGCCGGACGATCGTGTACGGCTGCCCGCTGGCCCGCACGAGCCGCTCGGCACGCCGCTTCCAATCGTGCGCGTGTGAGACCCGGTTGTAGGCCGTGTCGCGGTGGGTGAAGCCGATGGCCGTCATGAGCACGATCCGGACCGGACGCCCGCCGAGCGCCGCGAGGACGTTGCGCACGCCCCCGTAGTCCACTGCCTCGGCCCCGGCCCGCCCGGTCCCGTCGGAGCCGAGGACCAGTGCGACGGCGTCGACCCCCTCGACGGCGGAGGCGAGCGATTCCGGGACGGTCACGTCGCCCGGGACGACCTCGGCGCCCGCCGGCAGGAGCCGCGCGCGGGAGTCCCCGCCCATCCGGGTACCGGCAGGGCCTGTCACGGGTCCCGCCCAGGGCCTACCGTTGACGGCATGGACCACCGCACCGAGATCCGCGATTTCCTCATCAGCCGCCGGGCCAGGATCACCCCGCAGGACGCCGGCCTCCCCGCCTACGGCGGCAACCGGCGCGTTCCGGGCCTCCGCCGCGAGGAGGTCGCGATGCTGGCGGGGGTGAGCATCGACTACTACGTGCGGCTCGAGCGGGGGAACCTCGGCGGCGTGTCGGAGGGGGTGCTCGACGCGCTCGCCGCCGCGCTGCGGCTCGACGAGGCCGAGCGGCTGCACCTGTTCGACCTGGCGCGCGCCGCGGCTCCGTCCACCAGGCCGCGCCGGCCCGTGCAGGCCAAGGTGCGGCCCGGGATCCAGCGCGTCCTCGATGCACTCACGACCCCCGCCTACGTCCGCAACGGCCGGCTCGACGTCCTGGCCGCGAACGCCGCCGGCCGGGCCCTCTACGCCGAGATCCTCGACTCGCCGGTCCAGCCCTCGAACACCGCCCGGTTCCTCTTCCTGGATCCCCGCGGGCAGCGCTTCTTCCGCGACTGGGAGCGGGTCGCCGGGGACGCCGTCGGCATCCTCCGCGCCGAGGCCGGCCGGCGTCCGGGGGACAAGGCGCTGAGCAACCTCATCGGCGAGCTGTCCACGCGCAGCGAGGTGTTCGGCCGGCTGTGGGCCGCCCACGACGTGCGCCTGCACCGCAGCGGCACCAAGCGCTTCCACCACCCGGTCGTCGGGGACCTGGACCTGGAGTACGAGGGCATGGACCTGCCCGGCGACGAGGGGCTGCGGCTGAACGTCTACACGGCGGAGTCGGGCTCGCCGAGCGCCGACGCCCTGGGGTTGTTGGCCAGCTGGGCGGCGACCGAGGCGGTGCCCGGGGACAAGGTCCCGCCGAGCTCCCTCAAGTAGGCGGCGAATCCCTGCGCGGCCCGTCCAACGAGCCGACCGGAGGTCAGCGCGCGAAGGTCTCCGCTGGAGAGGACCTGGCGTCCCGCTGCCCGGAGGGCCGCGACCAGAAGGACGTCCTCGTTGTACTCCACCGGTGCGAATCCGCCGACCAGGCGGTAGGCGGACGCGCGGATCCCGAGGTTGGCGCCATGGACATGGGGGTGTCCGTCCGCCAGATCGTGCTGCGCGTGCCACGCGGCCAGCAGGCGTTGCTCCGTGTCGGCAGGATCCGGTTCCACGGTGCCGAGCACCGCGTCCGCCCCGGCGTCCGCCAGCGCCGCCTGCCGGAGGACCCAGTCCACCGGAACCAAGGTGTCGGCGTCCGTGCAGGCGATCCAGATCCGTTCCGGGACGACGGCGCCGATCCTCCCCAGGGCGCGTTCGACTCCGGCGGCGCGCGCCGGACCGACTCCGCCGAACGCGCCGGCCAGGAAACCGATCCGCCGGTCGCGGCGGGATGCCTGCGCGGCGATGGCCCGGGACGCGTCGGTGCAGCTGTCGAGCGCCAGCACCAGAGTCGATCCGCGGCCGTCGCCGGTCGCGTCGAAGCGGTCCATCGCGGCGGCCAGCCGGCGTAGGCAGGCGGGGAGCAGCTCCGCCTCGTCCTTGACGGGTACGACGACGGCGACGTGCCTGATCCCCGGCGGGCCCGGGGCCGCCGCACCGCCGCCGGGGTCAACTCGCGCCGCGTCCGGCCGTCGGCCGCTCATGCGGAGGATCCCGGCGCTTCGAACACCTCGAGCAGGAACTCCCGCTCCCGGTGCGCCACCACGGGGCCGGATGCGGTCCGGCGGCGGGCGGCCGCGTGGACGGCCTCGCCGTCGAGCGCCCATCCTTCGATGGGGCCGAGCCAGTGGCAGAGCACCAGGTGCCCGCCCGGGAGCAGGGATTCCCACGCGGCGTCCAGCAGCCCGTCCAGTTCGCGCGGCGCCAGGAAGTAGCCGATCTCCGAGACCACCACGAGGTCCACTGAAGCCGCCGGCGCCGTCCACCCCGCGGGGAGTTCGGCCCGGCGCAGCCGGACGTGGGGCCGGTCGGCGAGCCGGTCCGCGGCGAGTCCCAGGGCCACGGCGCTCGCGTCCACGGCCTCGAGGCGGTCGCAACGCGCGGCCAGCTCGGCGGTCAGGACGCCGATCGAGCACCCGGCCTCGACGGCGTTCGCGTAGCGGGCGCGGGGCAGGGCGGCGAGCGTGGCGGCGCGCTTGCGCCTCTCGTACCAGGAGGAAAGGTAGGCCCACGGGTCCGGGTCGCGCCGATAGAGGGCGTCGAAGTCCTCGGCGGCCGTTCCCGCGCCCCGGGGCGGCCCCGCGACGTCGCCCGAGGAACGCGTTCCCGCACCGGGGCCCGGGGCCGGCGTCCACGCGAACACCTCGACGCCACGGTCGAAGTGCCCGCGGAATCCGGCGGGAAGCAGGGCCTCGTCGCCCGGGGCGGGGGAGAGATCGGCCACTTGCGTGCGGTGGACGCCGAGCATCTCGCGCTTCCGGCCGGTCTCGCGCGGGGACAGGCGCAGCGTCCGCCACCGCCGCCAGGACCCCTCCTCGGGCTGCGCCCAGTGCCAGTACCACACGGGGAATTCCACCAGGCCGGCCCCCGCCTCCCGGGCGGCGTCGGCGGCCGCCCGTCCCGCCGCCTCGTGGTCAGGGTGCCCATCCGAGCGGTAGGGCGCGGCCACGACCCCGCCCCGGATGCCGTCGGCCGACCCCGAGCGCAGCGCCCGGACGATCTCCTCGCGTAGGGGCCCCGTGTGCCCGGAGATCCCGCCGTCGGGGAGGTCGAGGAAGCGCCAGGCGATGGCGGATGTGGTCGAGGCGATGCCCATGGACGCGGCGAACTCCGCGAGCCGGAGCCGGGCCAGCCGGTCGGGGGTGTGGGTGGGGGAATCGGGGTGCGAGGCCTCGCCGGCGGTGCAGAGGAGCACCGTGACGCTGGCCCCCGCGGCGGCGGCGCGCAGGATGAATCCCGCCGCGCCGAGCGCCTCGTCGTCCGGGTGCGGCACCACGACGACGGCGGTTCCTCCTGCGCCGGGCAGCGCCGCGGGCGGCAGTTCCGGCAGGGCATCGACGCCCGCGTCCCGCCACCGTTGCCCCGGGGTGCCCGCCTCCCGGTGGCTGAAGGTCACCACGCCCGCTCGCGCTCCAGCACGAGCCGGCCCAGCTCGGCGTCGTCCCGCGAACCGTGGTGCTGGCGGATGTACAGCGTCAGGTCGGCCACGCGGCGGGCGTGCGCGGCGTCGAAGGCCAAGGGGGAAGGCCCCATGGCCTGCCCGCAGATTTCCAGGACGCGCGTGCAGGCGGCCGCGACGTGGCCCCGCACGCGGTGGGCGTCGGTCCAGCCGGCCGCACCGGAATCGACGAGGGGCGCCGCGGTGCCCAGGAGGGCCGCGGCGGCGGCGAGCAGCCGGTCGGCCTCGCCGATCCAGGCCAGGGCCAGTTGGTCCGGGGTGCGACGGTGGGCGGAGTCCAGCAAGGTCCTGAAGAGCCCCACCGCGCCGCCGAACCAGCAGGCGGCCACGCCGATGCCTCCGCCGGCGAACCCCGGCCGGGTCAGGTACCAGCCGGTGGCGCCGACCGGGCTGGCAGGGACCTGGCGGAAGCGGACCGGCCCGCTCGGGATGGACGGGAGGCCGTGCCCGGCCCACCCGGAGTGATCGGGAGCAACGCCGGGGTGCGCAAGGTCCACGGAGAAGGCCCGGCGGCCGCCGTCGACGTGCGCCGTGACGACGGCGCGGTCGATCACGCCCGCGAGGGAGCACCACGGCTTGGTGCCCTCGAGGATCCAGTCGCCGTCCGGCGTCGTCCACGACCCGGGGACCGCCGCCGCGGTGGTGGCCTGCGAGGCGTTCGATCCCGGAGCGGACGTGGCTGTGAGTCTCCCGGAGGCGGATTCGGCGGCATAGACGCCCCATGCCGCACCGGGTTCGGCCGACAGGCCCGCTTGGCGGAGGATGTCGAGGGCATCCAGGTGGGGTTCCAGCGTGCGGGCTGCGGCCAGGTCCACGGCGGCCACGGAGGCCAGGAGCTCGAAGCGTGCGTGCGAGCCGTGCGTGACGAGCTCTCCCCCGGTGCTCCGCAGGTGCTCGACGACGGGTCCGGGGTGGCCGTTGCAAGCGGCGGCGGCGCGGACGAGCGCGGCTTCCTCCTCGCCGGGCGGCCCGCTTCCGCCGCCTCCGGGAAGGCCGATCCACCGCTCGTCCACGTGCACCTCCTGTTGGTCTACACCATAGGCCACGCCCCGTTCGCCCGCGCTCCCGGTCCAGTGCCCCTGACCGGAGCCTAGCTGCAACCGACCGTGGGAATGCCCAGGAACGTGCCCATCTCGAGCGAGAACGTCCTGGGCGCGGCCTGCAGGCCGTTCGCTGTAGCCGTGATGGTCGCGGTGTACTCCTGGGAGTCGAACAAGGTGGCCCGGTTGATCCGCAGGGTCGCGCTGCTCGTCGTCGACGTGGTGGAAATGGTGACGGACGCCGATCCCTTGCGGACGGCCGTCACGGTGTAGGACACGGCGTCGGTCGCGGTCCACCGGACGGTGATGTCGGCGTAGCGGTCGGTGATCGGGCCCCCATCCTGCCGCGTGCACGTCACCGTCCCCGTGACGGGATTCGGAGCCCACGCGCCCGCCGTCACGCCGGCGGAGACGGCGCTGTTGAAGGACCACAGGGCCTGGGCGCCGGCCGCTCCGAGTCCTGCGGTCACGATCACGAGGTAGAGGGCCAGGGCCGCGCGCATCCCGGGCAGCCGCCGCCCCGGTCCGGCAGCAGCGGGGCTCACGGGAGGCCCCCGACGGCCGGTTGAAGCCGGGTCCACGCTCCGCGGCCGAACACCACGGCGCCGTAGCCGATCAGCCCGTAGGCCAGCAGCCGCCCGGCGAGCGTCCGGTCCTGGTTGCCGAGCCAGTTGGCGGCGAAACCGGCGTAGGGGACGGCGTAGAGCAGCGTGCCGCGGACCTGGACCTCGGCGACCGGGGCCGGATCGGGGGCGTCGTTGTTGTCCCCCTGCGTGATGAGCAGGCGTTCACCGTCCTGGGCGCTCGTGACGGAGACGATCCGGTGCGTCACGACCTCCGGCCGGCCGGATTCGAGCTGATACGTGACGACGTCGCCCGTGCCAAGCGATGCGAAGTCCGCCGGGCCGACCACGAGCAGGGTTCCCGGTGCATAGTGCGGCGCCATGGAACCGGTCAGCACGGAGTAGCTCTGGGATCCCGTGGCCAGCGGCACGATGACCAGCACGAGGGCAGCGAGGGCGGCGAGGACCAGCGCCAGGAAGCTCGCGGCTGTCGCGGCGGCACGGAGGGGCGACGGGAGTGCCGGCGTCGGTGCTGTGGTGGGCATGGCTTCCTCGTGTCCGGGCGCCTGCGGCGCGGTGTCGGGGCTCACGGGAGCTGCTCCGCCGTGAGCGGGATGATGACGGAGGCCCCCGCGCCCCCAAGGACGCGGGAGTCTCCGCCGCCAACGTGGTCGTGACGCAAAGGACGCCGGAGGCGCCCTGCGCCAGATCGATCCCCGGTCCCGGCCGGAAGGCCGAACAGCCGGCATCGGTGCCCGGCCGGACCGTGACCGTGAGCCGGCTTTGGAGCTGGCCCTGCACTTGCGGGGTCCCGGCCGTGACGCGGGCACGGAAGGCCCCGCTGCCGGCGTCCGTCGCATTCACGAGCGTGACCGCCGTCGTCCGGCTACCGCCCTTGACCAGCCCGGTGACGGGCGGCAACGTCACCGGGCTGGTCCCGGCCCCCAGGGCCGACGTCGCGCCGTCGGCGGTCCGGACGAGGACGGTGAAGTCGGCCGTCCGCACGGCCTGCGCTCCCGAGGAAGCCGTCGCGCTCCACAGGGCGAGCGTGCCCTGGACGGTGAGCAGGCCCAGCACCGTCGCCGCGCCGAGCAGGGCGGCGACCCGCAGCGTCGTCTTCATCGAAGGTCCTCGTGGTTCCCCGGAGCCGGCTGGCTACGGTGCGGCCGTCGGGGCGATCTGTTCGAGGGTGAACGTCAGCCGGCCCAGGTCCGCGTTCAGGTTCGTGCCCACGCGGCCGCTCGTGGCGGCCGGGAGCTCGACCGTCACGGACGCGGTGTAGTCGCCGGAGTCCGCAGGCAGCAGCTCGGTCTTGGCGGGCGCGTTGTCCTTGGCCAGCGTGGTGGCGCCGACGATGAGCGGCGAGCCGGACGCCAGATCGGTCGTGGTCAGCTCCGCGCGCATCTTGTCGCCGACGAGCTTGACCGTGAGCGGCTGGGTGAAGGTGAGCCGGTCGCCCGGAACCACCTTGTAGGTGCCCAGCGAGACGGGTTTGCCCGCGGCATCGGTCCAGGTTCCCTGTCCGGCCGTCAGCTCGAGGTCGCCCGCTGCGACCGTCCCGGCTGGGGCCTCGACCGCCTGGTTCCACACGGCGAGCGTTCCGCCGCCGCCGATCAGCAGCGCCACGCCGAGTCCGGTGGCCAGCGCGCCCTTGGTCATCTTGTTCATGGTGTTCTCCCCCTGAGAGTCCCGCCGGACCACTGCGGCCGGCTATATGACCACTGTCTCCGCCACGGCTCAAGGTTCGGTGCGGAGCGGACGCAAGGTTGTCCAAGGGTTCGCGCAAGATCCCCGGGGGTGTCTTGAGCGGATCTTGAACAAGTCGCCTGGTGCGGAGGGCGGCTGGCGGGCCTTTCGGGGGGCAGAGACCGCGTGGATTGCGTCGTAAGACTCCGAGGCGGCGGGAGACCTCGCCGGAGGCTTCGGCCACCGGTCCTGGAGGGGTGCATCATGGACGAGCCCCGCGGCGGGTCCGGGGTCTCGGACTAGGGCGTGTCTCCTCATGGTTCCTTGGGCGTCTTGGCATGATTGAGCGTTGAATCCGCGCTATTCCGTTCTTTCCGATGCCCAGTGGGAGTTGATCGCCCCGCTGATGCCTTCGTCCGTGGCAAGGCGGGTCGTCCGTTCAACGACCACCGCTTGACGGTCGAGGGCATCATCTACCGCTACCGGGCCGGGATCCCGTGGCGGGACCTGCCCGAGCACTTCGGATCGTGGAAGAGCGTGTGGAAGCGCCACCGCCGCTACGCCGGAGACGGCACCTGGGACGCCGTCCTGGGCGCCTTGCTGACCCGCGCGGATTCCGAAGGCCTGGTCAATTGGGAGGTGTCGGTGGACTCCACGATCAACCGTGCCCACCAGCACGGCACCAACCTCCCGCGCCACACAGGGGGACCTGTCGAATCACAAGAATCCGTTTGAGGAGCCCGCCGACCATGCCATTGGCCGCTCCCGCGGAGGGCTGAGCACCAAGATCCATGCCCTGGTCGACGGGAACAAGCGCCCCTTGGTGATCCTGCTCGGCCCCGGCCAGGGCGGGGACTCGCCGATGTTCGAGAACCTGCTGGAGGCCCTGGAAGTCGCCCGTCCCGGCCCGGGACGGGCACGCACCCGCCCGGACCGGGCCATGGCGGACAAGGCCTACTCCTCCCGTGCCATCCGCTACGACAAACTCGCCCTGACCTACCGCGCGGCCGCCGTCCTGCAGGCCACCGTCATCCGGAGTCAGGCGATCACGGCATGAGGAGACACGTCCTAGTCGGCCTGGGTGGCCTTCCGGGCGGCGCCGGTCTCGGTGCGCGCGCCCTGATCGGAGAGCGTTCCCTCGCTGTTCTCCAGGTGGGCGCGGAGGAACCACTGGAAGAGCTCGAGCTCGGCCGTCTGGCCGATCAAGAGGTCCTCGGTCACGGGATCAAGCTCGCCGACGGCTTCGATGGACTCGCGGTGACTGCCCACGACGCCGTTGTAGACCTGGTCCAAGGCGGCCAGGTGCTCCGTGGTGCCGGCCCGGTCGATCGAGTAGTCGTCCCAGTCGCGGGACGCGACGAGCGCGCCGGGGAGCCCGTTCGGGGACACGCCCAGGGTGGCCATGCGTTCGGCCAGGGCGTCGACCATCGCCCGGACCTTCTCGATCTGCGGGTCCAGCATCTCGTGGACGCCGATGAAGTCCCGGCCCACCACGTTCCAATGGGCGTGCTTGAGGGTCAGCTGCAGGTCGTTGAGCGCATGCAGCCGCAGCTGCAACGCCTCTCCGACCTGGTGCCCGTCCTTCAAGCTCAGGCCCGGGACGGTGAAACCGGCGATTCGTGCGTTCTTCGAGGCCATGACTTCTCCTTCGCTGGGGTGTTGTGCGTGGTCCGTGCCGCCTGGCGACGTCGCTTTGCCGGGCTCAACCGCTCAATTCGTCGCGGATCGCCTCGACGAACGGGTCCAGGTCGCCGGGATTGCGGGAGGTGATGAGCGTCCAGCCCTCGGCGGTGCAACGCGAGGCCTCGTCGTCCTCCCAGAGCCCGCCCGCATTGACGATGTCCGCGCGGATGGACGTGTAGGAGGTGAGCGTCTTGCCCCGCACCAGCCCGGTCTCCACCAGGAGCCACGGGCCGTGGCAGATCGAGGCCACGGGCCTTCCGGATGCGGCGAACGCCCGGGCGATGCGCTGGGCGTCCGCATCGATCCGCACGGCGTCGGCATTCAGCGTGCCGCCGGGCAGCAGGAGCAGATCGAATCCGCCCGGGTCCACCTCCTCGAGCACGGCGTCCACCGCGAAGCGCTCTCCGCGGTCCCAATCGCCGACGAGGCTCTCGACCTCGCCCGCCTCGGGCGCCGCGACGACGACGTCCGCGCCGGCCGCCCGAAGGCGCTCCAGCGGGACCTTTAGTTCATCCTGCTCCACGCCGCGGTTCGCGACCACCGCGAGGATATTCCGACCGGCCAGATCCGCCATGTGCGTGCTCCTTGTCCTGGGGATGGGTGCAACAGGGCCCACCTTGCCACCGCTGGCCGCGGCCCGCAACCGTCCGGGCGCGTCCGTGCGGGGAAACGAAGGGAGGACGACGACGGGGCCCGGCCAGCACGGCCGCGCCCCGTTCGCTTTCCTCGGCTCAGGTGTAGAGCGTGATCGGCTGGACCTCGCCCAGCAGGTAGTTCGCGCCGACCTCGATCTTCTTGTAGTCCACCGGATCGTGCAGCGAATGGGTGCGCACGTTGCGCCAGAACAGGTCCAGGCCCACTTGGTTGCTCGTGGAGCTGGATCCGGTGACCTCGTAGATCCGGTTGGCGACGTCCACGGCGGCCTCCGTGGACACGACCTTGAGCTCGGCGATCCGGATCGCGATCCGGGCCCGCTCCCGGGAGGTGAGCTCCTCGCCGCGGGCGATGGCGTCGTCGTACTCCTTGTTGACCGCTTCGGCGAGGGCGGCGACGGCGGCCAGACGCGCCTTGAACTCCCCGACGACGCGCTGGAACACGGGGTCCTGCGCGTACGTGGGGGCGTTGGAAAGGACCCACGCGTTCTTCCGGGCGAGCAGGATCTCCCGGCCGCGCGCGAGGGCGCCCTCGGCCAGGCCCAGGTAGAAGTTGCCGAACGCGAGCTGGATGCCCGGCGTGACCAGCGTGGAGAAGGGCTCGTCGCCGACCTCGCCGAGGACGTCCGCGGGGGCGACCCGGACGTCGTCGTACCGCAGCGAACCGCTTGCGGAGAGCCGCTGGCCCAGGTGGTCCCAATCGCCGAGCGGAACCAGGCCCTCGCGGCCGCGGTCCAGGACGAACGCGAGCGTCGTGCCGGCGCGCTCGCCGTCGGCGACCACCGCGTTGACGATCACGACGTCGCCCACCGAGCCGCCCGTGGAGAAGCGCTTGAGGCCCGTGAGCCGGAAGCCGTCGCCGTCCGTGGTGAGGGACAGGTCCGGGTCCACGGGGTTGACCGAGTCCCCCCACACCCACTGGTGCTCGGCCGAACGGCGCAGCCAGGACTCCTGCGTGGCGCCGGTGGAGTAGAAGACGACCGAAGCCAGGTTGATGTAGTGGTAGGCCAGCAGCTGGGCGATCGAGCCGTCGACGCCCGCGAGGATGCGCACCACGGTGAAGGCGGACTCCCAGTGGCCGCCCCCGCCGCCGAGGGCGGCCGGGATGACGACGTTGACCAGATCGTGGCGGCGCAGCACCTCGATCTCCGCGAACGGATCCTGGTTGGCCCGGTCGCGCTCGAGGGCGTCGACGGCGAGTTCCGCGGCGGCGGCGCGGGCCGCCGCGCTCCAGCGCTCGATCTCCGCGGCATCGGCCCGGCCGGTCCACGGGGAACGGGAGGTGGTCTCGTTGAGGGTCTGGGTCATGGTGGTGGCTCCTTGTGCATGCTCCGCACCCCTACAGGGAGGCGGAGACCTTCCAGATGTCGATGCCGGCGTCGGCGCTCGTGATCGCGTCGATGCGCTCCAGCTCCTCGACGGTGAACGTGCGGTTTTCGAGTGCGCCGAGGTTCTCGTCGAGCTGCCGCGTCGACGAGGCTCCCAGAAGCACCGACGTCGCGCCGCCCTCGCGGAGCAGCCACGCGATGGCGAGCTGCGCGAGCGTCTGGCCGCGAGCGGCCGCGACCTCGTTCAGGGCGCGCAGACGCTCCAGGTTCTCCGGAGTCACGTGGCCGTCGAGCGAGCTGCGTCCGCCTCCCGGCACCGCCTCCGGATCCGTGAGGTACTTGTCCGTCAGCAGGCCCTGGGCCAGCGGGGTGAAGGCGATCGAGCCGAGGCCACGCGTCCGCAGCGTTTCCAGGAGCCCGTCCTCGACCCAGCGGTTCAGGAGCGAGTAGGCGGGCTGGTGGATCACGAGCGGCGTGCCCAGGGACTGGGCGATGTCCACGGCGCGCGAGGTGCGCTCGGCGGAGTAGGAGGAGATGCCCACGTAGAGCGCCTTGCCCTGGCGGACCAGCGTGTCCAGCGCGCCGACGGT
Source organism: Zafaria sp. Z1313 (assembly GCF_050563205.1). Taxonomy (NCBI): domain Bacteria; kingdom Bacillati; phylum Actinomycetota; class Actinomycetes; order Micrococcales; family Micrococcaceae; genus Zafaria; species Zafaria sp. Z1313. The sequence goes on from NZ_JBNWUK010000007.1 coordinate 132,748, forward strand.
CTCCTCGAGGGGCGTGTCCTCGTCCACGCGGTGCGAATAGAAGATGTCCACGTAGTCGAGGCCGAGCCGGGACAGGGACTCCTCGGCCGAGGCCAGGATGTACTTCCGGGATCCCAGGTTCCCGTACGGTCCCGGCCACATGTCCCATCCGGCCTTGGAGGAGACGACGAGCTCGTTGCGGTAGGGCTTGAAGTCGGTGCGCATCATGCGCCCGAAGTTCTCCTCGGCGGAACCGTAGGGCGGGCCGTAGTTGTTGGCGAGGTCGAAGTGCGTGATGCCGCGGTCGAACGCGTGGCGGAGGACCTCCCGCTGGGTGTCGAAGGGGCGGTTGTCGCCGAAGTTCCACCACAGGCCCAGGCTGATCGGGGGCAGCAGCAGCCCCGAGTCGCCCACGCGGCGGTAGCCGAAGCGGTTGTAGCGGTCCTCGGCGGCCACGTACGGGCGGTGCGTCTCGGGGACGGAGGCGAAATGGACGTCGTCGGTGCTCGGCATGGGCATCCTCCCAGTGGGGCGGCTCGGTTTCATCTAACGGGAGCACGGCGCGGGAGGCGCCCGCAGGCGCGGCGTCGCGGAGCGTCATGTGGCGCGATTGTTGCGCCTGCATGACACGCCGATGGGCGATTGTGACCCCTGCGACGGGCCCTGCGTGACGAAGTGAGACGCAGCAAGTCGGCCCATGCCGCGGCCTGAAACCTGGCTCTGACCGGTGCGGCCACCGGTTCTAGAGTCGCTCCATCAGCCCATCGATGGGCCCACCCCGTTCATTCCCTGGAAGGACCCGCCATGTCCAGCAGCCGCTCTGGCCAGACGCCCCGCCGCTCCGTTCTCGCCGGGGCCGTCTTGGCCTCCGCCGCCCTCGTGCTGTCCGCCTGCGGATCGTCCCAGGCTTCGGAATCCACCCCGGAGTCCTTCGAGGGGCAGGAGCTCAGCGTCCTGCTCATCACCTCCCACGAGGGCGCCTCGAAGTGGCTCGCCGACGAGTTCCAGAAGAAGACCGGCGCCATCATCAAGCCGACGATCGTTCCCTACGACGAGATCGGATCGACCCTGGCCCTGGATCAGCAGTCCGGAGCGAACAAGTTCGACGTCGCGGCCCCTTGGTACGTCTCGATCGGCGACCTTGCCGCCGACGATTCGATCAAGGACCTGACGGACTGGATCGAGGAATCGGACCAGGACACGGCCGACTTCATTCCCGCCATCTACGATCCGTACACGCTCGTCGACGGGAAGCGCTACGGCGTCCCGTTCGACGGCGACACCCACGTCCTCTTCTACAACAAGGAGATCCTGGAGCGGAACGGCTTCGACGCGCCGCCGGCCACGTGGGACGAGTACGTGGAGCAGTCCAAGACGATCACCGAAAACGAATCCTCCGACGGCGTCTACGGTGCCGCGGTCTTCGGCCAGAAGTCCCCGCTGATCCTCGGCGCGTCCTACGCCAACCGCCTCGCCGGCTTCGGCGGCGAGTTCGTGGACGCCGAGGGGAAGCCCACCATCAACACGCCCGAGGCGGTCGCCGCCGCGGAGAACCTCGTCGAGTCGGTCAAGTACGCCTTCCCGACGGCCGCGGAGACCGACTTCGGCGTCGGCAACGGCGCCTGGTTCGATGCCAAGGTCGGCTTCATCGAGAACTGGACGGACCTCGGCGTCGGATCCGAGATCAACGACGACTCGAAGGTCGCCGGCAAGTGGGGCGTCGCCACGCTCCCGGTCGGGGGCGCGCAGACCGAGGCCCGGGCATCGCTCGTCGCGGGCTTCACCTGGGTCGTCGCCGAGAACACCGAGAAGGAGGAACTGGCCAAGGAGTTCATCAAGTGGGCGGCGTCCTCCGAAGTCAACGAGGCGCTGCTGACGGCCGAGCCCGCGACGGGGATCGACCCCAACCGCCAGTCCTCGCTCGAGAGCGCCAGCTACGGCTCGGCCTACCCGGCGCTGCAGGAGGCCAACCGCGCCACGTTGGCCGGAACCCTGGCCTGGCCGACCGGCCGCAATGCCAACCAGGCCGCGCAGATCCTGACCGACGAGCTCGCCAAGCTCCTCGCCGGGCAGGGGGGAAGTGCCCAGGAGACGATGGACCGGATCCAGTCCGAGTGGGAGCGCATCCTTGGCTAGCTCCCTCGCCGAACGGCGGGCGGGGAGGCTCTTCGTCTCGCCGACGGTCCTGACGCTGTTGGTGCTCGGGGCCTTCCCACTGCTGTTCATCCTGGCGGCGGCGTTCACCGACTCGTCGCTCGGCAAGCCCTTCAAGGAGTTCACCGGCGCCGACAACCTGGCCACGGTCCTGGGCAACGCCGACGTCGTCGCCAGCCTGTCCCGGACGGTCGGCTACGCGGTCGGCACCACGGCGGCGAGCGTGGTCCTCGGGGTCGTGGTCGCCACGGCGGTCCACCAAGCCGTCCGCAGCGGCGCCGTGGTCCGCACCCTGCTCCTGCTGCCGCTCATCGTCCCGCCCGTCGTCGTAGGCACGCTGTTCAAGCTCATCTTCAACCCGGCGGGCGGCCTCCTGGCGACCGTGCTCGGATTCGTCGGGATCCCCGCGCCGGCGCCGCTGTCGGATCCCGGCCTCGCGCTCGGCGCCGTCATGGTCGCCGACATCTGGGAGTGGACGCCGCTCGTCTTCATCCTGGTCTTCGCCGCCCTCCTCGGGCAGGACCCGTCCATCACCGAGGCGGCCCGCATGGACGGAGCGCACGGCTGGAAGCTCTTCGCGGCCGTCACGCTGCCGGCCATCGCGGGGACGATCGCGGCGGCGGCCTTCATCCGGCTCGTGCTGGCCCTGAAGGTGTTCGACCTCGTCTACATCATGACCGCCGGTGGACCGGGGCAATCCACCACCACGACGTCCTACCTCATCCACCAGGTCGCGCTCAAGGAGTTCGACATCGGCCGGGCCTCTGCCATCACGCTGCTGCTGGCCGTCGTCGTGACCCTCGTGACGCTGCCGGCCGCGGGGCTGGCCGCCCGCCTGCGACGCAAGGAGGAAGCCGCGGCATGAAGACCCTCGAACTGGACCGGGGAGCGCCCCCGGCAACCGTCGCCGGCGGCGCCGGCGGCCCGGGAACCTGCCCGGACGCCCCTGGGGCCCCGCGCCGCCGGCGCGGCCGGCCCGCGTGGGCCGTGACCGTCGTCGTCCTTGCCCTCGCCGCGACCCTGGTGCCCCTGGCGTACCTGCTCTCCGTGTCCCTCATGGGCCGCGACGAGACGGTGTCGGGGATCCTGTTCACGACCAGTCCCCGCTTCTCCAACTGGGCCGACGTCGTCGTGGGAACGGACCTTCCGCGCTCGATCGTCAACTCGGTGGTCGCAGCCCTCGGCGGCGCCGCGCTCTCGCTCGCCTTCGGCCTGCCCGGCGCATGGGCGACGGTGCGCTACCGCTCCGGCGGGCGCGGGCTCGCCGGGCTCGTGACCAGCCCGTGGCTCCTGCCCCCGATCGTCGCCGTCGTTCCCCTCTTCACCCTCCTGCGGATCCTCGGGCTCAACGACACCCTGCTGGGACTGACGCTCGTCTACGCGTTGCTCAACGTGCCGATCGCCGTCTGGCTCCTCGAAGGATTCGTCCGGAAGCTGCCGCCCGACGTCTTCGAAGCCGCCGCGCTGGACGGCGCCGGTCCCTGGCGGACCCTGGGACTCGTCGTCGTCCCCCTGATGGTCCCGGCACTCGTCGCCGTCGGAACCATCACCGCGATCCTGAACTACAACGAGTTCCTCCTGGCGACCTTCATCACCCAGAGCCCCGAGTCGCAGACCGCCCCCGTCGCCCTGTCGCTCTTCTACGGGGACAGGACCCCGCACTTCGGCAAGATCGCCGCCGCCAGCGTCATGGTGATCGTCCCGGTGTTCGCCGTGGCGACCTTCCTGCAGCGCTGGATGGTCGACGGACTGACCAGCGGCGTCGGCAAGTAGCCCCGCGCCCGAAAGGACCCCTCCCATGGCACAACGCATCGCCCTGAACGCCTTCGACATGACCACCCCGACCCACCAGAGCCCGGGGTTGTGGCGGCACCCGGAGAACCGCGCGGACACGTACAACACCCTCGAGTACTGGACGGACCTGGCCCGGACCCTCGAGCGCGGTGGCTTCGACGCCCTGTTCCTCGCCGACGTGCTGGGCCTCTACGACGTCTACCGCAACTCCTCCGCCCCCGCCCTGCTGGACGCGGACCAGGTTCCGCTGGGCGACCCGTTCATGCAGATCTCCGCCATGGCGGCGGCCACGAAGCGCCTCGGCTTCGCCGTCACGAGCGCGCTGACGTACGAGCAGCCCTACGCCCTGGCCCGGAAGTTCTCCACCCTGGACCACTTCACCCGCGGCCGGATCGGTTGGAACGTGGTTACGAGCTACCTCGAGTCGGCGGCCCGGAACCTGGGTCTGGAGCGGCAGCTGGACCACGACGCCCGCTACGACCTCGCGGACGAGTTCATGGAGGTCGTCTACAAGCTGTGGGAGGGCTCGTGGGAGGAAGGGGCCGTGGTCAAGGACCGCGAGCGGGGCGTCTACACCGAGCCCTCCAAGGTCCATCCCATCAACCACGCGGGGGAGTACTTCACCGTCCCGGGCATCCACCTCTCCGAGCCGTCGCCGCAGCGCACGCCCGCGATCTTCCAGGCCGGCGCCTCGCCGCGCGGCCGCCGCTTCGGGGCGCGGCACGCGGAGGGGATCTTCCTGAACTCCATCAAACCGGAGATCACCCGCAAGGCCACCGACGCCACCCGGGACGCGTTCGAGGAGGCCGGGCGGGCCCGCGACGCCGGGAAGTTCTACGCGCTCATCACCACGGTGGTCGCCGATTCGGACGCCGCCGCGGAGAAGCTGCACCGCGAGTACCTCTCCTATTCCTCCCGCGAGGGCGCGCTGACGTTCTACGGCGGCTGGTCGGGTCTGGATCTCTCCCGCTACGCGGGCGAGGAGGAGCTGAAGTACCTCGACACCAACGCCGCCCGCTCGGCGCTGTCCATCTTCACCACCGCCGATCCGGGGCGCTCCTGGACCCCGAACGGGATCGCGGACTACCTCGGCGTCGGCGGGATCGGCCCGGTGCTGGTGGGCTCGCCGGAGACGGTCGCGGACGAGATCGAGCGCTGGGTCGACGTCGCCGGCCTCGACGGCATCAACCTGGCCTACGCCATCACGCCGGGTTCCTTCGAGCAGTTCACGGACCTCGTGGTCCCGGAACTGCGCAAGCGCGGGCGCGTCTGGGAGGACTACGAGGGCTCGACCTTGCGCGAGTACCTCGCGGGAGCGGGCAACTCCCGCGTCGACGCCACGCACCCGGCGGCAGCCTACCGCGGCGCGTACGCCGGGCGTCCCAGCGCTGCGGACAGCGCGGCGAGCGACCGCCCGGAGGCGGTCATCTCGGGCCGGTAGGGGACGACGCCGGGGCCCGCGCCCCGGTCCCGCGCCCCGCCTTCCGTCCAGCCCCGCCTGCCGCTCCGCCCGACGGCATCACTCTCCACTCCTGCGCTGTTCTCAGAGCTGAAAACGACGCGGGAGTGGATCGTGATGTGGAACCCCGGGGGTACAGTGGGGCCCAGGCGGTCCGCGACGCGGCGGGCGCGGAAGGGGCGGCCATGTACCGGGTCGAGCAGGCGGATTCGTTCGCATCCTGGCGTAAGCTCATCTCCGCCTCCTTCGTTCCGCTCGCCGCCGAGCCGACGCTGCCGGGCCCGTTCCGCGGGCAGGTCGGCGGCCGGCAGCTCAACGAGATCGGGATGATGCGCGTCGAGGCCGGCACGCACACCGTGGTCCGCACGCCGGAGCTCATCGGGGCCGGAGGCCAGGGCCACTACAAGCTCAACGTCCAGCTCGGCGGCAACGGGCTGCTCCTGCAGGACGGCCGCGAGACCGTGCTGCGGCCCGGGGACCTCGCCATCTACGACACGCAGCGCCCCTACACGCTCACGTTCGACGACGACTTCGCGACACTCGTGCTCATGTTCCCGCAGCACCTGCTGGCCCTCTCGCCGCAGGACGTCGCGGAGCTCACCGCGGTCCGCATGGGCCGGGGGCAGCGCCTCGCCGAGGCCGTCACGCCGTTCGTCGCCCAGATCGGGCAGCTCCTGCCCACCCTCGACGGACCGATCGGCTACCGCCTGGCCATGAACGTCGTCGACCTGCTCTCGACCCTCCTCGCCGACGAGGTCTACTCGCGCCCGGACCAGGCCGCCGACGGCCACGCCCGCCTCCTGCGCCGCATCCAGCACCACATCGAGGCCAACCTGGCCGATCCCCGGCTGGACCCGCCCGGGATCGCCGCCGCCCACTTCGTCTCCACGCGCACGCTGCACCAGCTCTTCGCCGAGGCCGGGCTCACCGTGGCCGGATGGATCCGCGAGCGTCGGCTCGAACACTGCCGCCGCGACCTCGCCGATCCGCTGCACGCCGAGGTCCCCGTCGGCGCGATCGGCGCCCGCTGGGGACTGCACGACGCCGCCCACTTCAGCAAGGCCTTCCGCGCCGCCCATGGCGATTCCCCCGGCCGGTACCGGGAACGGATGCGCTCCGCCTAGGCGGGGCCCCGGCGTCGTACTCCACCCTCCCGCGCAGCCCGCGCATCCCGCGGGGAGGATCCGCGCTCCCGGACAAGGACTCCGCCGCGAGCGACAAGGCGCCCCGCTGTGAGCTGAGGCACAGTGGAGGCAGAGCCATCCCTGCTGCGAAGGAGCACGCCATGACCACCGAATCCACCACCTCGACGGGCTACCGGGAGCTGTTGTCCCGCATCGCCTCCCCTGGCGAGACGCGCCCCATCACCGATCCGGCCACGGGCGAGGAGGTGGGCCGCGCGCCGGTCCACACCGCCGCCGACCTGGACGCCGCCGTCGCCGCCGCCCGCGCCGCGCAGCCCGCCTGGGCCGCCTTGTCCCACGCCGAGCGCAGCGGGTACCTGAACCGGGCCGCCGACGCGATCGAGGCGAACGCCGAGGCGCTCGCCGAACTGCTCTCCCGCGAGCAGGGCAAGCCGCTCAACGGACCCAACGCCCGCTTCGAGGTCGGCGCGTGCTCCGCCTGGCTGCGCGCCACGGCGTCGTTCGAGCTGGAGCCGGAGGTCGTTGTCGACGACGGCGAGACGCACGCGGAGGTGCACTACCGCCCGCTCGGCGTGGTCGGCGCGATCGGCCCCTGGAACTGGCCCATGATGATCTCGATCTGGCAGATCGCCCCGTCGCTGCGCATGGGCAACACCGTGGTGCTCAAGCCCAGCGAGTACACGCCCCTGTCCGTCCTGGCGCTCGGCGACGTGCTGAACACCGTCCTGCCGGAGGGACTGCTGCACGTGGTCTCCGGCGGGCGGGACGTCGGGGAGGCGCTGTCCGGCCATGCGGGCATCGACAAGATCATGTTCACGGGTTCCACCGCCACGGGCAAGGCGATCATCCGTTCTTCCGCGGACACCGTGAAGCGCCTGACCCTGGAGCTGGGCGGGAACGACGCCGGGATCGTCCTCGAGGACGCGGACCCGCAGGCGATCGCCGAGGGCCTGTTCTGGGGGGCGTTCATCAACACGGGCCAGACGTGCGCCGCGCTCAAGCGCCTCTACGTCCCGGACTCCCTCTACGAGCAGGTCTGCGAGGCCCTGACCGCGGTCGCCGCACAGATGCCCATGGGCCACGGGCTCGACGAGAACAACGTGCTGGGCCCGCTGCAGAACCGGGCGCAGTTCGACGTCGTCGCCCGGCTCGTCGGGGCCGCGAAGGCCTCCGGGGCGCGGGTGCTCACGGGAGGCGATCCGGATCCGGACGCGCCGGGCCACTTCTATCCGACCACGCTCGTCGCGGACATCGACAACGACAACCCGCTCGTCGCGGAGGAGCAGTTCGGCCCGGCGCTGCCGATCATCCGCTACACGGACCTGGACCAGGCCGTGGAGATGGCCAACGGGCTCGACGTCGGCCTCGGCGCCTCCGTCTGGTCCTCCGACGCGGCGCGGGCGCGCGAGGTCGCCGCGCGGCTCGAGGCCGGCACCGTGTGGATCAACAAGCACGGCGCGGTCGATCCGCGCGTCCCCTTCGGCGGGGCCAAGCAGTCCGGCTACGGGCTCGAGTTCGGCGTCGCGGGCCTCAAGGGCCTCGGCACCCCGCAGGTCATCGCGGGCTAGGGAACGCGCCGTGGAACACCAGGAATTCGACTACATCGTCGTCGGCGCCGGATCGGCCGGGAACGTGATCGCCCGCCGCCTGCTCGACGCCGGCAAGTCCGTCGCCGTCCTCGAGGCCGGGGAGCAGGACACCAACCCTGACATCGTCAACCTCTGCACCCTCGGCGCCTTGTGGCACAGCGAGCAGGACTGGGACTACTACACGACCGAGCAGCCCGGGGCGTCCGGCCGCCGGATCCACGTGCCGCGTGGCAAGGTCATGGGCGGCTCCCATGCCCTCAACGCGACGATCTGGGTCCGCGGGGCGCGCCAGGACTACGACGCCTGGTCCTATCTGGGCTGCCCCGGCTGGGGCTGGGAGGACGTGCTGCCGTACTTCGAGAAGATCGAGGCGTACGACGGCGATGCCGCGCCGGGGCGCGGTACGGACGGTCCGCTGGACGTCACCACGCGCTACGAGCGCAACCCCATCCAGGAGGCGATGCTGGACGGCGCGGTCGAGGCCGGGCACCGGCTCAACGAGGACTACAACTCCGGGGACCCGGAGGGCGTCTCCCGCATGCAGCTGAACCTGCGGGACGGAAACCGCTTCAACACGTGGCACGCCTACCTGCGGCCCGTCGCCGACCACGAGCGTCTCACCCTCCTGACGGGCGCCCGCGTGCACCGGCTCGTCGTGGAGGACGGCACGGTGTCCGGGGTCGAAGTGCGGATCGACGGCGGGACGCGCGTGCTGCGGGCGGGGGAGACCATCCTCGCGGCGGGGGCCATCAATTCCCCGGAGGTGCTGTTGCGCTCTGGGATCGGTCCCGCGGCGGAACTGGAGGCGGCCGGCGTCGTCCCCGTCCACGAGCTTCCGGGGGTGGGCAAGAACCTGCAGGACCACTTGCTCTCGCCCGTCATCTTCACCACGGACCGGCCCGTCCCCGCGCCGACCGTCGCCCCGGCCGAGGTGCACCTCTTCGCCAAGAGCAGCCCGGACCTCGACGTCCCGGACACGCAGCCGATCTTCTTCTCGGTGCCGATGTATTCGCAGGGCTACGCGGGAGGGGAGATGTCCGGCGCGGACGGCGGGTTCTCCATGCTCGGGGGCCTCGTGCGCCCGCAGAGCCGCGGCGAGATCACGCTGACCGGTCCGGAGCTGGAGGACCCCATCGCGATCGACCTCGCGGCGCTGGCCGAGCAGGCCGACGTCGACGCGCTCGTGGCCTCGGTGCGGCACTGCCGCGAGATCGGGCGGACCGAGGCGCTCGCCGCGTGGGGCGCGCGGGAGGTCCACCCGGGGCCGGAGGTCTCCGACGACGATCTGGAGCGGTACGTGCGGGACTCCGTGGTCACCTACCACCACCAGGTCGGTACCTGCCGGATGGGCCTGGACTCCGGGGCGGTCGTGGATCCACGCACGCTCAAGGTCCGCGGGCTCGAGGGCGTGCGGGTGGCGGACGCGTCCGTCATGCCGCTCGTGCCGACGGGGAACACCAACGCGCCGTCGGTCATGATCGGCGAGCGCCTGGCGGCCCTCCTCGTCGACGCCTAGGACAACACAACGCTCTCCACGCATCTGTCGTTTTCACAGGTGAGAACGACGATTGCGTGGAGAGCGTTGATGTTCCGGGGGCCTGTTGTCGCGGGGCCCGGGGCCGGGGTAGGAGCCGGGGAGCTAGTTGGCGGCGGGCTTCACGAAGGCGGAGTCGATGCTGATGGTCACCTTGTCGCCGACCAGGACGCCGCCGGCCTCGAGGGCCGCGTTCCACGTGATGCCGAAGGCCTTGCGGGAGATCTGCGCGGTGGCGGAGAAGCCGGCGCGGGTGGCGCCGAACGGATCGACGGCGACGCCGCCGAACTCGACGTCGAAGGTCACCGGGAGGGTGGTCTCCTTGATGGTCAGCTCGCCCGTGAGCTGGAACTCCTCGGGCGTGCCGGCGACGGAGCGGGAGACGAAGGTCATCTCCGGGAACTGCTCGACGTTGAAGAAGTCCTCGCCCTTGACGTGCGCGTCGCGGTTGTCGTCGTTGGAATCGAAGGAGGCGGTCTTGACGACGGCCTTCACGGCGGAGGCGTCGAGGGACCCGCCGACCGTCAGGGTGGCGTCGGCCTCGGTGAACTGGCCGCGGACCTTGCTGATGCCGGCGTGGCGGACGCTGAAGCCGACCACGGTGTGCGCGGTGTCGAGGGTCCAGGTGCCGGGGGTGAAGTCGATGGTCATGTGATCTCCTTGTCGGGGGACGGCCCGTGGGCCGGGATGGTTATTTCCATGCGTATGCATATAGTTTTGCATGCCTCGATTGAAGTGTCAACCAATTCGCGGTGAACTTTCTTCCGGGTCTCCCACGCGCGAGCGGAGGCCCTTTAATGCCCCACAGACGGACGCGCCCCCGGGACGGGCTCCCGCGATCCGCTCCGGCGTGCTTGCCGCCCCTCCGCGACGGTGCTTGACTGTGCGCGTGAGCGAAACCGTGAACGGCCCCCGGTCCTACTTCCCGTCCATCGAAGCCAAGTACGGCCAGCCCGTGGAGCACTGGATGGACCTGCTGGAGGCGGTCAAGGACCGCAAGCACCTCGAGCAGGTCAACTGGCTCAAGGCCGAGCACGGCCTGGGGCACGGCCACGCCAACGCGATCGTGGCCGTCTACCGGTCCGAACGCCTCGGCGGCTAGACCTGTCAGACGCGTCCGGCCGTGCGGAGAGCGACCATGGACGCTTTCACTGGGCGATGACGATAAACCGTCATGCGCCGGTGAAAGCGTCCATGGTCGCCGGGTCGGATCGACGTCAGGCGCCGACCAGCTCGTCGTCGTCGAGCTTGACGGCCGAGGAGCGGGACCGGGCGCGGTGCCGCAAGTGCTGCACGGCGCTGATGGCCAGCGCGATCGCGAGGACCGCGTAGAGGGTGATCGTCACGGGGCTGTCGACGAGGATGGACAGGTCGCCCTCCGAGACCGTGAGCGCGCGGCGCAGCTCCGTCTCCGCCAAGGGGCCGAGGATCACGGCGATCAGCACGGGCGCCAGCGGGAACTTGTAGCGGCGCATCATGAAGCCCAGCAGGCCGATCGCCAGCAGGATCCACAGGTCCACGACCGAGGAGCTGATCGCATAGACGCCCAGGACCGAGAGCACTGCGATGCCCGCGTAGAGGTAGTGGCGGGGGATCAGCAGCAGCTTGGCCCACAGGACCGCGAACTGCATGTTCAGGACCACCAGGATCACGAGGCCCACGAAGAGCGAGGCGAGCAGCGTCCACACGAGCGCCCCGGAGCGCTCGAAGAGCAGCGGACCCGGCTGCATGCCGTACTGCTGGAACGCGGCGAGCATGATCGCGGCGGTCGCCGAGGTCGGCAGGCCGAGGGCCAGGAGGGCGCCCATCGCGGTGCCGGCGGTCGCGTTGGCCGCGGCCTCCGGGGCGGCAACGCCCTTGATGGAGCCCGTGGTGCCGAACTCGGTGTCCCCGCGGCGCTTGGCCAGGCGCTTCTCCGCGCCGTAGGCGAGGAACGTCGGGACCTCGGCGCCGCCGGCGGGGATGACGCCGAACGGGACGCCGAACGCGGTACCGCGCAGCCAGGCGGGAAGGGCCTTCTTGATGTCGGCCAGGTTCAGCCGCGGCCGCCCCTTGGTCTTCACGCGCGTGGCCTCGGGATCGCGGTGGATGCGGGAGGCGATGTGGAAGACCTCGCCGAGGGCCAGCAGGCCCACCGTGATCACGACGATCGACAGGCCGTCGAAGAGCTGCGGCATGCCCAGGGTGTAGCGGATCGTGCCCGACGGCCCGTCGACGCCGACCATGGCCAGCACGAGGCCGATCCCGAGGGCCACGAGGCCCTTGACGACGGACTCGGAGACCACGGAGGAGATCGCGAGGAACGCGAAGACGGCGAGGGCGAAGTACTCGGCCGGGCCGAACGCGGTCGCCATCCTCACGAGGGTCGGGGCGAAGAAGACGACGACGGTCGTGGCCAGCAGGCCGCCCGTGAACGCGCCGACGGCGGCGGTGGCGAGCGCCTTGGCCGCCCGCCCGTCGAGGGCCATGCGGTGCCCCTCGAACGTCGAGGCGATCGCGGAGGAGTTGCCCGGGGTGTTCAAGAGGATCCCGGACGTCGAATCGCCGAACAGGCCGCCGTAGTAGACGCCGGCGAACATGATGAACGCGGCGGTCGGGTCGAGGGAGAACGTGATGGGCAGCAGCAGCGCCACGGCCATCGCGGAGCCGAGCCCCGGGAGGACGCCCACGGCGGTGCCGAGGACGGCGCCGATGACGACCCACAGGAGGTTCATCGGCGTGAGGGCGTTGGAGAAGCCCTCCATCAACAGTGTCAGCTGTTCCATGTCAGAGCAGTCCTTCCAGGAAGCCGGCGGGCAGGTTCAGACCCAGCCCGGCGTTGAACGCGAGCTGCACCGCGGAGGCGAACAGCAGCGAGACGCTGAGGTCGAAGAGCGGGCGCTTGGAGCCCAGCGCGCGGCAGACCACCCAGAAGAGGACGGTCGCGGCGAGGATCCATCCGGCCACGGGGAGCATCAGGTTGAACAGCGCGACGGCGCCGACCACCATGCCGAGCGTCTTCCAGTCGGAGAAGGCCTGGGGCCGGCCCGTGGCGCGGGGCCGGGTACCGCTCCGGGTGGTGATGCGCCCGTCGGCGGTGTCGCCGAGGTCGGAGAGCATCTCGGAGGAGACCTCGGCGCCGCGTCCGTCGTCGTCCGCGTCGGGGAAGCGGCGCGTGCGCAGGACCTGGAACGCGTGGGCGAACGCCACGACGTAGAGCAGGACGCAGACGATGGTCGGGAAGAACTGCGGTCCGGGGACGCTGTTGCCGAGGACCTCCATGGTCGCGGTCCCGTAGGTGAGGAAGCCGGCCAGGACCAGCACAAGGGCCGGGACGATCAGCTCGCTGCGCCCGGACCAGAAGCCCGTGATGCGTACGGTATTGGTTTCGGTGGCGCTCACAGCCCCAGTCCTTCCACGATGTCGCGGGTGCGGGCGAGCTCCTCGGCGATGAACGCCTCGAACTCCTCGCCCGTCATGAAGTTGTCCACCCAGCGGTTGCGCTCGAGCGCGGACTGCCAGTGTTCGGTGTCGCGGAGCTCGGTGACGATGTCCACGAACTCCTGCTTCTGCTCCTGGGTGACCCCGGGGGCGGCCGCGTAGCCGCGCCAGTTGGCCATGTAGGCGTCGACGCCCTGCTCGATGAAGGTCGGGACGTCGGCCCCGGGCAGGCGCTCCTCTGAGGAGACGGCGAGGGCGCGCAACTGGCCGGCCTCGATCAGGTCGGAGACCTCGTTGTAGCCGGTGATGCCGGCGTCGGTGGTCCCGGAGAGGATCGCCGCGATGGCGTCGCCCGAGTAGGCGATGTAGTTGGCCTTCGCCGGGTCGATCCCGATCTCCTCCGCCACGAGGCCCGTGATGAGGTGGTCGATCGAGCCGAGGGAACCGCCGGCGATCGACGTGCCCCCCGGATCGGCCTTCCAGTCCTCGACGAACTGCCCCAGCGTCTCGTAGGGCGAGTTCGCCGGGACCACGAGGACCGAGTAGTCGTCGGCGACGCGGGCGATCATCTCCACGGACGTGAAGTCCGCGTCCGACTTGGACAGGGAGACCGCGCCGACCATGGCGGCACCGGTGGCCATGAGCATGTCGTGGCGCCCCGGCATCTGGACGAACTGGCTGAGTCCGATCGTCCCGCCGGCTCCAGGGACGTTGACGACCTGGGCGTTGTTGACGATGCCCTCCGACTTGAGCGCCTGCTGTCCTTCGCGGGCGAAGCCGTCCCAGCCGCCGCCCGGGGCGGCCGGTGCCATGAGTGTCAGCTTCGACCGGGCGGTCGCCTCGCCCCCGCTGGAGGCGGCATTGACCACGGCAAGCGCCGTCACGACGGCCACGACGCCGCCGTAGAGGGCCTTCTTGAGTGTGCTCTGCTTCATTGTCATCCGTAGTGTTCTCGGTGTAGGGGGCGGGCTCCAGCGGCCGTCCCAGGCCCCCACGATGGCAGGAATGTGATCTCAGGCACAGCTAGAATGGGCTTTGGTTCGTAAGGGGCATAAGGAAAATAAAGTCAACGGATCCAGGAGGCGGCACGCATGGGCACCACCGCGCGCCGGGACCGCCGACGGACCGGGCTCCGGACCCGCCTGCTCGCCCTGCAGTTGCTGATCGTCCTCGGGATCGTCACCGTCGCCGCGACCGCCGTCGTGCTCTTCGAGGACCGCCGCACCCAGGAGACGGCCCTCGACACCGTGGAGACGGTCGCCCTGCAGCTCGCCGCCCAGGACGTCGTGCGGCAGCACGTCGACCAGCCCGACGCCGAGGACGCCATCGGGCCCGTCGCGTCGCTCGCCCAGGCCGCGTCCGGCGTCGACTTCGTCGTCGTCGTGGATCCGCAGGGCCTGCGCGTCGCCCACCCGGACCCGGAGGAGGTCGGCGAACCCGTCTCCACGGACCACGGCCCGATCCTCGCCGGGGAGTCCTTCCGCGGCACCGAGATGGGCACGCTCGGGGTGACGCTGCGCGCCAAGGAGCCCGTGCTGCGCGACGGCCGCGTCGTGGGCACCGTCTCCGTCGGCATCCTGCAGTCCAAGATCCGCGCCGAGCTGCTCGGCGTCGTCGCCGACGTCGCACCCTGGATCCTCGGCGCCGCGGCGATCGGCACCGTCGCCGCGACGTGGGCCTCGCGCACCGTGCGCCGGCGGATCTACGGGGTGGAGCCGGAGGACGTCGCCTCGCTCGTCCAGTCCCAGCAGGCCGTCCTGTTCAGCGTGACCGAGGGCGTGCTCGGCGTCGACTCGACCGGCCGGCTCAGCCTCGTCAACGCCGAGGCCGCCCGCCTGCTCGGGATCCGCCAGGAGGACGCCGGCCGCCCCGCCGCGGACGTCCTGGACCCGCACGTCCTCGGGCTCCTGGACAGCGAGGGGTCCGCCGCGGAGAGCGCCCAGTACGTGCTCTCCGGCGAGCGCGTGCTGCTCGCCACGCGGCGGGAGGCCGTGTCCGCCGGCGTCTCCCGCGGCCGCACGCTCACCCTGCGGGACCGCACCGAGCTCGAGGCGACGCTGCGCGAGCTCGAGGGCCAACGAGGCCTCGCCGACGCCCTGCGCTCGCAGACCCACGAGTTCGCGAACCGCCTCCATGTCATCGCCGGGTACCTCTCGGCCGGCGCGCCGGGGGCGGCGGAGGACTACGTGCGCCGCATCTCCGGGGCGCTCGACCCCTCGGCCGCGCACGGACTCGCCGATCCCGCGCTGTCCGGGCTCCTCGGCGCCCAGGCCGCGGTGGCACGCGAGGCGGGCGTCGCGCTCGAGGTGGATCCGGCGTCGTACACCGCCGAGGGATGGTCGGCGGACGACGACGTCCTCACCGTCGCCGCGAACCTCCTCAGCAACGCGATCGAGGCGGCGGGCGACGGCGGCACCGTCCGCGCGCTCATCGAGGCCGGCACCGCGGGTGTGCGCGTCGCGGTCGAGGACTCCGGTCCGGGCATCGCGCCGGGCCACGAGGCGCGGATCTTCCAGCGCGGCTACTCGAGCAAGGGGGCCGAGGCGGGGACCGGGGCGCCCCGCGGGGTCGGGCTCGCGCTCGTGGACCGCATCATTGCGCGCCGCGGCGGCACGGTCGAGGTCGCGTCCTCGACGCTCGGCGGAGCCAGGATCGGCGCGGCGTGGGGAGGGGCGGCGTGATCCGCACGCTCATCGTCGACGACGACCCGGACGTCGTGCTCATGCACCGGCTCTTCGTCGAGGCGATCGACGGCTTCGAGGTGGCCGGGACGGTGGACCGCGGCGCCGAGGTGCTGCCGTTCCTCGAGTCCCGGGCCGTGGACCTCGTCCTGCTCGACGTGCACTTGCCGGACCTCGGCGGGCTCGAGGTGCTGGCCGGGCTCAGGGCCGCCGGGCACGCGCCGGGCGTCATCATGATCACGGCCGCGAGCGACCGGGACACGGTCGGCGCCGCGATCGGTCGCGGGATCGACGACTACCTCGTCAAGCCGTTCACGATGGGCGACTTCAAGCGCCGGCTCGAGTCGTTCCGCGCCGTGCGCGAGGCGGCGGGGCGGGACGACGCCGGGGCGCTGGCCCAGGCGCAGATCGACCGCATGCTCGGGGCCGGGAGGGGGACGCCTGCGGGGCCGCAGTCCGGGGCGGTCCCCGCGTCGACGGTTCCCGTGGCGGGCGCGCCGTCGCCGCTGCCGAAGGGCTACGCCCGCCCGACGCTCGACCTCGTCTCGGGCGCGCTCCGCGGCGCAGGGGCGGACCTCTCCGCCCAGGAGGTCGCCGAGCGGTGCGGGATCTCCCGCGTCAGCGCGCGCCGCTACCTGGACCTCATGGCCGAGCGCGGCCTGGCCGAGCTGCGCCCCCGCTACGGCTCGGCCGGCCGGCCCGAGCACCGCTACCGCTGGACCGGGCGCGGCTGACCCCTCAAGCTGCCCACTTCTCGGCGCCGCGGCCGGACCCTTCACAGCGGCGGCGCCGCGGAGGAGGATGCGGGCATGAGGATCCTTCACCACATCACCGTGTTCGACACCCCCGACCTGGCCGCCTCCAGCGCCTTCTGGGCCGCGATGCTCGGCGGCACCGTGGAGGCCGGCGACGAGGACTGGCACACCGTGCTCGTCGACGGCCGTTCCCGGCTCGGCTTCCAGCTGGCCCCGGGGCTGGAGCCGCCGGACTGGCCCGACGGCTCGCCGCAGCAGCTGCATCTGGACCTGTACGTCGAGGAGCTCGCGCCCGCCCACGAGGAGGCCCTGGCGCTCGGCGCGCGGCTGCTCAGGCAGGCCGAGGACCCCGCGGCCCCCGAGGGCTTCCAGGTCTACGCCGACCCGGCCGGCCACCCCTTCTGCCTCTGCTGGGGCTGACCGCCTGACAAGCTCCCCATTTCTCGGTCCCGCGGCCGTGCGGGGCTCGGCGTGTCGGGCCGACACGCCGGGCCCGGCCCGGAAGAAACGGGAAGTCCTCCGGCAGCCCGGGCGGGGCCGTCCCGCGGGGCGATGCCTGGAGGGCCGCGGGGCCCGGCATCGGCCGGGCGGGGGTTAAGCCCGGTTCCGGCCCGTGACGCCGGATGACCCCGCATGTCCCCGGATGGAGCGGTCTCCGGGCCCGCCGCGTCACGCAGCTCCATGAGGCGTCGTAACCTGCTCACCGACCTGCTCTACCCCGTGATCGACCGGCGGATCACGGCCCGGGGCGGCGGTCCCGCCGCCGAGCGCCCCGCGTCCACGGACCAGCCCCTCGAGGTGACGGCATGAGCGCGCAGACCCTGCCCGTGACGACGTCCGGACGCCGGTCCGGGACCCGGATCGCGCTCGGCGACTGGGTGGCCCTCGCCTTCCTGGCGGTACTGCTGCTGGCCATCGCGGCGCCCTCGTGGATCGCCGCCTACGATCCGCTCGAGGTCTCGCCCGGCAACACGCTGCTGCCGCCGAGCCCGGCCCACCCGTTCGGCACGGACTACCTGGGCCGCGATGCGCTCTCCCGCGTCGTCCACGGCACGGGCCGCACGATCGGCGCCTCGCTCGTGGCCGTCTCGATCGGCCTCGGCGTGGGATCGCTCCTGGGCCTCGTCGCCGCCTACTTCGGCCGGTGGGTCGACGCGGTCGTGAGCCGGATCGTCGACGTCCTGCTCTCCATCCCCGGGCTGCTGCTGTCCATGGTCGTCGTCGTGGCCCTCGGCTTCGGCACGATCAACGCGGCGATCGCCGTCGGCATCGCCTCGGTGGCCACGTTCACCCGGCTCATGCGCTCGGAGGTCCTCACGGTGCGGAACCTGCCGTTCATCGAGGCGGCCCACCACATCGGCGCCGGCCCCGGCACGGTCCTGTTCCGGCACGTGCTGCCCAACTCCTACACGGCCGTGCTGTCCATGACGGCGCTGCAGTTCGGCTCCTCGATCCTCTGGATCGCGGCGTTGAGCTTCCTCGGCTACGGCGCCCCGCCACCCCATCCGGAGTGGGGCCTGCTCGTCGCCGAGGGCCGCGAGTACATCGTCTCGTCACCGTGGCTGACCCTGCTGCCCGGGTTCGTGATCGTCCTGACGGTCCTGTCCATGAGCCGGGTCGCCGCCCTGGTCCGTTCCCAGCAGGAGGCCCTCCGATGACCATCAGCAGCAGCACCGACCTCGACACCTCCGCTACCGAAGGCCCAGGCCGCCCCGGCGTCCCCGGCCCCGCCGCGCCGTCGTCCCGGGGAACCCGCGGCGGAGACGGCGCGGGCCCCGACGCCCCGGCCCTGCGCCTCGAGGGCCTGAAGATCGCCTACGGGCACGGCGGGAACGCCCGCGAGGTCGTGCACGGGGTCGACCTGCTCCTCGAGCGCGGCCGGACCCTGGCGCTCGTGGGCCAGTCCGGCTCCGGCAAGTCCACGATCGCCCAGGCCGCGGGCGGGCTGCTGCCCCTGTCGGGGCATGTCACGGCGGGCACGATCCACGTCGCCGGGCGGGACGCGACCGCGTGGACGCGGAGCCAGTGGCGCTCGCTGCGCGGCACCGGCGTCGGCTACGTGCCGCAGGACCCCCTCGGCTCCCTCGACCCGCTGCAGACCGTGGGCCGCCAGCTCGGGCAGGCCCTGCGCCTGCACACCGACGCCACGCGGGCGACGGTCGCGGCCCGGGCCGTGGAGCTGCTGGAGCACGTGGGCATCCACGATGCCGCCCGGCGCCTCGGCGCCTACCCGCACGAGCTCTCCGGCGGGCAGCTGCAGCGCGTCCTGATCGCGATCGCGATCGCCGGCCGGCCCGAGCTGTTGATCGCCGACGAGCCCACTTCCGCGCTCGACGTCACGGTGCAGAAGAGGATCCTGGACCTGCTCGGCGAACTACAGCGGAAGCTCGGGCTCGCCGTCCTGTTCATCACGCACGACCTCGCGCTCGCGGCGGAGAGGAGCGACGCGCTCGCCGTCCTGAACCACGGCCGGCTCGTCGACCACGGCGCGACCCGCCGGGTCCTCGCCGCGCCGGAAGACCCCTACACGCGCCAGCTCTTCGCGGACGCGCCGGCGACCTCGCCGGACAAGTACGCGGAACGGATCGAGGTCCTGGCCCGGCGTGCCGGGGCGGGACAGGACGACGCCGGGGCCCGCGCGGGTGCCGCGCCGGACGGTTCCGCAACGGGAACCGGGGCGGACGCCGCCGTCGTCGTCGAGGGACTCGTCAAGCACTACGGCGGGGCCGAGGGGCGGCCGCCGGCCGTGGACGGGGTCTCCTTCACGCTCCGCCGGGGCTCGACGCACGCCCTCGTGGGGGAGTCCGGCTCCGGCAAGACCACGATCGCGCGCGTCGTCGCGGGCCTCGAAGGGTTCGGCGCCGGCCGGGTCGTCGTCGACGGACGCGTCCTGGAGAGCCGGCCGCAGCACGCCAATCCCTACGCGCGGCAGCTGCAGCTCGTCCACCAGAACCCGCTCGCCGCGCTCGACCCGAAGTTCAGCGTCCGGCGCAGCATCGAGGAGCCGCTGCGGCTGCACCGTACCGGGCCGCACGCGGCCTCCGACGCCCTCCGCGCCGGCCGCGTGCGGGAGGTCCTGGACCGCGTGGCCCTGCCTGCGGAGGTGTTGGACAAGCGCCCCCGCGAGCTCTCCGGCGGGCAGCGCCAGCGCGTCGCGATCGCCCGCGCGCTCGTGCTCGCGCCGGACATCCTGGTCCTCGACGAGCCGACGTCCGCCCTGGACGTCACGGTCCAGGCGCGCGTCGTCGAACTGCTCTTCGAGCTGCGCGAGCAACAGGAGCTGAGCTACCTGTTCATCACCCACGACCTGAGCCTGGTCCGCCAGATCGCCGACGACGTCTCCGTCCTGGAACGGGGACGGCTCGTCGAGACGGGGGCCGTGCGCCGGGTCTTCGAGGACAGCGGGCAGGCGTACACGCGCCGGCTCATCGATTCCATCCCCGGCCGCGGCGCCGCGGCCGGCCAGAGAAAGGCACAGCCATGACAGCCACGGCCATCCGGCACAGGACGTCCCCCGTGGGCGCCGACGCGCTCAGGGAGGAGTTCGCACCCCTCTTCGCCCGGATCCGGGACGGCGCCGTGGAGCGGGAGAAGCGGCGCGAGCTGCCGTTCCTCGTGGTGCAGGAGCTCAAGGAGGCCGGGTTCACGGCGCTGCGGGTCCCGGAGGAGTTCGGCGGGCGCGGCGTGGAGTTCGAGGACTTCGCCGAGCTGCTGATCGACCTCGCGGCCGCGGACTCCAACGTCGCCCACCTCTTCCGCGGGCACATCGCCCACGTGGAGAACCTGCTCCTGCGCGCCCCCGGGACGTACCGCGACGCCTGGCTGCGCCGGATCGCCGCCGGCGCCCTCATCGGCAACGCGGCGTCCGAGCGGGGAGAACTCACCGAGATCGGGACGCGGCTCGACGGCGGCCCGGGCCGCCGCACGGTGACCGGGACCAAGTACTACACGACCGGCAGCATCTACGCGGACTGGATCTCACTCAGCGCCGTGGCCGACGGCGTGAGGCACAACGTCCTGGTCCGCGCGGACCACCCGGGCGTCCAGGTCGTCGACGACTGGGACGGCTTCGGGCAGCAGCTGACCGCGAGCGGAGGGCTGACCCTCGATGCCGTCCCCGTGGACGACGAGGACGTCACGGCCTTCGACACGACCAACCCGCACGTCGGGTTCGGCGTCTCCGTCTTCCAGACCGTGCTGCTCGCCGTGGCCGCGGGCATCGCCCGGGCCGCGCTCGAGGACGCGGTCGCGTTCGTCACGCCGCGGCGCCGGACGTTCGCCCACGCCGGCGAACTCGTGCCGCGCGAGCAGCACCTCGTCCAGGCGGTCGTGGGCAGCGTGGCGGCCAAGGCCCACTCCGCCCGGCTCGTCGTCTCCGGCCAGGCCGCCGCGATCGGCGCCTACGCCCGCGCGGCGGCCGGAGGGCGGCTCGCCGGGACGGACGAGGAGCAGCAGCGGGAGTCCGGGCGGCTCGCGCTGGACGTCTTCAAGACCCAGCAGGTCGTCCTGCAGCTCGTGCTCGACGCCGCCACCGAGGTCTTCGAGGTCGGCGGCGCCTCCGCCACGAGCACCACGCTGCGCCTCGACCGGCACTGGCGCAACGCCCGGACCGTCGCGAGCCACAACCCCGTGAACTACCGCCTCCGCTCGGTCGGCGAACAGCTGCTGACCGGACGGATCCAGCTCTGGGGCACGTCCCTGGACCTGGCCAACCAGACCCACGACCCCGCCACGCCGCAAACGGCCACGGGGGAGGACACCACCATGACCGACGAAGGAAGGCCATGACGCTCCTGCCCGGCCTCCGGCTCGGCGACGGGCTGGCCGTCCCCGCCCAGGGCCTCGGCGCCATGGTGCTGACCGACTCCTACGGCCCCGCCGAGCCGTCCGAGTCCCTGCGCACCGTCCACCACGCGCTGGACCGGGGCATCCGGCTGCTCGACACCGCCGACGTCTATGGCAGCGGCCGCAACGAGGAGCTCCTCGCCCAGGTCCTGCGCACGCGCCGGGACGAGGTCGTGCTCGCCACCAAGTTCGGCTTGCGGCCCGGCGGCGGGCCGGGGACGCCGCGCATCCAGGCGGATCCGGCCTACGCCCGCCGCGCCGTGAACGCGAGCCTGCTGCGCCTCGGCATCGACGAAATCGACCTCTACTACTGCCACCGCGTGGATCCGCTCGTGCCGATCGAGGAGACCGTGGCCGCGCTCGCCGGCCTCGTCGCCGCGGGCAAGGTCAGGCACATCGGACTCTCGGAGGCGACGGCCGGGGAGATCGAGCGTGCGCAGAGGATCCATCCGCTGGCCGCCGTGCAGAGCGAGTGGTCGGTCTTCAGCCGCGACGTGGAGCAGCGCGTGCTGCCGACGGTGCGCCGGCTCGGGATCGGCTTCGTCGCCTATTCCCCGCTCGGCCGGGGACAGCTCGCGGGCGCCGCCGCGTCCGGGATGGCGCTGGACGACGCCGATGCGCGCCGGCGCTTCCCCCGCTTCGATCCGCTCGCGGCGGTCCGCAACGCGCCCCTCGTCGAGGCGGTCGCCTCCGTCGCGGCGGCGGAGGGGCTGACGCCAGCCCAGACCGCGCTCGCCTGGGTCTACGCCGCCGGCCGCCGACTCGGCGTGCCCGTCGTTCCGATCCCCGGGACGCGGCGCAGCGCACGGGTCGACGAGAACGTCGCCGCCGCTGGCATCTCGTTGGGGGCCGGCTCGATCGAACGGCTCGACGCGCTCGCCGGCCGCGTCCACGGGGAACGGGCGCGGGATCCGCTCTTCGTCTCCCGCGGGCGCGAGGCCGTCGACGCTCGGGAGCGGACGTCGCACGCGGCCCTGCCCGCCGGCTGAAAGGCGCCGGCTGAACGCGGGCGGCCGCACCCGCCGCCCATCCACCCAGAACCCACGATCCGGAAGCCCCCATGACCACCACCAGCGGCCGCGAGCCGAAGAAACTCATCGTCAACCTGTTCGAGATGGCCTGCGTCAGCCACATCACGCATGGCCTGTGGGTCCTCGAGGGCAACAACCGCCACCGCACGGCGGACCTGGACTACTGGCTCGAGCTCGCCCGGACGGCCGAGGACGCGGGATTCGACGCGGTCTTCCTGGCCGACGTCGTCGGCGCCTACGACGACTTCCGCGGCGGCCCGGAGACGGCGCTGCGCGAGGGGCTGCAGATCCCCAACCTCGACCCGCTCCTCGTGGTCCCCGCGATGGCGGCCGTGACGGATTCGATCGGTTTCGGGGCGACGTTCTCCACGAGCTACGAGCCGCCCTTCGCGTTCGCCCGTCGCGCCGCGACGCTGGACCATCTCACCCGGGGGCGGTTCGGCTGGAACATCGTGACCTCCTACCTCTCCAACGCGGCCCGCAACTTCGGCCTCGCCGAGCAGATCGAACACGACGCCCGCTACCGGATCGCCGACGAGTACCTCGACGTCCTCTACAAGCTGTGGGAGGGCTCGTGGGACGACGACGCCGTGGTGGAGGACCGGGAGCGGAAGGTCTACACGGACCCGGACAAGGTCCGCTACATCCACCACGTCGGGGAGAACTTCTCCGTCGCCGGACCGCACCTCGTGGCGCCGTCCGCGCAGCGCACGCCCGTGCTGTTCCAGGCCACCGGCTCACCGGCCGGGATCGACTTCGCCGGCAAGCACGCCGAGGTCGTCTTCACGGGCGGGCGCACGGCCGCGGACTTCCGGGCCAACGCGTCCACGATCCGCGACGCCGCGCAGGGCCGCGGGCGGGAGCGGGACGACGTCAAGTGCATCGTGCAGGCCGGCGTCGTCGTCGGCCGCACGGAGGAGGAGGCGTCGCGGAAGCTGGCCGAATACCGCCGGCACAGCTCCGTCGAGGGGATCCTCGCCCACGGCGGATTCGCGATCGATCCCACCGCCTACCCGCCTCAGACCCCGGTGCAGGACATCCTCGCCGCGGAGGGCAAGCTCGGCGTGCCCCTCGCCCGGACCCTGGCCCCGGGGACAACGGCGGGGCAGCTGCTGGAGAACGTGCGCTCCGGCCGCGAGGGGCGCTACTTCGTATCGGGGACGCCGGGGGTCGTGGCGGACGAGATCGAGCGTTGGCTCGACGAGGACGGGATCGACGGGATCAACCTCCGCCAGTACCACTCCTTCGGAACGGCCCGGGACTTCGGGGAGCTCGTGGTCCCGGAGCTGCGCCGGCGCGGCCGCCTGGCCGGCGAGCACGCCCGGGGACCACGCTGCGGGAGCGGATCTTCGGTCCCGGCCGGAGCCGGCTTCCGGACACCCACCACGGCGCCCGCTACCGCGGCGGGGCGCACCTGGACGCGGCCCGCGCGGCGGTGGCCGCTGGCTGAGCCCTGGAGGACTTCCCACTTCTCGGCGCCGCGACCGTGCGTGACCCGGCGTGTCCGGCCGACACGCCGGGCCGGTCCGGGGAGAAGTGGGCAGTTACTCCACGGGGCCGGCGGGACGGGCGGCACGCGGTGCACTGATACCCTTGGGGAAGACTTCCCGCCGCGCCATGCGAGCGCGGCGCACCACCGGACCGCCGTCGAGGCCGCCGGTACCCCCACGAACCGCACGCAAGGCTCCGGGGCGGCGCACCGGCGTCGTACCGGGTCCGCACACAGAGATGGATAACATGACCCGACGTCACCCGCACCGCCAGAACCCGCCTGCCCTGCCGAAGGGGGCCATGCGCATCATCGGCCTCGGCGGCCTCGGGGAGATCGGCCGCAACATGACCGTCTTCGAGTACGGCGGCAAGCTGCTCATCGTGGACTGCGGCGTCCTCTTCCCGGAGGAGCAGCACCCGGGCGTGGACCTGATCCTGCCCGACTTCTCCTATCTGCGCGACCGCCTCGACGACGTCGTCGGCCTCGTGCTCACGCACGGCCACGAGGACCACATCGGCGGTGTCCCGTACCTGCTCAAGGAGCGCCAGGACATCCCGGTGATCTCGGCCAAGCTGACGCTCGCGTTCCTGAAGACCAAGCTCCAGGAACACCGGATCAACGCCAAGACGGTGCTGGTCAAGGAGGGCGACACCAAGAAGCTCGGCCCGTTCGACCTCGAGTTCCTCGCCGTGAACCACTCCATCCCGGACGGCCTCGCCGTGGCGATCCGCACGCCCGCCGGCCTCGCGCTGGCCACCGGCGACTTCAAGATGGACCAGTTCCCGCTGGACCGCCGCATCACCGACCTCGCCGGCTTCGCGCGGCTCGGCGAGGAGGGCGTGGACATCTTCCTGCCGGACTCCACCAACGCCGAGGTCCCGGGCTTCATGGCCGCCGAGGCGGACCTGCTGCCCGCGATCGACAACGTCATGCGCACCGCACCGCGCCGCGTGATCGTCTCGAGCTTCGCCTCCCACGTGCACCGCATCCAGCAGGTCATCGACTCCGCCCACAAGTACGGGCGCAAGGTCTCCTTCATGGGCCGCTCGATGGTGCGGAACATGACCACCGCGCGCGAGCTCGGCTACCTGAAGATCCCCCGCGGAGTCCTCGTGGACTACAAGGAGGTGGAGAAGATGGCCCCGCACAAGGCCGTCATCATCTGCACCGGTTCGCAGGGCGAGCCCATGGCCGCGCTGGCCCGCATGGCCAACCAGAACCACGACATCGACCTGGCCGAGGGCGACACCGTGCTGCTGGCCTCCTCCCTCGTGCCGGGCAACGAGACGGCGATCTACCGCCTCATCAACGACCTCACCAAGCTCGGCGCCAACGTGGTCCACAAGGGCAACGCGAAGGTCCACGTCTCCGGACACGCCTCCGCCGGCGAGCTCGTCTACTGCTACAACCTGGTGCGGCCGAAGAACGTCATGCCGGTGCACGGCGAGCACCGCCACCTCAAGGCCAACGCCGAGCTGGCGATCCGCACGGGCGTGGACCCGAAGCAGGCGCTCGTCGTCGAGGACGGCGTCGTGATCGACCTGCAGGACGGCGTCGCGAAGGTGACCGGCCGCGTGCCGGCCGCGTACGTGTACGTCGAGAACATGGTGGCCGGAGCCGCGACCGAGGAGTCCCTCGCCGACCGCCTGCGCCTGGCCGAGGACGGCGCCGTGACCGTGCTGCTCATCGTGGATCCGGACAGCGGCAAGCTCGAGGAGGACCCGGAGTTCTTCCCGGTTGGCTTCGACTTGAGCGAGAAGGACCTGGAGAAGGCCACGGGCATCGTCGAGAAGACGCTCGCCGGCCTCAAGGGCGGCAAGACCGGGCCGGACGCGGAGCAGGCGATCGGACAGGCCCTCGTGCGCTGGTCCGACCGCGCCCTGCGCCGCAAGCCGGTCTACACGGTCATCACCGTCGACGCCTAACCCCTCCCCGCGCACTTTTCGCTTCAACCTTTCCTGAACGCCCTGCTCAGGGCGGTTCAGGCGCGGCTAAAACGCGCAGGAGCCGTGAAAAGTGCGCGGGAGCGGGGCACGCCCCACCAGAGACGTTCCGGCGGGGGCGCGGTCTCGGGCGCGGGATGCCGGGGAACGCCCCGGCGGGCGCCCGGGGATGACGACGGCGCGGCCCGCGATCAGGCCGCGGGGCTCAGCCGCCGTACGGGACCCGCGGGATGTCCGGCTTGCCGTCGTGGTTCGCGTCTCCGTAGGCGCGCATGGCGAGCCGGTTCGCGAGCTCCTCGTTGATCCGGTACTTGTAGATCGGCTGTGGAGGCGCGGCCGCGGGGGCATCCTTCGGGGCCACGTCCTTGGCCTCGGCCCGTGCGAACTTGTTGCGCTTGAAAAGGCTCATGACGGCGACCTCCTCGTCAACCGATGACGGCTTCCTGTCTTTCAACGATACGCCGCTCCGCGGGGAAAAGCAGCGGGCCGTCCGGCCTAGACGGCCGCCGCCAGGCCGAGCAGCTGCGTCAGGGCGAAGAGCGCGAACAGGATCCAGCCCGCTCCCCGCAGGAGGCGGCTGTGGTCTTCGGGCGGCGTGAACTGCCAGCGCCCGTCCTGATGCTGCTGGTAGTAGACAGTCCCGCCGGTCTCCGACGGGCTCCCGGCCTCCATGACGCCCCCGTGCTCCGACGCGTCCCCGGCTCGTCCCGGATCGGTACCGCGCTCCTGGACGGCGTCTGCGAGCGCGTGGCTGACCATGCCTCCTTCCGGAGTGGTCCACACGGCGCACCGCTGCCCCTCGAGGACCATCAGGACGTAGGGCGCGGACTGCCATTGCCGCAGCAGGAGGCGGTGCACGGCGGACGCCGCGAAGAACGCCAGGGCCGCGGCGAGCGCGATCCACCCCAGCAGTTCCAGTCCGGGTCCGGCCGCGGCCGCGAGTTCCTGCATGCCTCGAGTCTAGGGTCCCGCGGCGGGGCGCGCCTTGCGGCCCGTCATATCCCAGGACGACGGCGGCGCGGCTCTGGTGCCGCTGGCGGGTCCTTGCTACGTTTCCAGGCATGGGCATCAAGCTGGAGAACGTCGGGATCGCGGTGCGCGACCTCGACGCCGCGGTTTCCTTCTTCACCGACCTCGGCCTGACGGAGCTCGGCCGCGACACGGTCAGCGGCGAGTGGGCCGATACTGCTGTGGGGCTCGACGGCAACCACGCCAGGATCGCGTTGCTCCAGACGCCCGACGGGCTGGGCCGGCTGGAGCTCTTCGAGTACATCCATCCCCCGGCGCTCGAGTCCGAGCCGACGCGCCCGCACCAGATCGGCATGCACCGGGTGGCCTTCTCGGTGGAGGACATCGACGCCGCCCTGGCGACCGCGGCGCGGCACGGTTGCCACCCGCTGCGCGGCGTGGCCGAGTACGCCGGGCTCTACCGGCTCACGTATCTGAGGGGGCCCAGCGGGATCCTGGTGATGCTCGCCCAGCGGCTGACGGCGGACTGAACTGCGGAGGACACCGGCAGGCCGGGTCTGGTGCTAAGCTGGGGCACTAGAAACTGTGTTCGAAAGCAGGTGTCCGCCGTGTTCGGAGTCGACCCCGCCCCGCGCCGCCCGGCGCCCCCGGGCAGCGCGGCCGAGCCCACCGGCTTCGCATCCCCGGCGCGGGACTACTTCCAGGGCGGCATCGACCTCAACCGCCACCTGATCTCTGACCGCACCTCGACGTTCCTGATGCGCGTGGAGGGGTCCTCGATGTCCGGCGCGGGCGTCTGCGATGGCGACGAGCTGATCGTGGACCGTTCGCTCGCGCCGCGGGACGGATCGGTCGTGGTCGCCGTCGTGGACGGCGAGCTGCTCGTGAGGCGCCTGCGCCTCGGCGGCGGCGGGCCTCGACTGGAAGCCGAGCCCGAGCCCGGTCCCGGTCCCGGGTCCGGCCCTGGCTCCCGCCCCGCCTCCGGCCACCAGCCCGGCCCCGCCGCGCGGCGGCCCGGGGACCCCGTGCCGGAGGACTTCACCGTGTGGGGCGTCGCGACGCGCTGCCTGCACCGGCTCTAGGGGAGGCAATGTTCGCCCTCGTCGACGTGAACATTCACTTACCTGAAACATGTTGTTGGACGACCTGCCGACGGGCCCGTTACATGTGAATGTTAACTTCGATTGCCGGATTGGCGGTTAAGTTGCAGTCAAACTTGGCGGTTCAGCCGATGCCGATGACGGGCGTGGATCTTGCAGCTTCAGCAACGTCACCAGCATCGGCCAAACCCGCCAAGTGAAATTGGCAGCCGCGGGCCCGGGGTTGGGAACGACCGCCGCGTCCCGACCTGAACGGAACCGGGAAAACCCGCTGCCGGAGCCTTGCCGCCCAGCCGAGGGGGCAGCTGTTTGGCAGGCAACCAGGACGTCAAAGTGGGCCTGGCAGTCGGCGGAGTTGCCGGTTGATCGCCCCGCAACGGCCGGAGGGTCGTCGGTGGTGGGGTCCCCGTCGATGCCCGCTGAACTTGAACGGGCCGGCCAGCTGGCAGAGTGCGGCTCGCCGTCTGGGAAACGCCCCTTGCGGCAATTTCCGTACAAGTATTGACCTTCCATTATGGGGGAAGGTTCATACTGGTTGTATGAACCTGACAACCAATCGCCCGCTCCGGCCCCTGGTGGCGGAGCGTTGAAAGGAGGGACCATGTCAACTACTTCCGAGGACCAAGGCAGTCGGACGGGGCTGGTCATCGGCGGCTTTGTCTTGCTGCATGTGCTGTGTTGCGGGCTGCCGCTGCTGATCGCGGCCGGAGCGCTGGGTGCGGTCGGGTCATTCCTGGGCAATCCGTGGGTCATCCTTGCCGCCGTGGCCCTGGCAGTGACTGTACTGCTCTGGACACTCCGGCGCCGCCAACCGGGCACGACGGATAAAATGGAAGACTGCTGCAGTCCCGCTGCCGGGTCAGGCCAAGATTCCGCCCCGGGCAGGGTCACGCAACGCACTGGCCAATGACGGCCGCCCCACCGAGCGGACGAGCGGGGCTCCGACAGCGCCGAGGTGGCCTTCAGCATGGAATCCCCCGGTGCTGCTGCGTGCCACTTCTTGGGAAGCAGCACCGTTGGTATCGTTAATGCCCCACTCGGCACCGCAGGCAACAGGGCCGGGGAAGGCGTGGCGCCGGTGGCCGGGTTTGCCGCCCCGATGATCCATCGGGAACAGGTGCCGGTATCGGATCGAGGCTGACGATGCTCTTGTTTCTTCTCCGATAGCTGCGGCGCCTGCGGGCCGGGAACCCTGGTACTCGCCGAGGTCCAGCACATCTCTCCTGCTGCCGCAAACCATGTCGGAATGTGCTGTGCGCTCTACGAAGCGGCCGGTGCATCAGTGAATTTCTGGCCCGGAACGGTGCGTTATCTTTGCCTTTGCCTCCGATGCACGGCTCATCGCCGCATACTGGATAAGCCAGGTAAGTGTGGCCATGGTGTTGGGCGTCGTCGGCACGGAGGCCTTCCTGGCCGTGGAGCCAGGCGCCGCGGAACTGCGGACGGCCCTGGCGGTGGGGAGTCGGCAAGGCGGGGTGGTTCACCTCGCCGCGGGCTCAGATGTAACTGCAGATCTGTTCCGCATCGCAGCACTGCGGGTCGGCCGCCTCGGCGGTTGCATATTGTTCGGCCACGGTCACCCGCAGCGCGGTGAGCTCCGCGATTTGCCGGTCCAGGTCCGTCAGCTGTTTCCCCAGAACGTCCCGCACGTGGGTGCATGGCGTGAAGCCGTTGTCGCGGATCCGCAGAATGTCCTGGATCTGCGCAAGGGTCAGCCCGGCAATCTGGCTGCGGCGGATGAATTCAAGGCGGCTGAGGGTGTCGTGGGCGTAGTCACGATAGCCGTTGGCGGAGCGTTCGGCCGGCGGCAGAAGCCCCCGGTCCTCGTAGAACCTGATCGTCTTGGTTGTCATGCCGACAGCGGCAGCAGCCTCACCGATTCGCATTTCGGGTCCTCATCTCGTTCCGAAAAAAGCAGCTAACCCTTCCATCATACTGGAAGGTTACGTACCGCAGACCAGCAGTTCCCGTCGCCAGCTTGACCTTCCCCCATAGTGGAAGGTCCATGATGGGTTGAGACGGAATAGTCGTCCGGTTTTTTGTCAGGTGTCCCGCGAGGGGCGGGCAGGAAGCCGGGCAGAGGAAGGACAACCATGTCAATAAACGTGAAGGGCCGGGAGCGCCCGGGCCTGATGCTGGCGGCAGGCACTCTGCTGTCCTCGCCCGGTGTCGTGATGGCTGCACTGGTGTGCTGCGGGGTGCCGGTTCTTGCAGGGGCAGCCGGTGTTTTCGCTGCAGTCGGGCCGGCGACCGGCAATCTCTGGATCATTGCCGCCGCAGCCCTTGCCGCGGGGGTCGTGCTTATGCAGCCACGGCGCCGGAACAGTGCGGAGGCAAGGGCGGGCGGCTGTGCTCTGTTCCTGCAATCCCGGCCCGTTGCTCCTGCCGCTACGGATTCGGGGTCAAAGGGATGACGACGGGGGTTCTGGGCCTGGCCTTTCTGACCGGAATGCTTGCCACGGTGAATCCGTGCGGTTTTGCGATGCTTCCAACCTACCTGGCGTACTTTATCGGTGCCGGGCCCGGTGCGGGACGGAAACGTCCGCTGTTTGCAGGCCTCCGGGCCGGGGCTGCCCTCAGCGCCGGCTTCGCCACCGTCTTTGTCACGGCCGGCCTGCTCGCCGCTGTGGGTCTGCGTTCGGTGGCGTCGGCGCTGCCCTGGGCGGCGGCGCTGATCGGAGCCGTCATCGTGGCCGCCGGCCTCGGCATGGTGTTCGGTTGGCAGCTGCCCGGGACACGGTTGAATCTGTCCCGGATTCTGAAGACGGGCGGGACCGGTTCGGGGTTGAGGGCTGTCTTTGGTTACGGTGTGGCGTATGGGGTGGCCGCGCTCTCCTGCAGCCTGGCCCTGCTGCTGGCTGTCGTCGCCCAGGCCGTGTCCACCGGAAGCCTCGCCGGGCTGCTGGCGGTCTTCGCCGCCTACGCCCTGGGCTCCTCGGTGGTGCTGGTCCTTCTGTCCCTCGGTGCAGCGGTGGCGCGGGACGCCCTGGCACGCCACGTCCGGAGGCTGCTGCCCTTCGTTAACCGCCTCGGCGGAGCCGCGCTTGTCCTCGCCGGGATCTACCTGCTGCTCTACTGGCTGCCCGCCCTCTCCGGCGGGCAGGCCGGGGGGATCATGAGCGGGGCAGTCACCGAAGCCAGCACGGGCCTGTCTGTTTTCATCGCGGGGGTGTCAAGTTTTCCGTGTAAGGGACCGGTCGGTAATCCGCTCTGCCGGGTGGTCAGATCGGGAGTCGGTTGGGGAATTGGACGGCGAAGGCGTTCAGGGCCTGGTGCCATCCCTGGGTGCCGGTTCCGAGCTCGCCTCCGCGGGTGGTCTCGATGTTCCGGATCCCCAGGTAGACCAGCTTGAGCGCCGCGTCGTCGGAGGGGAACGAGCCCCTGGTCTTGGTGATCTTCCGGAGCTGGTAGTTGATCGATTCGATCTGGTTCGTGGTGTAGATGACCTTGCGTATCTCGGGTGTGAACGCCAGGAACGGGGTGAAGTCCTCCCACGCGTTCCTCCACGCCAGCACCGCCCCGGGGGCCTTGGCCTGCCAGGCCTCGGCGAAGGCCTCCATGGCCAGCTCCGCGGCCTGCACGGTCGGAGCCGTGTAGATCGGACGCATGTCCTTGGCCATCGCCTTGCGGTCCCCGTAGGAGGCGTAGCGCATCGCCGAGCGCAGCAGGTGCACCACGCACGTCTGGACCACGGTCTGCGGGTAGATGCTGTTCACCGCCGCCGGCAGGCCGCTCAGCCCGTCGCAACACAGGACCAGGATGTCCGTGGCGCCGCGATTGCGGATCTCGGTGAGCACGTTGGCCCAGAACTTCGCCCCCTCCGAAGCGCCCAGCCACAGGCCCAGGACCTGCTTGCGGCCCTCGACGTCCACGCCCACGGCGATGTGGCAGGCCCTGTTCGCCACGACCCCGCCGTCACGGATCTTCAGCCAGATCGCGTCGATGTAGACGATCGGATACACCGCTTCCAGCGGCCGGTTCTGCCATTGGGCGACCTCGTCGGCGATGACGTCGGTGACCCGGGAGATCGTCGCGGCGGAGACCTTGGCCCCGTAGATCTCCTCGAGGTGGGCCCCGATGTCGCGGGTGCTCATCCCACGGGCGTAGAGCGAGAGGATCATGTCCTCGACCTTGCCCAGCCGGCGGGACCGCTTGGGCACAATGACCGGCGCGAAGGAGCCGTTCCGATCCCGTGGCACGGTGATCTGCACCGGCCCCTGCAGGGTCTGCACGTTCTTGGTGGTCTTGCCGTTGCGCGAGTTTCCCGTCCCGGCCCCGGCGGGGTCCCCGGACTCGTAGCCGAGGTGGTCGCTCATCTCGGTCTCCAGGCTCCGTTCCAGGACCGCGCGGGTCATTCGCGCCAGCAGCTCCTCGACGCCGTGGCGCCCCTGCCCGAGATCCTCCGCGGCGGTGACGAGGGCGTCGATCTGATCGGCGCTG
The DNA here is from genome assembly GCF_050563205.1 of Zafaria sp. Z1313. Taxonomy (NCBI): domain Bacteria; kingdom Bacillati; phylum Actinomycetota; class Actinomycetes; order Micrococcales; family Micrococcaceae; genus Zafaria; species Zafaria sp. Z1313. Next base: position 165,078 of record NZ_JBNWUK010000007.1, read on the forward strand.
AGAACGCCTTCAAGAGGGTTCGGAATGGTGTTGGTATCTGCCATGAGGCCCGTCCTTTCAAAGGGGTGAAACCACAGGTCACACCCCAGTTAGAGACCGGACCCTTACACACTCTATGAAACACCCTC